>NZ_JBSFGS010000027.1:0-126999 GCF_053596675.1 Kitasatospora sp. NPDC001664
TTCGCGGCTGCTCCGGGGTTCCAGCAGCCGGGTGGTGGTGGGCAGTCGGGGACGTTGAACGCGGGGACGAACTACGTGTACTGCCGGGTGTGGGGTCCGGAGGCGCGCAACGGCTCGGACTACAACCACTGGTGGCTGCGCACCGACCTGGACACCGGCAGCCCGTGGCAGAACCAGTACGTCTCGGCCCTCTACCTGAGCCGCTGGGGCAACGACGTCGCCAAGGACAACAACGGCACCGACATCCCCAACTGCTGAACCCCGGATCCCGTCGTTGCCCGCCCGTTCCCGGAGAGCACCCGCTCTCCGGGAACGGGCCTTTCGCGCCCCGCCCGACCCCCGCCGGACTACGGGGTTCCCACCCCGCCGATCGACGGCACCTCACGGGTGTGGCGGGGGACACGCCAAGAGCCGCACCAATCGGCCGAGCCCGAACCATTCGCCGCACCGGATTGACCTTCCTGACCGCGGACCACCGGTGGTACCGTCGCGCCTCCCGAGCAGGGATCAGCCGGCACCTATGCCCTGACCTGGCATTTCGGGTTCATCCGGCGGAAATTTGGAGGGGCTGTGGCCAGCGTGCTCGTACACGTGCCAGGGCAGTACGGGCGCACGCCCGTGACGGTGGAGGTGGCTCCGGGACGGACGGTCCGGTTCGGCCGGGGCGCCCCGGGCTGTCCGGTCGACATCGAGCTGGCCGACCCGGCCGTGCCCCGGCTCGCCGGAGAACTCCGCGCCACCGAGGACTACTGGCAGTTGAGCAATCTGACGAGCGGTCAGAGCTACCTGGTGGAGAACCCCGAGGGAGCCGGCGAGTACTTCCGGGTGGCGCCCCGACGGTTGCGGGCCCCGGTGCCGTTCGAGTTCGCCCGGGTCGTGCTGCCCACCCGGACCGAGCCAGTGGCGTTCCAGGTGTTCGCGCCCGCCCACGCCTACCTCGAAGGCGGTGCCGACGCGGGGCTCGACGGGGCCGCGACACTGACACCGTTCTCGCTGGACGAGTCGGCGGTGTACTTCCTGGTGCTGACCGCTCTCTGCGAGGCCCGGTTGCGGGACGAGTCCACGGCCGCGATCCCGACCGCGCGGCAGGTCGCGGAGCGGCTGCAGCGCCACCCGGCCGCGGGCCGGCTCACCGAGCAGGCCGTCAGCTTCCACCTGGACTACCTCGCACGTCACAAACTGCGGATCAAGCGGCCGGGCGACGCCGGACAACGGCTGGACTGGCGCAGGGAGGGCCTGGTGAACGCGGCACTGCGGTTCGGCCTGGTCCACGAGGCGCACCTCGGGCTGCTGGCCGGCCCGTGCCCGACCGTTCCGGCGGACTTCGCCGGTGGACCGGAGTCGATCGCCCCGCAGGGGAGAGCGGCATGATCACGGAGAGGAAGTGCACCGAGGAGGCCGTGCCGGCCAGCTACCGGATCGGGGACTGGGAGGTCACCGAGCGGATCGGGGCCGGGAGTTGGGCCACCGTGCACGCCGCGCGCTGGCGCGGCGCGGAGGGGACCGGCATGCCGGCCGAGGCCGCTCTGAAGGTCTTCTCGACGCAGGGCATGGCTCCCCGGCAGGCCCGACAGCTGTCGGAGACCGCGGCCCGCGAGGTGGAGTTCGGCCGGGAGGCGGCCCACCCGGGGCTGATCCGGCTGCTCGACACCGTCGTCGTCTCCGATCCCGACCACCCGGTGCTGGACGGCGCCGTGGTGCTGGTGATGGAGCGTGCCGCGACCAGCCTGTCGGAGGCGCTGGCCGCTCGTACCGCGCGGACCGAGGAGGGCGGGGACCCGGGGCTGCCCGAGGCCGGACGGATCCTCGTGGAGGTCTGCGAGGCACTGGCGCACCTGCACCGGTCGGGCTGGGTGCACGGCGACCTCAAACCCGCCAACATCCTGCTCGCGCGGGACGGTTCGGTCCGCCTCGCGGACTTCGGCCTGGCCGCCCGGATCGAGGGCACCCACGGCTACGCCCCGCCGGTCGGCTCGCCGGACTACCTGCCGCCGGAGCGGTGGACGGAACCGCTCGGCGAGCGCGGGGTCACCGTCCGGACAGGTCTGGACGTCTGGGCGTTCGGGGTGACGGCCCATCAGCTGCTCACCGGCGGCTCGCTGCCCTTCCCGGGCGCGACCCCGGCCGCCCGGCAGACCGCTCTGCACGAGTACGCGGCCGGGCAGGCTCCGCTCAGGCTCGACCGACAGGTCCCGGAGCGGTGGCTCGGAGTGCTCGCGGACTGTCTGGTCGCGGATCCGGCCCAACGCAGCTGGCACAGTGCCGAAGCACTGCTCCCCCGGGTCCGGGCCGCCGCCCGGACCGGCCGTGGCGGTGCCCGCCGGTGGCGTCGGCGGCTGCCGCTGATCGGCCTCGCCGCCGCGGTGGCAGCCGGTCTGGCAGTGGCTCTGCTGGCACCGTGGGAGCGGGCGGACGGGCCCACCACCGTCGCCAGTGCTCCCGTGACCGTCTTCAACATCGAGACGGCCTGCCAGGAGCAGAGCGAGCGGCTCCGGTCCTGCAGTCTGGGTCTGGCGCGCGACCCGCTCCGGAAGTACGACGCCTCCAACGTGGTGACGGAGCACCGGGTCTGGCACCGGGACGTCCTGACCGCCGACTGCGTCGTCTACCACGGCGACCGCGTCGCGGACGAGACCGGCGTCGGGAACGACCGCTGGTTCCGGGTCCTCCTCCCGGAGATCCCCAGCGGCCACGGCTGGCTGCCCGCCGTCCGGACCCACGACGACCCCGCCCTCGCCGAATGCGCGTCCCACCTGCTGCCCTGACGACGGGTCAGGACGGTGACGGTCCACAGCGGGGTGGTCGCCGCCGCGAGCCACCGTACGGCGGAAGGAGCGTGACGGTGGTCGCCGGCGCCACGGGCCTGCGGGGCCGCTTCCGTCCTCGCGGCCCGGCCGGGCCACCCGCTCGGCGCACCAGCACACAACCCGCCACCGGCACCAGCTGACCCCGCACCCCACACACCCGGCAACGGGACCCACCAGCACCTCGTCACCGGAATCGCCGACTGGTACCTCCACGCCCCCCGCTACGGCACCCTCCTGCGCTCCCGCGCCCGCCTCGAACCCGAGCCGGCGTAGCCAGGTCGACCACCCGCGCCGTCCGGGCCGGTTGCCATGCGCTGGCACCAGCCCGGACGGCGCGCAGACGGCGCCGCGCCCCTCTGCCGAGGGCTACGCGCCGTGGTCGTTCGTCTCGTTCCTCCGCCGGGAACGCCGGACCAGAACAGCACCCAGAGCGATCAGGGAACCGCTGACTCCGGCCGCGAGCCCGGCGGACGTGCCGGTGACCGCCAGTGCACCACCGGCGGACTGCGCCTTGTACTTGTCCCTGGCCGCCGGGGTGTGCGCGTCAGTGTGCCGGGAGCCGCCGTCCGGGGCTGCGGTGGGGGCGACGACAGGCTTCACGGGCTGGGGCGACGTGGGCGAAGGGGTCGGCTTCGGAGTTGGGGACGGCGTGGGAGTCGGCGTAGGCGACGGCGTGGGAGTCGGCGTAGGCGACGGCGTAGGAGTGGGCGACGGCGTGGTGTCCTGACGGACGATCACGCTGGTGACGAGGGGACCGCAGGCTCCGCTCGCGCCGCCCAGGGCGGTGATGTTCAGACTTCCCTGGGTGGAGGTCGGGGTGAAGGTGAACGAGTGGTCGGTCCAGTCGCTGGTCGCCGTGACGTCCTGCGCGGGGCCGGCGGAAGGCTGGAGGCGGAGCTGGTCGACCGAGCTGGTGCAGCCCGGTGCCTGGCCGGCGCTCATCTTGACCCGGTAGGTCACGGTCACCGGGGCGTCGGGCTTGGTGGTGAAGGTCGTGCTGATGCCCTTGCCGACCGTCGGCGCCACCGCGTTGAGGTCGGAACCGGGCTCGGCCCGGGTGATGGCCGAGCCCTGGTTGGACCAGAGGTTGACGCCGAGCGCGCTCGGCGCGGCGGGGACCGCGCGGACGGTCTGGAAGTGCGGATTGTCCTGGAGGATGGGGCCGCCGGAGGGTGCGGGCAGCACCGGTGCGAGTGCGTCGGCCCAGACCTTCGCCATCTTCGCGTAGCCGTTCGCGTTCGGGTGCAGCGCGTCGGGAAGGTCCGTGGCGGGGTCGACGGCATTGGACATGTCGACGTAGATGATGGATTTGTCGGTCTGCGCCAGTGCCTCGACGGTCGTCTTCAGCTCGGCGTTGTACTTCGGTCTCTCCGTCGGCCGCCAGCCGAGGTGCGTGTACGGAATGATGGACGCCACCAGGATCTTGGCATTCGGCGCCTGCTTCCGAACGTCCCCGATCAGGGTCTTCAGCAGCCCCGCGACTCCGTCGGACCCCGTCGTCATGTTGTTGGTGCCGATGTGCAGGAGCACGTAGTCGGGTGCGGCTCTGCCGACCAGATTGTCCCTGTTCACATTGGCGTCCAGGGCCTCGATCCGAATGCTGGAAGTCCCCTCGTGGTCGGGGTCTCCGCTGTCGGTGTTCTCGGCCCTGCGCCGCGATCCCACGAAGTCGACGTCGTACCCCGCGCGGTGCAGCAACGGCAGCAGGGGCTTGCGGTAGCCGCCCCAGTCCGTGGTGCCCCAGCCCTCCGTGATGGAGTCCCCCATCGGCATGATCTTGATCGGCGGCGGCACGGCCGCCCGGTGACCACCCTGCCCCGGAACGCCGGCCGGGGGCCCGGACCACCAGAAGCCGTAGGCGGTCCCGCCGGTGCCCGCGAGGGTGAGCGACGCGACGGCGCAGACGAGCGCGGCCCGTCGGCTCCGGGACGCGCGGGCGACGGACGTACGCGATTTCGTCATTCTTTTCCTTCTCCAGGAATTGGACGGAAACGGAACCTCGGCCGCCCTTTCTCGGGCACAAAGAGGCGTCGAGCCACCAGCCGCGCGGCACAGAGCCGTGTCAGAATCCGACTTTCTCCACCCATGGGCGTCCACGGAAAATGACACCAGGAATCGCCATCCGACCCTGGCACCCAGTACGCAGGCACGAAATCTTCCCCTCGCACGGACCAGCACGCATATATCCCTATCAGCCCGGAGGACAAGGCACGCGAAGGGCCGTTCCGGGCAGGGGCGAACCCGACCCCCGTCAACACGGCGCTCCTGTCGACGGTGCCCCTGCCCCGCCGGCCGCCGCCCCGGACCGGCACCTTCTGTTACATTCCGCTTGCTCGACGTGGCCAGGCGCAACGAAGGAGCGACCCGAGGAAGCACGAGCTCGTTGGCGGTTGATGATGGTGGGTCAGTCCCTGCGCTTCGACAGCGTGGATCCGGAGGAGACCGAGGCGTTCCTGTCGCTGGCCTACACCCCGATGCGGATCGGTGGGCCGGTCGAGAACGGCAGGGTGCGGATCGACCGGCGAGCGGTCGGCCCGATGACGGTGGACCGGCTCGCCATCGGGTACCCGATGGCTTACGACGCACGGGAGTTGGGCCGGATCTGCCTCGCCGGCATGGACAGCGGGACGCTGGAGGTCCGGTCCGGCGGGCGCCAGGAGGTGTACGGCCCCGGGGACGCCTTCCTGGTCGCCCCACCCGACCAGCCGTACCGCGGCGAGGTCAGGGCCGCCCAGTACACGCTCGTGCTCTTCGACACCACGCTGCTGGACGACGTCGCACCGACCGCCCCGGGCGACGGCCCGGTCCGGCTGACCGGCGACCGGCCGGTCGACGCGGCCGCCGGGCGGCGGCTGGCCGGTGCCATCGCGTACGTGCGCGACCACGTGCTCGACGCACCTGGCGCCGACGCGCACGAGCTCCTGGTGGGCACGGCCGCCCGCCATCTGGCCGCGGTCGCCCTGTCCGCCCTGCCGCACGCGGCCCGCGACGCCCGCCGCCCGGCCGACAGCATCGACGCCACTCCGGCCACCGTCCGCCGGGCCATCGCGTTCATGGAGTCCCACGCGGACCAGGACCTGTCACTCGCCCAGCTCGCTGCCGCGGCCCACGTCACCCCCAGGGCACTGCAGTACGCCTTCCGCAGACACCTGGACACCACGCCACTGGCGCACCTGCGCCGCATCAGGTTGGCCGCCGCCCATCGCCAACTGCTCGCGGCCGACCCCCGCCGCACCACCGTCACCGAGATCGCCATGCGCTGGGGCTTCGCCCACTCCAGTCACTTCGCGAGCGCCTACCGTGCCGCCTACCGCACCACCCCGGGCGCCACTCTGCGCTTGGCCCACTGACCACCGCGGGCCGGCAGGGGCGAGGAGTGTAGAGGTGGTCCCCGGCCCACAACGCCGACCTCGGCCGGGCGGGGCACCGGCCCGCCGCCGCGGACCGATCAGGTCCGACCTCCCCTCACAACTGGCGGATGAAGCGGGCCCGTTCGGCCTCCAGCAGCCCCCGGTGGCGCGACGGTGACCACACCACCAGACCGAGCCCCACGGCGGACACCGCCCTCGCGAGCAGCCCGCAGGTACCCCGCAGCTGCCGCAGCGGATCGAGGTCACCGGAGACCAGGCCCGTCACGGCCCGGTCGGTCTCCGGAGGGTAGGCCAGGACGGTGAGGTACTGCTCGATGCGCTCGGTCAGGAGGGCCGCCGGCATCGTGCCGGCCATGTCCTTCGCCTGGACACCGGCCTGGGTGAGCGCGTCGGTGAGCAGGATGTTCAGTTGCTGTTCGCAGCAGCCGGCCGCATGGCCGGCATGGGCCGAGGCCCGGAGCCGCCGAATGACGTCCGCGACGTTCTCGGCGTCCTGGTCGTGGACGGCGATGGCGAGGTCGAAGGCGGCGGCAGGACCGCTCACGGAGCCGGGAGCGAGGCCGTCGTACGGCGATGGGGCCGTCGTACCGGTGCCGCGACTGCGTGGCCTCGAGGGAGGAAACCCGGCAACTCCGGAGCGGGTGTTCCGGTTCAGCATTCTTGTCCCATTCGTTCTGCATATGCCAGATTTGGTGATCATTGGCGCATATGGCACCGCCGAAATCATGGGACAGCCGAGTCGGCATCGGCAGTCGCCCAGGCGAATCCGGCGGAGCGCGAAAACGAAATCCGAATGATCATCACACCGAGCCGGATTCGCGCACGCCACACCACCCGGGAATACCGGCGGCATTTCCTCCGGCGGGCGGAGGCCTCGCGGACCGCGTTCAACACCGGAACGGGTTCAACAAGCGCGGCCCCGTCCGTCCGTACCCGGCGGGCGGAGGCGGTGGGTTACTGGATCCACTGCGGCCCGCAGTCCCCGGGCGAGCAGCACGGAACTCCTGCGCTCGACCCGGGTGGGGCGCACGTGGAACCGGCCCGATGAGCCGAGGTGGAACCACCGCCGCGGGGATGCCGCCCCGGCGGGGTTCGGTCGGAAGACCGACGGGCGGGTCCCGTCCCCCTGGGAGTACCTGACCGCGCGTCGGCCGACTCCTGCCAAACGTCCGACGATCACCGACGCCGTCGCCGGCTCGGCCACCACCTCTGCCACCTCCCCGGACCGACCGCAGCCCCCCTCGTCCCACCCACGGCACCGAAGGGAACACCACCTCATGACCACCGTCACCCCGCACAGCCGCTACCAGCAGGACATCGCCGCCTACTGGAACGCCGAGGAGCGCCCCGTCAACCTGCGCCTGGGCGACGTCGACGGCCTCTACCACCACCACTACGGCGTCGGGGACGTCGACTGGTCGGTCCTGGAGACCCCGGAGACCGACCGGGACCAGGCGATCATCAACGAGATGCACCGCCTGGAGACCGCCCAGGCCCACCTGCTGATCCGGCACCTCGGCGAGGTCAAGCCGGAACAGCGGATCCTGGACGCCGGCTGCGGGCGCGGCGGCACCTCCGTCCTCGCCCACCAGGCCTTCGGCTGCCACGCCGACGGCATCTCCCTCTCCTCCAAGCAGGTCGACTTCGCCAACCGCCGCGCCCGCGAGCTCGGCATCGACGACAAGGTCCGCTACCACGTCGGCAACATGCTCGACACCGGCTTCACCCCCGGGGCCTACCAGGCCATCTGGAACAACGAGTCCACCATGTACGTGGACCTCAAGGACCTGTTCGCCGCACACTCGGCGCTGCTCGCCCGCGGCGGCCGCTACGTGACCATCACCGGCTGCTACAACGACGTCTACGGACAGCCCTCCAAGGCGGTCTCCACCATCAACGCGCACTACGAGTGCAACATCCACGCCCGCTCCGAGTACTTCGCCGCGATGGCCGCCAACCGTCTCGTCCCGGTGCACGTGGAGAACCTCACCCCCGCCACCATCCCCTACTGGGAGCTGCGCACCCACTCCTCGGTCACCACCGGCATCGAGGACGCCTTCCTCAGCTCCTACAAGGACGGCAGCTTCCAGTACCTGCTGATCGCCGCCGACCGGATCTGACCGGCCGCCGGCGTCGACCGGCGAGCACGGCAGGGGCCGACGGCACCCTCGGGTCCGCCGTCGGCCCCTCGCCTCCCTGCCGTCGCCGACCGGCGGCGCGGCGGGCGACGGGCTCGCACCGGTGGGAGCACACCTGCCACCAGGGCACCGACAACGACGGGAAGGGAACTGTGATGGCCACGACTTGGACCGACCAGCACGAGAATCGGACCGGCTTCCTCCTGGACCGGGCCCGTGATCTCGCCGACAACCTCCTGCGCTCCTCGCTCGGCGAGCTGCCCCCGAGGATGCTCCTGGTCTCCGGATACCAGTTGGGGTGGTGGGACGCGGAGGGCGTGGAACGGGCGACCGGTTCCGGAAAGGCCCTCCGTCCCGCCCTGGCCCTGGCGGCCGCGAAGGCCGTGGGGGGAAGGCTGGAGGACGCGGTCCCCGCAGCCGCGGCCGTGGAACTGGCGCACAACTTCTCCCTGGTCCACGACGACGTGGTGGACCGGGACGAGACGAGGCGTCACCGGCCCACCGCCTGGAAGGCGTTCGGGACGGCCGACGCCATCATGGCCGGTGACGCCATGCTGGCGATGACGCCCCGGGTGCTCGCCCGGCACGAGCATCCGCAACTGGCCGAGTCGTTGCGCCGACTGGGCGTCGCGGTGGCCCAGCTCTGCGAGGGGCAGCATCTGGACTGCTCCTTCGAACGGCGCGCGACGGTCTCCGTGGACGACTGCCTGACGATGGCCGAGGCCAAGACCGGCGCGTTGCTCGGGGCGTCCTGCGCGCTGGGTGCCCTCAGTGGCGGCGCGCCTCCCGGAGTCGTCGCGGCCTTCGACTCGTTCGGCCGTCAACTCGGCCTGGCCTTCCAGCTGGTGGACGACCTGCTGGGCATCTGGGGCGACCCGGCGGTCACCGGAAAGCCCGTCGGTGCCGACCTGCGGGTGCGCAAGAAGTCCCTGCCGGTGGTCGCCACGCTGGCGATGACGACCGAGCCCGCGCGCCGGCTGCGCGCGCTCTACTCGGTCGACCGTCCGCTCAGCGCGGCCGAGGTGGAGCGGGCGACCCAGGTACTCGAGGAGGCCGGCGGCCGGATGTGGGCCCAGGACCGGGCCCGACGGCACCTGCTGAGCGCCCTCGACACGCTCGACTCCGTACTGCCCTCGGACGAGGACTCGGCGGAGCTCCGCGCCCTGTCCGCCCTGATCACCCGACGGAGGCTGTGAGCACCGCCGGGGAAGGCCTCGCCCTCCGGCCGCCGCACCAGGAAGGGACCCGCAGCCGTGACCGCGCCCACCACCCTCACCAGGCTGCCGGACCGTCGGTTGCCGGACCCGCTCGCCGGGCTGAACGGCCCCGACGACCTCAAGGACCTCGCCCCCGGTGTCCTCCCGCTGCTGGCCGAGCAGATCCGCACCCTGCTGATCGACCGGGTCACCGCCGTCGGAGGACACCTGGGTTCCAACCTCGGCGCGGTGGAACTGACCATCGCCCTGCACCGGGTCTTCAGCTCCCCGTACGACACCCTGCTGTTCGACACCGGCCATCAGGCCTACGTCCACAAGATGCTGACGGGCCGTCAGCACGAGTTCGGCACCCTGCGCCGGGCAGGTGGGCTCTCCGGCTACCCCAGCCGTGCCGAGTCGGTACACGACGTGATCGAGGGCGGCCACGCCTCGACCGCCCTCTCGTACGCCGTGGGCATCGCCGGGGCCCGCGCGCTGAGCGGCGAACCGGGGCGGGCGGTGGTCGCCGTCGTCGGCGACGGCGCCCTCACCGGCGGTCCGGCCCTGGAAGCGCTCGACGACCTCGGTGCCGCCCCGCAGCGACGGGTCGTCGTCGTGCTCAACGACAACGCCCGCTCCCACGCAACGACCGCCGGGGCCTTCGCCGCCCACCTGGCGGCCCTGCGCGCGGGAACGGCCGACGGCAACCTCTTCGAGCAGCTCGGCCTCGGCTACCTGGGCCCCGTGAACGGCCACGACCTCCCAGCCCTGGAGTCCGCGCTCCACGGAGCCCGCGCGCGGACCGGGCCCGTCGTCGTCCACGTCGTCACCCAGAAGGGCCGGGGCTACCCGCCGGCGCTGGCCGACCGGGACGGGCGGATGCACGCCGTCGGCGTGCTGGACTCCCTCACCGGCCGTCCAGAGTCCGGCCCGGCCCCGGAGACCTGGACCGACGTCTTCGGCGAGCACCTCGTCCGGCTCGGCTCCCAGTACACCGACCTGGTCGCGGTGACGGCGGCCGCGCCCGGCCCTGCGGGCCTCGCCCGCTTCGCCGCCCGCTTCCCGGAGCGCTTCCACGACGCAGGACTCGCCGAGCAGCACGCGGTGGCCAGCGCGGCCGGCCTGGCCACCGCCGGTGCCCGCGCCCTGGTCGCCCTCCGCGCCGCCTTCCTCGGCCGGGCCTACGACCAGGTCCTGACGGACGTCGCGCTGCACCGCCTCCCGGTCACCCTGGTCCTCGACCACGCCGGGGTCACCGGCCCCGACGGAGCCGGCCACCACGGCATGTGGGACGTCCCGCTGCTCGCCTCCGTCCCCGGCCTCCGCCTCGCCGTCCCGCGCGACCCCTCCAGCCTGCGGACGCTGCTCGCCGAGGCCGTGGACGACCAGGAGCACCCCACCGCCCTGCGCTTCCCCGGGTCCACCGCCGGCCCGGACCTTCCGGCCCTCGAACAGCGCGGCCCCGTGGACGTCCTCTTCCGCTCGGCCCCCGGCGGCGAGGTCCTGGTCGTCGCGGTCGGACCGCTCACCGCCGAGTGCCTCGAAGCGGCTCGGCAGCTGGCCGGGACCGGTGTCGGCGTCACCGTGGCGGACCCGCGCTGGGTGCTGCCCGTCGCGTCCGAGCTGCTCGAACTCGCCCACGGGCACCGACTGGTGGTCACCGTCGAGGAGAACGTCCGCAGCGGCGGAGTGGGCGACGCGGTGGCCCGCGCGCTCGCCGACCGCGGCGCCCGGGTACCCGTCACCTCGCTCGGCCTGCCCGGACGCTTCCTGCCGCACGGTGCCCGGCCGGAGCTGCTGGCCGCCGCCGGGCTGAGCGCTGGACCGATCGTCCGGGCGGTGCTCCGCGCCCGGGCGGGCCTCGCCCACCCGTTCCCCAGCTGACGCTCCTTCACCCCCTCCCGGAGGGACGATGCCCAGACCCCAGGCCCCGCCGGGGCGCCACGCCTCCCGACAGGTCCCCGCCCGAATCGGAGCCCCGCGCCCGGCCCCGCCCGGCCCGCGCGAGGACCGCAACCCTCCCGCCAGCGGCACCTGCGGACCGACCACCGCAGACGACCAACAGGCCCTGTGGGCCGGGAGGTTCGGTGCGGCCGTCCCGGCGGACCCGGGCCCGCGGCGCTCGGTGACGGTGCACTGCCCGGCGCGGATCAGCCTTCAGGTCTCGGTCGCGGCCCCCGGCCCGAACGGCCACCACCCCGTCACCAGCGTCCTCCTGGCGGTCGGACTGTACGACCAGGTCACCGCCGAGCACGCCGCCGCGCTCGACGTCACCGTCCGCGGCGAATGGGCCGCCGAGGTGCCGACCGGCCGCGAGAGCCTGGCCCACCGGGCGGCGACCCTCCTGGCCGAACACCTCGGGCGACCGCCCCGGGTGTCACTGTCCATCGTCAGGAACATCCCGGCCGCCGCCGGACTGGCCGGCGGCAGCAGCGACGCGGCCGGGGCGCTGGTGGCCTGCGCCAGGCTCTGGCGGGTGCACCTCCCGCCGTCGGTGCTGCTCCGACTCGCCTCGCGGCTGGGCGGGGACGCCGCGTTCTGCCTCCGGGGCGTCGCGGCGGTGGGCGCCAGCAGCGGGCCCCGGCTCCAGCCGGTACCGGTCGGGAACGCCTTCCACTGGGTGCTGGTCCCGTCGGCGATCCCTCTGCGCGCACCGGACGTGTACCGCGCCTGGGACGAGTTGCACCCGCATCCGCCCGTCTCGCCGGCCGCGCCGCGCCGGGGCGTCCTGAACGCGCTGGGCGGCGGCTCGGCGGAACTCCTGGCCCACCACCTGTCCAACGACCTCCAGGCCGCCGCGATCAGCCTCCGCCCCGAGCTCCAGGAGGTCCTGCTGGCCGGCACTGCGGCCGGCGGGCTCGGCGCCACGGTCTGCGGCGCGGGCCCGACCTGCGCGTTCCTGGCCTCCGACACCGGCCACGCCGTGACCATCGCCCGG
This sequence comes from Kitasatospora sp. NPDC001664, assembly GCF_053596675.1. Lineage (NCBI taxonomy): Bacteria > Bacillati > Actinomycetota > Actinomycetes > Kitasatosporales > Streptomycetaceae > Kitasatospora > Kitasatospora sp. NPDC001664. The sequence goes on from NZ_JBSFGS010000027.1 coordinate 12,451, forward strand.
CGGCTGCGTGCCCTGGGGTACCGCGCCCTCGTCGTGGCCGGGCCCGCTCCGGGGCCGGCCGCCCCCAGGCCGTCGCGCCGCTGAATGCACCGACCGGGTGATTGGCCCTCCGCACGCCGTTTCCGGTCGAAGCTTCACTTTCACATGATCGTTGTCAGTCCGGACATTTTCCCGTACTGCTCCATGTGGAGGAACGTTGAAGCGGACGAAGCGGTTTTCTTCGTGGTGGGGCCCGGCCACGACGGGGGGCGGAGTGCTGGTGGCGAGGACCTTCGACCACCCCCTCTACGGCAGGACGGTCTCGCCGGCCGCGGAACTGGTGGTGGGCTGGCTCCTCCGGGCCGGCTTCGCCGCAGCCGTGTCGGAGCCCGGACAGCTGGGGGAGACCGAGCAGTCACGGTGGCTGGGGGTGGCCTACATCGACCCCCGTCTCGGGCCGGTCGGCCTGGCCGTGACCACCTCCGCCGGGGCACCGGAGTGGCAACGGGCGGCCCGCGCCGCACTGGTGGCCTGGCAGCGGACGCTCGGCACCCGCCGGGTCCTACTGCCCGACCTTCCGTGCGCCAACGTCCCCGGTCAGCGCGGTGCGTCCGACGCGGCTCCCGACCCGGCCGTGGCGGCCCAGCGATATCTGGACGAGGGCGACTCGGTGCTGGTCCTGGGCGAGCCGACGGCAGCCCTCCGAGGACTGCACCCGGCGGCCCACCAGCGCGTCGTGTACGCCGGGCGACAATGCACCTTCGCAGAATCGGTCCTGCACGAAGTAAACGGAGACCGCCTGTCCTTCGTGATGTCACCCGACGTGGTGGCGGAGGACGCCTCCGTACTCCTGCACGCGGCCCGGAGGCGATTCCCCCATCTGCGGGGACAGCACCCCGACCACTGGCCGTACCGGAGCTCCGACCGGTTCCAGGCGCTACGCCTGGCCGTCGACGGTGCGGACGAGGTCTGGGTACTGACCTCCCCGGGCCCACGCCACCCGCTGCTCGACGCGGCCCTGAGCCACAGTCCGGTCACCTGCCGGGAGTTCGGGGACCCGACCGACATCGAGGAGCACTGGCTGACCCCACGCCTCAGGAGCCTCGCCCTGGTCACCAGCAGTCTCTCCGATCCGGAGGACGGGCGGCGGCGCGAGGTGCTGCGCCTGCTCTCCGGCACCGGACCGATCGGCGTGGTCACCCGCGACGTCTCGACCCGGATCGCGACCGAAGCACATCTCCCCGTGCTGAACTGACGCAACGGCACGGCACGGGCCGGCCGGCCCGTGCCGTGCCGTGCCCGCGGACGACCCGCGCACCTCGTTCAACCGGACGGGCGATTCAACAAGGCGTCCCGGCCCGCGACTTCCCCCCGCCGACCGGTGATTCCAGACTTTCAGCAGACCCGGTCACCGCCGTCGTCGCACGGCCCGCCGAGGCGCTCCGCGAGAGGCCGGGCCCACCGGGGAACGACACCGTTCCGCGGTCCGCGTCCGTCCGGGCCTCGGGCGCGACTGCCGGGCCGTCGCCCGGCCCTCCCTGGCATGCGGTCCCGATTCGTTGCGAGGAGCCGAAGTTGACGCCATTTCAGGATCCGGCGGGGGTCGCGGTCGCCCGTTCGGCCCCGGCCCCGTCCTCCGGAACACGGGTGGCCGGTCTGGGTGCCCACCGGCCCGACACCGTGATCGGCAACGAGCAGGCGGCCGAGGCCGCGGGGGTCGAGGCCCAGTGGATCGAGCAGCGCGTCGGCATCCGCACCCGGCGCTTCGCCTCGCCCACCGAATCGGTGGTGTCGATGGCGGTGGCGGCCGGACGTGCGGCGCTCGAGGAGTCGGGGACACCGGCCGACGAGGTCGACGTGGTCGTGCTGGCGACCTGTTCCATGCCCTCGCCGATGCCGAGCGGCGCCGCTTCGGTGGCCTCGGGCCTCGGCTGTACCGCCGCGGCCGGCTTCGACCTGAACGCGGCCTGCTCCGGGTTCAACCACGCACTGGCCGTCGCGGACGCCCTGGTCCGGGTCGGCACCGCCCGCCGCGTCCTGGTCGTCGCCTCCGAGCGGATGAGCGACTGGGTCGCCCCGAACGACCGCGACACCGGGCCGATCTTCGCCGACGGGGCGGCCGCCGCCCTCGTCGTCGCCTCCGACCGGCCGGGGATCTTCCCCGTCGCCTGGGGCAGCGACGGCAGCCGCGCCGACCTCATCCTCATCAGCCCCGACACCCGGCGGATGACGATGTCCGGGCGCAAGGTCTTCCGGTGGGCGACCTCCGCGCTGATGCCCGTCGTCGAGGCCGCCTGCGAGCGAGCGGCGATCCCGGTGGACAAGGTGAAGGCCTTCGTCCCGCACCAGGCCAATCTGCGGATCATCGACGCCCTGTCGGCCGCGATCGGCTCGCCCGACCTGGTCACCGCGACCGACCTGACGGTGGCCGGCAACACCTGCGCGGCGTCCGTACCGCTCGGTCTGCACGCACTGCGCCGGGACGGCCGGATCCATCCGGGCGACCCGGTCCTGCTGTTCGGTTTCGGCGCGGGGCTCACCTACGCCGCCCAGGTCATCCTCAACCCCTGACCGGACCCCGGTCCGGCGCCCCCAGACAGGAGCACCGATGCACACCGAAGCCGACACCTTTTCGACGGTCCGGGACCTGGTCGCCGCGATCGCCCAGCTCCCGCCCGCCGAGGTCGAGCCCGGCCACCGGCTGGTGGAGGACCTCGACCTGGACTCCCTGCAGATCACCGCGCTCGCGCAGAAGCTGCAGAACGCGCTGGGCCGGCCGGTGGACGAGGACCTGCTGATCGCCCCGGGAACCACCGTGGCGAACTGCGCCGCGCTCACCTCGGGCCCCTGATCCCTGCCGACCACGACTCCCGGCCGGGCCGTCCGGACGGCCCGAACCCGCCCTTCTCCGCGAGGAAGGTGCCCGCACCATGAGCCGACCTACCCCGGTGCACGACGCGACCGGACCCACCCGTCCGCCCACGACTCCCGCCCGTGCCCAGGGCTCGGCCCACGCGAAGGCGATCCTGCTCGGCGAGCACGCCGCGGTCTACGGCGCCCCGGCCCTGGCCGTCCCGCTCCCCGCCCTGACCTGCCGCGCCGAGGTGACCGCCCGCCACGGTGGCGCCCGGGGACTCGTGGGCCTCTCCTGCACCGCCGACCCGCAGGGGGTCACCGCACCCGTGTCGCCTCCGCCGCCAGGGCTCGTCTCGCTCGTCGCCGCCGTGCTCCGGCGGCCGGGCGCCGCCTGGCTGCACGGCGTGGACGTCGAGCTCAGCAGTACGATCCCGCCGGCCCGCGGCCTCGGGGCGAGCGCCGCGAGCGCCCGTGCGCTCACCCGTGCGCTCGACCGGCTGCTGGGGGCCCGGATGAGCGAGACCGAGGTCTTCGCCCACGTGCAGCTCGCCGAACGCGCGGCCCACGGCCGGCCCTCCGGCATCGACGCCCTGGCCACCGGATCGGCCGCGCCCGTCCTCCTCCGCGAGGGGCGCACCAGCACACCTCGGGTGGGAACCGAGGCGTGGCTCGTGGTGGCCGACTCGGGAACCCCCGGCAGCACCCACGAGGCCGTGGCCGGCCTCCGTCTCCGCTTCGAGACCGGACCACTGGAGCGTGAACGGTTCCTGAGCGCTTCCACCACCGTGGTCGACCGCGGCCTGACCGCGCTGGCCGACGGGGACCTGGAGGAGCTGGGACACTGCCTCACCGAAGCCCACCACCTGCTGTCCGCACTGGGCCTGAGCACCGCCGGTCTCGACTCCCTGGTGACCACCGCGCTCGAACACAGCGCCCTCGGGGCCAAGCTGACCGGCGGCGGCCTGGGCGGATGCATGATCGCGTTGAGCGCCTCGCGCGCCGCCTCGGCCCGGCTGGCCGCGCTGCTCACCCGGCGCGGAGCGCACCGTGCCTGGACCGCGCGCGTGGAGGCGGGGGGCCCGGCATGAACCGTCTCTGCTCGGCAACGGCGACCGCCCACCCCAACATCGCCCTGGTCAAGTACTGGGGCAAGCGTGACGAGGACCTGATCCTTCCGTTGGCCGACAGCATCTCCATGACCCTCGACGTCTTTCCCACCACCACCACCGTCAGCCTCCTCCCGGGGCAGGGCGGCGACCAGGTCGTCATCGACAGCGCCGCGGCGACCGGCCGAACCCTGAGCCGGGTCACGGACTTCCTCGACCTGGTGCGCCGGCTGACCGGAAGCACCGGCCGGGCGCGGGTCGAGACCGTCAACACCGTGCCGGTCGGCGCCGGACTGGCGTCCTCTGCCGCCGGGTTCGCGGCACTCGCCCTGGCTGCCTCCACCGCCTTCGGAGCCGGCCTCGACGCCAGGGACCTGTCCAGACTCGCCCGCCGCGGCTCCGGTTCGGCCTGCCGGTCCGTCCACGGGGGCTTCGTGCAGTGGCACGCGGGGCGGCCGGACGACCCCGACCCCGACCGGAGCTCCTACGCACGGCCCGTCGAGGACGCGCGGTTGGAGCTCGCCATGGTCGCCGTCCTGCTGGAGACCGGGCCGAAGACCGTCTCCAGCAGGACGGCGATGGCCCGCACCACCAGGACGTCCCCGCTGTTCCCCGGCTGGATCGCCGCCACCCGCGCGGACGTGCACGCGATGCGGGCGGCGCTGCGGACCGCGGACCTGGCCCGGGCCGGCGCCATCGCCGAGCGCAGCGCCCTCGGCATGCACGCCACGATGGAGAGCGCCGATCCGCCCGTCGTCTACCGCACGTCCGCCTCCCACCAGGTGCTGGCGCACGTGCGGGCGCTGCGGGCCCGTGGCGAACAGGTCTGGGCGACCATGGACGCCGGCCCCAACGTGAAGGTGCTCTGCGCCCCCCAGGAGGCGGCGCGGCTCGCCGAGGAACTGGCGGCCCTGGCGCACTGCCCGACCGTGGTCGCCCGGCCCGGACCGGGCGCGCGCCTCACCTCCCTGAGGGCGCGGTGAACACCCCGGTGGTCTGTCGCGCGCCCGGGAAGCTCCTGGTGGCCGGCGAGTACGCGGTGCTCACCCCGGGCCAGCCCGCGATCGTCGCCGCGGTCGACCGCCACATCACCGTCACCGCCTCCTCCACGCGCCACGCCGACGTGGAGCTCGTCACCGACCTGACCGCCCGCCCGTACGCCCTCCACCGCCGCGACGGCACCCTGGTGCCCGCCCGCGCCGGCGCCCGGCCCGACGCCCTAACCCACCTGCTCGCGGTCGTCCGGACCGTCGAGCGACTCCGCGTCGAGTCCGGCCTGCCCGAGGCGCCCGTGCGCCTGGACGTCCGGTCCCGGCTGCACGAGAAGGGCGTCAAGATCGGCCTGGGTTCCAGCGGCGCCGTCACCGTGGCGGCCGTCCAGGCCCTCACGGCCTTCACCGGGATCGAGCTGACGCCCGAGCTGCGCCTGCGCCTGGCGCTCCTGGTCACCGCGACGGTCGACCCGCAGGCCTCCGGTTCCGACGTGGCGGCGAGCACCCTCGGCGGGTGGGTCCTGTACACCCCGCCCGACCGCGGCGAACTGCTCCGCTCGCTCCGGACGGAGGGCGTGGCGGCCACCCTCTCGGGCCGCTTCACCGGCCTCACCCTGGAGGCCCTCGCTCCTCCGGCCACCCCGCTGCAGGTGGGCTGGACCGGCCGGCCCGCCTCCACCCCGGCCAAAGTGGGCCACCTCCGCCGGACCGCCTGGTGGGACAGCGCCGCGCACCACGGCTTCCTCCGGCGCAGCGCGGAGCTGGTGCACGGGCTCGCGCTCGCGCTCTCCCGAGGCGACCAGGAGGCCGCCATACACGGCGTCGGCACCGCGTCCGCCCTGCTGTCCGACCTGGACCAACGGACGGAGTGCGGAATCTTCACCCCCGCCCTGACCCGGCTGTGCGAGACGGCCCGGGCCGTCGGGGGCGCCGGAAAGCCCTCCGGCGCGGGCGGCGGCGACTGCGGCATCGCGCTGCTCCCGTCCGCCTCGGCCGCAGCGGCCCTGCGGCAGCGGTGGAGCGCGGTCGGCATCGTCCCGCTGCGCCTCGGGACCGCCGAAGCAGCGGCACTCCCCGGGGAAGCCCCGGGCCGGCCCCCCGCCGAGGCGCCGCCGTCCCCCACCGGTGAGACCGGTCCGAACAGGAGGAGTCCCCGATGACCGAGAACCGCAAGGACGCCCACGTCCGCCTCGCGGTCGCCCAGCACGTCGAGGTCCCGGCGCCGAGGCTCGGCCGGGGCGGCGGGGCCTCCCCCGCGGCCCGGCCCGGCGGCTTCGACGACGTCCGCTTCGTCCACCACGCACTCGCCGGGATCGACCGCGAGCAGGTCGACCTGCGCACCACGGTCCTCGGCCGCGCCTGGACCACCCCGCTGTACATCAACGCGATGACCGGCGGCACCGCCGAGACCGGCCGGATCAACCGCAGTCTGGCGATCGCCGCCCGGGAGACGGGGCTGGCGATCGCCACGGGCTCCATGAGCCCGTACCTGAAGGACGAGTCGACCGCGGGCACCTTCAGCCCGGTCCGCGACGAGTACCCGGACGGCTTCGTGATGGCCAACCTCAACGCCAACGCGACCCCCGAGCAGGCCCGGCGGGCCGTCGACCTGATCGAGGCCGACGCCCTGCAGATCCACCTGAACCCGGTCCAGGAGATCGTCATGCCCGAGGGCGACCGCTCGTTCGGGCACTGGGCCGGTTCGATCGAGGCGATCGTGAAGGCGCTGGACGTCCCGGTCATCGTCAAGGAGGTCGGGTTCGGCCTCAGCGGGCGGACGGTGGCCCTCCTGGCCGAGCTGGGCGTCGCCGCCGCCGACGTGGCGGGCAGCGGCGGGACCGACTTCGCCAGGATCGAGAACGGGCGCCGCGAGCACGGCGACTACGCCTACCTCGAGGGCTGGGGGCTCAGCACGCCCGCCGCCCTGCTGGACGCGCGGGATCAGGGCCTCCCCCTGCTCGCCTCCGGCGGGGTCCGCCACCCCCTCGACGTCGCCCGCGCCCTCGCCCTGGGTGCCCGGGCGGTGGGGGCCTCCGGCCCGTTCCTCACCACGCTGGTGACCGACGGCCTCGACGCCCTCGTCGCACGGATCACGACCTGGATCGACCAGCTCACCGCGCTGATGACGATCCTCGGCGCCCGCCGCACCGGTGACCTCACGGCCTGCGACATCCAGCTCGGCGATTCGCTGAGCCGCGCGGCCGGGAGCCGGTAGTCCTGCCCCGAGCCCCAAAGGAGCCACGTCCATGACCAGCACCCCCACGACCCCCCGCCCGAGCGTCGCCGTCACCGACGAGCTCTGCCCGGTCCCCACCCGCTGGGTGGGCCCGGTCAGGATCAGCGGCAACGCCGCCACCACGGAGACCCACGTCCCGCTGGCCACCTACGAATCCCCGCTGTGGCCGTCCGTCGGCCGCGGTGCGCGCGTCTCCCGTCTGGTGGAGGAGGGGATCAGGGTCACCGTCGTGGACGACCGGATGACCCGGTCCGTCCTGCTCAAGGCCCCGGACGCCGCGACGGCCTACGGCGCGGCCCTCGCCGTCCACGCGCAGCTCGACGAGCTCCGCGCGCTGACCCGTCACACCAGCCGCTACGCGGAGCTGCTGGCCGTCCGGCACGAGATCACCGGACCGCTGCTCTTCCTCCGCTTCGAGTTCTCCACCGGCGACGCCTCCGGGCACAACATGGCCACCCTGGCGGCCGACCGGCTGCTGGCCCACCTGCTCGCCGTGCTGCCCGGCATGCGGTACGGGTCGATCTCCGGCAACTACTGCACCGACAAGAAGGCCACGGCCGTCAACGGGATCCTCGGCCGTGGCAAGAACACCGTCGCCGAGATCCACGTCCCCCGCCCTGTGGTGGCCGAGCAGCTGCGCACCACGGCCGCGAAGGTCGTCGAGCTGAACGTCCACAAGAACCTGGTGGGGACCCTGCTGGCCGGCGGGATCCGCTCGGCCAACGCCCACTACGCCAACATGCTGCTGGCCTTCTACCTTGCCACCGGCCAGGACGCGGCCAACATCGTCGAGGGTTCCCAGGGCATCACCTACGCCGCCGACCACGACGGGGACCTCTACTTCTCCTGCACCCTGCCCAACCTCATCGTCGGCACCGTCGGCAACGGCAAGTCGCTCGAGAACGTCCGGCGGGCCCTCTCCCGGCTGGGCTGTCGCGAACCGCGTCCGGACGGCGACAACGCCCGCAGGCTGGCCGCCCTCGCCGCCGCGACCGTGCTGTGCGGGGAGCTGTCCCTGATGGCGGCGCAGACCAACCCGGGCGAACTGATGCGGGCCCACACCCGGATGGAGCGCGTCGAGGGGGCCCCCGATGCCGGCTGACCCTCCCGTCGGGATCCACGACCTCACCTTCGCCACCACGAGCCTGGTGCTCACCCATGAGGAGCTGGCGCGGCACACCCGGGCTCCGCTGGCCAAGTACCACCACGGCATCGGCCAGCGGGCCATGAGCGTCCCGGCCGTCGACGAGGACGTCGTCACACTGGCGGCCGACGCCGGGAAGCCGGTGGTGGAGCGCCACGGGACGGGCCGCATCCGCACCCTGATGTTCGCCACCGAGACCGGCATCGACCAGTCCAAGGCGGCCGGCGTCTACGTCCACCGGCTCCTCGGCCTGGCTCCCCACACCCGCGTCATCGAGCTCAAGCAGGCGTGCTACGCCGGAACGGCGGCCCTCCAGCTCGCCTGCACGCTGGTCCGCTCCGACCCCGCCCAGGAGGTCCTCGTACTCGCCAGCGACATCGCCCGCTACGACCTGGACAGCCCCGGCGAGGCGACCCAGGGCGCAGCCGCAGTGGCCGTCCTGGTCGCCGCGGACCCCGCCATCGCCGTCATCCCGCCGCCCTCCGGCCTGTACACCCGCGACGTCATGGACTTCTGGCGGCCCAACTACCGCACCACCGCGCTCGTCGACGGCAAGAAGTCGGTCGAGGCCTACCTGGAGGCCGTCGACGGCACCTGGCAGGACTACCGGGCGCGGAACGGCATCCCGTTCGAGGGCTTCCGTGCCGTCTGCTATCACCAGCCTTTCACCCGGATGGCCCACAAGGCCCACCGGCGGCTGATGAGCGCCGCCGGGGTCCCGCACTCGCCCGAGGCGGTGCTGCGGGCCGTCGGCTCCACCACGGCGTACAACGAGACCCTCGGCAACAGCTACACCGCCTCCCTCTACCTCGCGCTCACCGCCCTCCTGGACAGCGGCACGGTCGGGGACGGCGAGCACGTCGGCCTGTTCAGCTACGGTTCGGGGTGCGTCGCCGAGTTCCTCGCCGCCACCCTCCAGCCGGGCCACCGCAGCGCCCTCCGCACGGAGGCGCACCTGGGTGCGATCGCCCACCGCACACCCGTGAGCTACGAGGTCTACCGCGAACTGCGGAACCGGGAACTCCCCACCGACGGGGCGGCCCTCCGCCTTCCCCACCAGTCGCAGGGGTGGCACCGGCTGGCGGGCATCGACTCCCACCAGCGGCTTTACGAGCACACGGGCACCTGACCGACCGTCAGGGCGCGGCACGTTCCGGCTCGTCTACCGGCTTGCGGCGGGCCGGAACCGCGCCCTGGAGGGCGGCCGCCCGGTTCAGCAGGGCTTGGACGGCGGCGCCCCGGTGCTGGAGCGCCAGCCGGCCGCGCATCCGGGTGACGCTCGCGGTCAGCCTGCCCGAGCCCACCAGGGGGTAGTCGTCGAGCACGCTGTGCCACACCTCGGTTGCCCGGTCCAGGCTGCCGCGTGACAGCAGCAGCTCGGCGAGGCGGGCGTTGACCACGGCCCGGGCCATCCGCTCCGTGGCGGAGCGCTCCCGCCCCGAGCGGGTCAGGGAACGGATGGCTCCTTGTACATCGCCCAGACCGGCCAGCACCTCGGCCTCCTGGTGGGCGTACCCGGCCCAGTCGTAGCCGCCCACGCCGCTGCTCGGGGTCAGCGCCCGATCCAGGAGGCGTTGCGCCTCGGTCAGGTACGCGAAGGCCTTCTTCCGCTCGCCGCAGGCGGCCGCCGTCACGGCCTGCTGGCCGCGGACGAAGGCCGCCTGTCCGGCCGGCAGGGCGTGCCCGTGGGTCGCGGCCAGCTCGGCGAGCTCCCGCGCGTACCTGCGGTGGCCCAGGTAGTGGGCCTGCACGCTCATGCCGCGCAGTGCTATCGCGTAGGAGTCGTTGTCGGCCGCCTCGGCCGCCAGGAGGGCCGCCGTCCGGTAGTAGGACTGCGCCAGACCGTGGTGCTGCGCGTCGAAGCAGGAGAATCCCGCGAGGTAGCTGAGGCGGGACGTGCAACTCAGCAGCCTCCAGCGCAGCGCGGGCGGGGCCGACGCCCGGAGCCAGTCCGCGGCCACCGTGCCGAGGAAGTCCGTCAGCATCCCGCGACCCTGCTCCGGGCCCATCGCCTCGTCGCGGCTGGCCACCACCTCCAGGAGGCTCTGCGCGAGCTGGAGGTGCGGGGTGCCGATGCGGGCCGGCGGTACGGCGGACCGGCCGTGCGGTGCCTGCTGGGGGAAGGCCGGGAGCCGCTTGCGGGCGAGCGAGTAGACGGGGAGCCGGTCCGGCCGGCGCCGACCGCCGAGGGCCGCCAGCGCGACCATGAGCTCGTACGGGTCACCGTCCGGGGCGGCCGGACGGACCACCGGACGGCCGAGGCCGGTGTCCTCGACGCTGACCTCCCGGCCGAGGCTCCGGGAGAGCACCTCGGCGACCAGCCTCGGGACCGGCTCGGTCGGCCTGGAGCCGCTCAACCAGTGCGCCACCGTGGTGCGGTCGTAGCGCAGCTCGAGGCGCTCCACGGCCCCCGCCCGGTTCACCGCTCTCGCCAGATCCTGCCCGCTCCAGCGGGCTTCCAGCATGAGCGCCCTCAACTGCTGATTGGCACGACGAGCACCGGTCATCCCCTGATCGCTTTCATCGGTCGCGAGAGTTTCTCGAGGGCCCCTCGTTCCCGGTACCCGCAGGACGGCGCTCCGCTAACGTCCGACGGCGGACACCGCCGCAGCGGGCGGGAAGAAGGGCGAAAACGGGGAACGCACGCACTCGCCCGGAACACCTGTTCACGACCAGTAGTCGGGCAGCGTGTACCGGTACCTGTTCGTGGCGTGCCAGTGGTGGTTACCGGCCACCCAGGAGGAGAGCCCGGTCAGGTACCGGGCTAGCCGGGGGTCGGGCCAGGTGGCGGTGAGGGTCGCGGCCTCGGTCTCGAAGCCGTCCATCATCTCGTTGTGGATCTGAATGGCCTTCATGTAGGCGGCCCGGGCCGGGAGTTGCTCGGACCGGGCGATCACCACGGGCAGGTTGATGTGCCAGTGGGAGCCGCGGAACTCCTTGGTGAAGGAGTAGAGGTCGTTGCAGATCGTGGCGACGTTGCACGCCAGGGCCGTCGCCCGCTGCACGGCGGCGGTGGTCTGGAGCTCGGCCGGCAGTTCGTACCCGGCGACCAGGTCGGTGAGGGTCAGGCAGGGGCGGAAGTTGTTGAACTGCCGCATGGCCAGGTACTGCCACACCGGCGGGGTGATCTCGTCGATGCACCAGGCCGCCTCGCACAGGTAGCCCGCGTGCAGGCGGCCGAGGTCGTTGCGGAGGCGGTCGGCCTGGGCGGCGGTCCCCAGGGCGACGACGTACTCCATCGCGGAGTGGTAGGAGCGCAGCGGCGCGTCGGCGGCCATGCCGGCCTTCCACTGCTCCTCGTACTCCCGGGTGGCGTGCAGGTGGTCGACCGCGGACTGGGCGATCAACAGGCGGGCACCGAGCCCGCGCGGTGATCCGCCGCGGTCCTCGCAGTAGCAGTCGTCGACCACGTTCTCGGCGAACAGCATCCGGGACGCGGCCAGCAGGTGGTCGCGGGACGCGTGGTCGGGGTGGTAGAGACAGGTCGCGTACGCGGTGGCGAAGCCGTCGGCGTCGGCCTCCCACTCCGGCGGGTACAGGTCGAGGCCGCGGGCCCACGCGCGGGTGCGGGCCTCGATGTCCGCGACCAGTTCGGCGTCGGGTTCGAGGGCAGGCCGGTACCGCAGGCCGGGGATCGGGCGCACCGGGATCTCTCGCGGGCGGTCCAGGCGGGTGTTGCCGGTGATGCGCAGGACACCGGTGCCGACCCCGGTCGGGCCGCTGGGCAGGGGTGTCATCGGGTCAGTCCCCCTGCGCGCCGAGCTGGACGTTCTCCAGCAGGGACGCCCCGTCGGGGGTGAGGATCGCGAGCGAGTGGTAGGCCGAGACCAGGTAGGACAGGATCGCCTTCTCGCTGACGCCCATGAAGGTGACGTTCAGGCCCGGGTCGTACTCGTCGGGCAGTCCGACGTGGTGCAGGCCGACGGTGCCCTGGGTCTCCTCGCCGTGGCGCATGCTGATGATGGTGGTGGTGGACCGGTCGGTGACGGGGATCTTCGACAACGGGTAGATCGGCACCCCGCGCCAGGCCGGAAGCGGCTTCGTGCGGCCCTCGGGGTAGTGCTCGCCGATGGTCACGCCGCGTTTGTTGCACTCGTGCAGGAACGCGGCGATCGCCTGCGGGTGGGCGTAGAAGGCGTCCGTGGAGCGCTGACGGGTGAGCAGCTCGTCCATGTCGCTGGGGGTCGGGGGCCCGGAGCGGGTGGAGATCCGCTGCTCGTAGGCGGTCTGCGCGAGCAGGCCGAAGTCCGGGTTGTTCACCAGCTCGAACTCCTGGGTCTCGCGGATCTCCTCCACGGTCAGCCGCAACTGCTGTTCGAGCTGGTTCATCGGGTGGGAGTACAGGTCGCGCACGCGCTTGTGGATGCGCAGGACCGTCTCGGTGGCCGAGAGTTCGTACTCACGGGGCGAGAGGTCGTACTGCACGTAGGTGCCGGGGATCCTCGCCTCGCCCCAGTGGCCCGCGGACATCTCGATGGCGGCCTCGCCCTTGCGGTTGGCCTTCTGGGCGCGCTTGCGGACGAACTCGGCGAGGTGCTCCTGGAGGCTCGGGGCGGTGTCGTGGAGCGCGGTGAAGGTGGCCCAGTCCAGCTGCATCACCGTTCCGGACGTGGCGCAGCGCAGCGTGGCCGACCACCTGGGGTCCGCCACTCCGACGGCCTCGTCGCCGATCTGGTCCCCGTCGGTGACCACCGGCAGGTAGGACGGGGGGCCGTACTTGCTCGCCACGACGCGTTCGATGCGGCCGTGGGCGACGATGAACACCTTGGTGACCGGGTCGCCCTCCTCGACGAGGACCTGCCCCTGGGTGACCTGGAGGGGGGTGAACAGCGCGGCGAGCTTCCCGAGGACGCCGAGGTCCGTGTAGCCCTTGAGGGCGGGGAGTTCGGCGAGGGTGGAGGGGATGATCCGCACGTCGTTGCCCCGCTGGTCGAAGCCGACCCGGCCACGGCCGGGCAGCACGGTGGCACGGCGGTTCACCCGGTAGGTCCCGCCGGGGATGTCCACCCACGGCAGGGTGCGCATCAGCCACCTGCTGGTGATGGACTGCATCTGGGGCGGCGTCTTACTGGTGCTCGCCAGCAGCTTCGCCGCCTCCGCGCTGAGGGAGAGCGGCGTCTCGTCGATGGTGGGCACGGCCTCTTCCGTCATGGTGCCTCTGCTCCTCGCGCGGAGTGTCGGGGTGGTGAGGGTGTCAGGGCCTTCCCGACCGGGGAAAGCTGCAGGGACAACGCTGCACCGTGCGCAGGCACACCGGTACGGCGCCGGGGCGCACGCACGTTGAAATGACGTCGGCCGTTGAACGGCGTCCCGCGCCCCCCGGCATCGAACAGGCGTCCCAGTGGTGCGTTCAACGTGGACGGCTGATGAAACACCACCCGTCCTCCCGGCGGATGGCGCGGCTCGGGCGTCGATGGATCGTTGGTGTCCGGTGGCCGAGCCGGTGCACCTGCGCGCGCCGGCGGCAGCGCGCGCCCCGAACGGCGCGCCGCCGCCCCCGGTCCACCCTGCCCAGTGCCCCTGCCGAGAAGAGTCGATGCCATGGCCGTCACCGCCCGGGTGCCAGTGAAGATCAACCTGCAGCTGTCCGTCGGGCTCCCCGGCGAGGACGGCGCCCGTCCGCTGACGACCGTCCTGCTGGCCGTCAGCGTCCACCAGACCGTCACGGCGGCGGCCCACTCCGGGCTCCGGGTCACCGCCTCGGACCGGTACGCGCACCGGTTGCGCCCGGAGGGCGGCGCCCTCGCCCTCCGGGCCGCCCGCACCCTGGCGCACCACCACGACCTCCGACCGGACGTCCACCTCCACCTGAGCGGGGACGCGCCCGTCGGCGGTGGTCCCGGTGCCGGCACCGTCGGCGCCGCCGCCCTGCTCGCCTGCGACCTCCTGTGGGGCACCGCGACCCTGCCCTCCGTCCTGACCCGGCTGGCCCGCACCCTGGGCACCGAGGTGCCGTTCGGACTGCACGGCGGCGCGGCGCTGGCCACCGGCCGGGGAGACCGGCTGGTGCCGGTCGCGGTGGGCACGGACACCCACTGGGTGCTGGCTCCGGCGGACCGCCCGCTCCGCTCCCCCGAGGTGTTCCGCCGCTGGGACGAGCTCCGGGCAGCCGGGAAGGTCCGGCCACCACGCGGCTCCGAGGGGAGTCCGGACCGTGCCGACGACAGGCTGCTCGCCGCCCTGCAGCGGGGCGACGTCAAGGCACTGGCCCGTCGCCTCACCAACGACCTGCAGCCGGCCGCCCTCTCCCTCCTCCCCCTGCTACGGCGGACCCTGGACACCGGCCTGGAGGCCGGGGCACTGGCGGCGCTGGTGTGCGGAGCCGGTTCGACCTGCGTCTTCCTGGCACCCGGGGCCGGGGAGGCACTGGCCGTCGCGGCCCGGCTGAGGGCCTCCGGCCTGCGCACGTCCGTGGCCAGCGGGCCCGCCTACGCAATCACCACGGAACCGGCCTCCTGCGGGGCGGCCTGCAGGGCCGATCGGTTGACGGGTCGTCACATCGGTTGTGGTGCACCGTCCTGAACCACCGGCCGCCTCCCGCTCTCCGCGTCCCGCACCCGCACTGCCGACGCACCGTCAGCCCGCGTCCTCCAGGAGCCGGTCCTCGCACCAGGCCACCGCCTCGTCGCGCGTGGCCGTCCATCGGCCGGGATGGCCGTCGACCTGGTCCAGGAACGGTTGCTGGACGGCGACGGCGACCCGCAGACCGCGTCGTTCGAGGTCCTTCAAGGTCCCCTCGACCATGGTCGCGGGGCCCGCCCCGACGGCGGTGACCGCCGTGAGGTCGAGCACGATCGCGCCGGGAGCGGCCTCGGCGGCCCGCTCCACCGCTGCCAGCAGTTGCTCGGTCTCGGTGAACTCCAGGTCTCCCTGGGCGCCGATCACCACGATGGGCCGCGCGTCCAGGACGGCGGTCCGCGCGGGATCGTGTTCACGGCCGGAGCGCGCCGCGCGCACCGTGTCGGTCACGGTGGCGGTCATGTGCACCGGGACGTGCATGAGGTGCAGCGCGTACCGCGAGGACATCTCGGTCAGCGCCGCCACGCCCCGGACGGAGTTGCCCTCCGCGTCCAGCGGCGGACTGTAGACGGCGACGCCGAAGCGGCCCGGGCTGCACGCGATCAGCCCGCCCGCCACACCGCTCTTGGCCGGCAGCCCGACGTTCAACAGCCACTCCCCGGCACCGTCGTACATTCCGCAGGTGGCCATCACGGCCAGCGTCCGGGTCGCCACCAGCTGGCTGACGACCCGTTCGCCGGTGACGGGGTTGAGCCCCCCGGTGGCCAGCGTCGCGGCCATCACCGCGAGGTCGGCCGCGGTGACCCGGACGGCGCACTGGCGGAAGTAGGTGTCGGTCACCGCGTACGGGTCGTCCACCAGTGATCCGGCCGCCCGCATCAGGTAGGCGAGCGCGCGGTTGCGGTCACCGCTGGCGGACTCGGAGGCGTACACCTCCTCGTCGTGGTCCAGGCGGCGGCCCGCGAACGCCGACAGCCGGTCCAGGATCCGGGCCGACCGGGCTCCGGGGTCGGCCGCCCGCACCAGGGCGGTGGTGGCGATCGCGCCGGCGTTGACCATCGGGTTGGCCGGCCGCCCGGTGTGCGGCTCCAGGCTGATCGCGTTGAACGCCTCGCCGCTGGGCTCGGCACCGACCCGCCGGAGCATCTCCTCCGGGCCCAGGTCGGAGAGCGCCAGCGCGTAGACGAAGGGCTTGGAGACCGACTGGATGGTGAAGGGCGTGTCGGCCTTCCCCACCTTGTAGCGACGGCCGGCCATGCTGGTGATCGCGATCCCGAAGTCGTCCGGGTCCGCCTTGGCCAGCTGCGGGATGTAGGAGGCGACCTCGCCGCCCTTCAGGGCGCTCAACCGCCCCAGGAGTTCACCGAGGGACTCGGTCACCGGATCCACCGCAGGGCCCTGCCTCTCGCCGTCGCTCCACTCCCCGGGTGCGCCGGGCGTGCCCTCCGACCGTAGGCAGCGCCGGCCACCCGTCACCGCCGGAACGGGGCGGACGGGTGACCACCCCGCCGACCGGCGGGGGCCGGAGGCCGGACGGGCCCGCCGGGCCCGCAGTTCGGCGGGGGTCCGGCGGGACCTTGGTCCTGTTTCCGGAGCCGATCCGCGCATGGACATTCCGGACAATCCAGCCCATATGTGACGATCAACACCGCAGGCGTCCGGGGGCACTCCCCGACACCCGACAGCGGAGGAACGAGCATCATGAGCGACAACAAGAGCCTTGCCGGCAAGGTCGTCCTGGTCGGCGCGGGCGCGAAGAACCTCGGCGGACTGATCAGCCGGACGGTGGGGGCCGACGGGGCGAAGGTGGGAGTGCACTTCCACTCGGACGCGGCCAAGGCCGACGCGGAGGCCACCGTCGAGGCAGTGGAGCGGGCCGGGGGTGAAGCCCTCGCGGTGCAGGCCGACCTGTCCGACGTGGCCGAGGTGGAGCGGGTGTTCGCCGTGGTGAAGGAGAGGTTCGGCGGGATCGACGTAGCGGTGAACACCGCCGGCATGGTCCTGCGCAAGCCGATTGTGGACACCACCGAGGCGGAGTACGACCGGATGTCGGACGTCAACGCCAAGGCGGCCTACTTCTTCATCCGCGAGGCCGGCCGACAGCTCAACGACGGCGGCAGGCTGATCACCATCGTCACCTCCCTACTGGCCGCCTTCACCGACGGGTACTCCACCTACGCCGGGCTCAAGGCACCGGTGGAGCACTTCACCAGGGCGGCCGCGAAGGAGTTCGCGGCACGAGGGATCTCGGTGAACAACATCGCGCCCGGGCCGATGGACACCCCGTTCTTCTACGGACAGGAGACTCCCGAGCGGGTCGCCTTCCACAAGTCCCAGGCCCTCGGCAACGAACTCACGAAGATCGAGGACATCGTCCCCATCGTCACCTTCCTCGCCACCGAGGGCGGGTGGATCACCGGACAGACCCTGTTCGCGAACGGTGGGTACACCACCCGCTGACCGCGGCGGCCTTCGCCAGGTGGCCGCTCCGGACCGTCCCGGAGCGGCCACCGCACTGCCGGCGACACGGCCGTGGGCGTCCCGCCACGGTGGAACCGACGCCCGCCGCCCGGAGGTCTCCTCGTGGCCGGGGTCCCCACCCCCGGTGTTCTCGGACTTGCCCCGCGACCCCGGCCCCGGTCCTCAGACAGCGACTCCGGCGCACGACGTCCTCGGCTCCACCTTCTCGGTGGAGCTGTCGGCCATTGCCGGTGCGGCGGTCGCCTTCGCCCTGGGCGGAGCGATGCTCGGCGCGGTCACCTACGGCCTGGCCCGCCGACTGCGACAATCAGCATGTCCCCCTGGAGCTGACCCGCCGTCGGATTCTGCCCGCCATCTCCCGACGAGGCGAGCCCGACATCCGCGGCCTCGGCAAGCTCCGCTACGTCACCGAGCAGACCTCACCCCTGCTCCACCCCGAAATCCGATTCAACAGCGCACCGGATTCAACGGAAGGAGCCTGGCGCCGCACCGATGCGCCACCCGAGCTCTGCCATCGTCTACTCCTAGGTGCACCTTGGGAGCTCGCACCCGTTCCACCGACTCAGGCATGCCCTGGGCCCAGCAAGGAGACATGACATGGCCGAGCGCCGCACTGGCACGAGGAAGCCGAAAGACATGACGTGCCCCCGGTGCAACTCAGCCGTCGAGCCCGACCACGCCGGCACCGTCACCGACGCGGACGGCCGACGGTTGGAATCGTGGACCCCTGGACGATGCACGAACCCGCAATGCGCAGAGGCACGTTGACCGGCGGGTGAGCCCGAACGCCCACGGCCTCGGCCCCAGGCCATGACGACGACAGTCACTTGCGGATTCGGTCAGTCCAGCTCTTCGACACGCCGGCGGACAGTGCGGACGATCGGGTTGACCTCGGGCAAGGGCGCGATCTGAAGGAGCATCGCCAACAGCGGCGACGACAACGGCCACATGTACCGGGCCCAGACCACCCTGGCGAACTTCCCGAACGGCTTCGGCAACACCCAGATGATCATGTCGGACGCCCCCAACAACCTGTTCGAGGCGTCCAACGTCTACAAGGTCCAGGGCAAGGACGAGTACCTGATGGTGGTCGAGGCGATCGGCAGCACCGGCCGCCGCTACTTCCGCTCCTGGACAGCCCCGAGCCTCACCGGCACCTGGACCCCGCTGGCCGCCACCGAGGGCGAGCCGTTCGCCGGCCGGAACAACGTCACCTTCTCCGGCACCGCCTGGACCCAGGACTTCAGCCACGGCGAGCTGGTCCGCTCGGGCAACGACCAAACCCTGCCGATCAACCCCTGCAAGCTGCAGTACGTCTACCAGGGCCTCGACCCGAGCGCCTCCGGTGACTACATCAAGCTCCCCTACCGGATGGGCCTGCTGACCCAGACCAACAGCACCTGCTGATCGCCCGTCAGCACCCCGCGGGGCCGGTCGTCCGAGGACGGCCGGCCCCGCGCGGCGTCACCCCTCGAACGAGAGCCGGTACCGGCCGCCGGCCCGGAGCGGGAACGCGAACTCCCGGCGGACGTCACAGGCGCGGGCGATCACCTCGCCGGCCGGGTCGGTCAGGACCGTACGGTCCGCGCCCTCCGGCAGGTGGAGCACGACGGCACCGTCCCGCGCCGCCGTCACCGCACATTCATCCGATGCAACAGCGCGAGTGGCAGCCCTGCCACACCGGGGGGTCAGTCGGCGGACAGCAGGGTGGGGTCCGCCATGATCCGGTGCACCGTGGTCAGCGCCGCGCCCAGCAGCGGCCCGCGCCGCCCGAGGGCGGAGGGCCGCAGCGCCTCCGGCTCCCACGGGCGCACGGTGACCCGGTCGGCCAGCTCGGCGCGGACGGCCGGCAGCAGCCACTCGGCGAGCTCCGCATAGGTGCCGCCGAGTACCAGGCCGTCCGGGTCGATGAGTTCGACGGCGGACGCCAGGGCCAGGCCGAGGGCCCGGCCCGCGCGCTCCAGCGCCCGTACGGTCGGCGGATGGCCGGCCCTGGCCCGCTCGGCCAGCAGGACCACCGGGTCGCCCCGGTCGGCCCCCGCGAGGTCGGTGGGCGCGAGGCCCGCCTCCCGCAGGACCGCCGCCTCGCCCGCGTACTGCTCCAGGCAGCCCCGGGAGCCGCAGACGCAGCCGGGGCCGTCCGGGTGGACCGGCACGTGGCCGAGCTCTCCGGCGAAGCCCCGGGCCCCGCGGAACAGGCGGCCGTCGAGGACCAAGGCGGCGCCGATCCCGGCCTCGGCGGAGACGTGCACGAAGGTCTCGGCGCTCTCCTCCGCGCTCCAGTACTCGGCCAGCGCACCGAGGTTGGCCTCGTTCTCCGGCTCGGGCACGGTGTCCGGGTCGGGCCAGTGGTCTGCGATCCTGACGGTGTGCCAGCCGAGGTTGGGCGCGCGCTCGACCAGGCCGTCGGGCTCGTTCGGGACCACACCGGGAACGGCCAGCACCCGGCCCTCGACCCGCAGTCCGAGGGCGGCCGCCTCGGCCTCCGCCTCGGCGGCCAACGCGGCGGCCCGCGCCAGGACCTCCCCGGCCGGCAGCCCCGCGTTGGGCCGCTCGGTCCGGCACCAGACCCGGGGCTCGCCGCGCAGGTCCACCACGCAGGCGCCGAGGTGGGCGACCCCGATCTCCAGGCCGAGGCCGGCCGGGCCCTCGCCGTTCAGCGCCAGTGCCCGGCCGGGCCGCCCGACCCGTCCGCTGGCGGTGGCCACGCCCTCGGTCAGCGTGCCGCGGGCGATCAGCTCGTCGACCAGCGAGGAGACGGCCGCCCTGGTCAGCCCGACCCGCCCGGCCACGTCGGCGCGGGAGAGCGGGGTGTGCGCGGCGACCGTGCCGAGGACCACCGCGAGGTTCTGCCGCCGCATGTCCTGTTGCCAGGCCGGCCCGTTCTCCGCGCCCATGCCCGTCCTGCCGACCGCTGCCACGTGCCGCCCTTCCTACCGGTCCCCGGCCGGGGCACCCTGCAAGGCCCCGGCCCGACGCAGGGTATCCCCGATCCGAGCCAGGGCGTCGTGGTCCTGCGCCACCGGTTCGATCAGCGGTCCCTCCGCCGTGCGCCAGCGGCGGGCGACCGCGTCGGCCGGTTCGCCGGTGAGCAGCGCGGCGGCCTGGGCGGCGGCGCCGAGGGCCACCAGCTCCTGGGCCTCGGGGACCAGGACCGCCCGGCCGGAGAGCCGCAGCACGGTCCGCTGCCAGGCCCGGCCCCGGGCGCCGCCGCCGATCAGCAGCAGCGGCTCCTCGCCCGACGGGTCGTTACCGCCCGCGCGCAGCACGGAGTCGAGCGCGGTCAGCAGGGCGTGGGCCGCGCCGTCGTAGGCGGCCTGGAGCAGCTGCCCCGGCGTGGTGTCGTGGCGCAGGCCGTGGACCAGGCCGGAGGCGGCCGGGAGGTCCGGGGTGCGCTCACCGTCCAGGTAGGGCAGGACGACGGCGGTGCCCCCGTCCTCGACATCCTCCCGGCCGCGGCCCATCAGGGCCGCGATCCGGTCGACGGCCAGGGTGCAGTTGAGGGTGCAGGCCAGCGGCAGCCAGGCGCCGAGGGCGTCGGCGAAGCCCGCGACGGTACCGGTGGGGTCGGCGGGCCTGTTCCGGCCGACGGCGTAGACGGTGCCGGAGGTGCCGAGACTGAGCACCGGGCGGCCCGGCTCCAGGCCCAGGCCGAGGGCCGCGGCCATGTTGTCGCCGGTGCCGGTGGCCACCAACGCGCCTTCGCGCAGCGGCGTCCCGGGGCGGACCACGCCCACCCGGGCGCCCGGCGGGAGGACCTGCGGCAGCTGGCCCGGGTCGAGGCCGATCCGGGCCAGCAGGTCCTTGTCGTAGTCGTCCGGCCCCCACCAGCCGGTGCCGGAGGCGTCGCCGCGGTCGGTGACGGCCTCGCCGGTCAGACGCTCCGTCAGGTAGTCGTGCGGCAGGCGGACGGCGGCGGCCCGGTCGGCGGCGGCGGGCTCGTTGGCGCGCAGCCACGCCCACTTGGCGGCGGTGAAGGCGGCGGTCGGGACACTGCCGGTCCGGCGGGCGAGCTCCTCGGGGCCGAACCCGTCCCGCAGCTCGGCCGCCTGGGGTGCGGAGCGGACGTCGTTCCAGAGCAGCGCCGGACGGACCGGCGCCCCGGCCGCGTCGAGGGTGACCAGTCCGTGCTGCTGGCCGGCGATCGAGACGGCGGCCGCGCGGTCGGCCCAGCCGGTGGCGGCGGCGGCCTCGCCGAGTGCCCGCCACCACTGCTCGGGGTCGCTCTCGCGGCCGGTTCCCGAGCTGACGGTGTGTCCGGCCCGGCCCTCTCCGACCACGGTGCCCGTGTCGATGTCGACGGCGAGGGCCTTGGTGGACTGCGTCGAGCTGTCCACGCCGATCACGACGCGCTGCTGAGCCATGCGTTCCTCCGGGGGGTTCCTTCTGGCGTTGCGACATACTAATTTGTTGAGAGCCATAACAAACACCCCTCGCACCGATCCGGAGCCCTTTGATGTCCATCGACCCGCTCGTCCCCACCCCCGCGCACCGCTTCACCTTCGGTCTGTGGACCGTCGGCTGGCAGGGGCGCGACCCGTTCGGCGACGCCACCCGGCCCGCGCTCGACCCGGTCGAGACCGTCCAGCGGCTGGCCGCCCTCGGCGCACACGGCGTTACCTTCCACGACGACGACCTGATCCCGTTCGGCGCTGGCGAGGCCGAGCGCGAGCAGACCGTCAAGCGCTTCCGCGCTGCCCTGGATGCCACCGGGCTGAAGGTGCCGATGGCCACCACCAACCTCTTCACCCACCCGGTCTTCAAGGACGGCGCGTTCACCGCCAACGACCGCGACGTGCGCCGCTACGCGCTGCGCAAGACGATCCGCAACATCGACCTCGCGGCCGAGCTCGGCGCCACCACCTACGTCGCCTGGGGCGGCCGGGAGGGCACCGAGTCGGGCGCGGCCAAGGACGTGCGGGTGGCGTTGGACCGGCTGAAGGAGGCCTTCGACCTGCTGGGTGAGTACGTTGAGGTGCAGGGCTACGACCTGCGCTTCGCGATCGAGCCCAAGCCGAACGAGCCGCGCGGCGACATCCTGCTGCCGACGGTCGGTCACGCCCTGGCCTTCATCAACGAGTTGGAGCGCCCGGACCGGGTCGGCCTCAATCCGGAGGTCGGCCACGAGCAGATGGCCGGGCTGAACTTCCCGCACGGCATCGCCCAGGCGCTGTGGCACGGGAAGCTGTTCCACATCGACCTGAACGGCCAGTCCGGCATCAAGTACGACCAAGACTTCCGCTTCGGCGCGGGTGACCTGCGGCAGGCCTTCTGGCTGGTCGACCTGTTGGAGAACGCCGGCTACGACGGCCCGAAGCACTTCGACTTCAAGCCGCCCCGCACCGAGGACTTCGACGGCGTCTGGGCCTCGGCGGCCGCCTGCATGCGCAACTACCTTCTGCTGGCCGAGCGTTCCCGCGCCTTCCGCTCCGACCCCGAGGTGCAGGCCGCCCTCGCCGCTTCCCGCCTCCTCGAACTCGCCCTCCCCACCGCCGAAGACGGCCTGGCCGGCCTGCTGGCGGACCGCTCGGCCTTCGAGGACTTCGACATGGACGCCGCGGCCTCCCGGGGCATGGCCTTCGAACAGCTCGACCAGCTCGCCCTCGAACACCTCCTCGGCGCCCGCTGAGCACCGGGGAGCCGGGCCGCAGCGACGGCGCGGCCCGGCTCTCCGGACGGGCTCTTCACCCGACCACTTCAGCCCCGGATCAGGACGTCCACCTGACCCGTGCCGGCCGGGGAGCGAGCACCGCTCCATCCGAGCCGAGTCGCCGAAACTTTCGCCCAATGAGCTCCATCATTTCGCTCAAGTTCGGGGCGCAGTAGGTCATCTGACGATCGAGTCGCCGTCTTCCGCGTCACCCGTGCCACGGAACAGGGTTTTTGCCGGACAAGCCGGATCCGAGCGCGAGCGAATCTGTCGCCGATCCAGTCGAAAGTGTTGACAGCCCGTCGAGCGTGGCCCAACACTGGCGCCGTCGACAAGGTCGCACCCACCCATCGGCATCGCCCCCAACGATGTTGACGACCCGTCGGCTCCGTGCGGCGCTGCGCGACACCGTCCGTCCGACCCACCCCCATGCGGTCGTCGGTGGCGCGGGGCCGCACCCACCCCCACCCCACCCGCAGGACGGAACACCCTCGTGAACTCTCCCCACCCCAAGAGCCGCACCCCCTGCCGCGCCCGACGGACCGTCAGCGCGGTGCGCGTCCTCGCCCCAGCCCTCGCGGTCGTCCTGGCCCTGCCCGGCACCGCCGAGGCCGCGACCGTCACCACCAACCGGACCGGCACCGACGGCGGGTACTTCTACTCGTTCTGGAGCGACGGCGTCGGAGCGTCCTCGATGTCGCTGAACGGCGGCGGCAACTACGGCACCTCCTGGAGCAAGGTCGGCAACTTCGTGGCCGGCAAGGGCTGGCGCACCGGATCGCGCAACCCCGTGACGTACTCCGGGACTTGGAGCACCAACGGCAACGCGTACCTGGCGCTGTACGGCTGGAGCACCAACCCGCTGGTCGAGTACTACATCGTCGAGAACTACGGCTCGTACCGGCCCTCCGGGACGTACAAGGGCACCGTCACCAGCGACGGCGGGACGTACGACATCTACCAGACGACGCGTTACAACGCGCCTTCCATCGAAGGCATCAAGACCTTCAACCAGTACTGGAGCGTCCGTCAGACCCGGCGGACCGGCGGGACCATCACCGTCGGGAACCACTTCGACGCCTGGGCCCGGGCCGGGATGAGACTCGGCACCATGAACTACGAGATCATGGCCACCGAGGGTTACCAGAGCAGCGGCAGCTCGAACATCACCCTCGGCACCACCGGCGGCAACCCGCCCGGCGGCGGCTGCACCGCGGCGCTCTCCGCCGGCGATTCGTGGGGCGACCGCTACAACCTGAACGTCTCGGTCACCGGATCGAGCGCCTGGAAGGTGACCGTGAAGGTCCCCTCCCCGGAGAAGGTCGGCTCGACCTGGAACGTCAACGCCACCTACCCCGACGCCCAGACCCTCGTCGCCACCCCCAACGGCGCGGGCGACAACTGGGGCATGACCATCCTGAAGAACGGCAGCTCCGCCTGGCCGACGGTCTCCTGCACCACGAGCTGACCCCCGCACCGACCCTCCCTCGTCACGAGCTCAGCGGCTCTGCGCGCTCGAAAATGTTAGCGCTAACAGACTCGGATCGCAGCTCCCCCACCCACAGAGAAGGTCCCATGCACACACGGAGTTCCAGCCGCCGACAGCTGTCCGCGGCGTTCGCCGCCGCGGTCGTCGCCGTGGCGACCCTGGCGGCGATGCTCGTCGCCGCCCCGGCCCAGGCCGCCACCAGCGGCCCCCTGCGCGGCACCGGCTCCAACCGGTGCCTGGACGTCCAGGGCGCCAGTCAGGCCGACGGCGCGGCCCTGCAGATCTACGACTGCTCGGGCGGGGCGAACCAGCAGTGGACGGCGACGTCCACCAACCAGCTCACCGTGTACGGCACCAAGTGCCTGGACGTCCCCAACCACGCGACCACCGCCGGCACCCGGGTGCAGATCTGGGCCTGCAGCGGCGGAGCGAACCAGCAGTGGCGGGTGAACACCGACGGCACCGTGGTCGGCGTCGAGTCCGGCCTCTGTCTGGACGTCTCCGGCGGCGGCACGGCCAACGGCACGGCGGTGCAGCTCTGGACCTGCAACGGCGGCGGCAACCAGAAGTGGACCGGCCTGACCGGCACGCCGACCCCGACGCCCACCCCGACGCCGACCGGCGGCACCTGCGCCCTCCCGTCCTCGTACCGGTGGTCCTCGACGGGTGCGCTGGCGCAGCCGGCCAACGGCTGGGCCGCGGTGAAGGACTTCACCACGGTGACGGTGAACGGCAAGCACCTGGTCTACGCCTCGAACGTGAACGGGTCCACGTACGGCTCGATGGCCTTCAGTCCCTTCACCAACTGGTCCGACATGGCGTCGGCAGGCCAGACCGGGATGAGCCAGGCCGCGGTGGCGCCCACCCTGTTCTACTTCGCTCCGAAGAACATCTGGGTGCTGGCCTACCAGTGGGGCCAGTGGCCGTTCATCTACCGCACCTCCAGCGACCCGACCAACCCCAATGGCTGGTCCGCGCCGCAGCCGCTGTTCACCGGCAGCATCTCCGGCTCCGGGACCGGCCCGATCGACCAGACGCTGATCGCCGACGACCAGAACATGTACCTGTTCTTCGCCGGTGACAACGGCAAGATCTACCGGGCGAGCATGCCGATCGGGAACTTCCCGGGCAGCTTCGGCTCCTCGTACACCACGATCATGAGCGACACGGCGGCCAACCTGTTCGAGGCCCCGCAGGTGTACAAGGTCAAGGGCCAGAACCAGTACCTCATGATCGTCGAGGCCCAGGGATCGGGCGGCCGCTACTTCCGCTCCTTCACGGCCACCAGCCTGAACGGCTCCTGGACCCCGCAGGCGGCCACCGAGGGCAGCCCCTTCGCGGGCAAGGCCAACAGCGGCGCCGGCTGGACCAACGACATCAGCCACGGTGACCTGGTCCGCAGCAACCCCGACCAGACCATGACCATCGACCCCTGCAACCTGCAGCTCCTGTACCAGGGCAAGGCCCCGAACGCGAGCGGCCCCTACGACCAACTGCCGTGGCGTCCGGGGGTCCTGACCCTCCAGCGCTGACCGGCGCGCGCCACTCCGAGGGACCCCGGCCACACCTCGGCCGGGGTCCCGCCACGCCGGTGACGGGCCGTCGGCCGCCTCAGGGCGACGGCGGCCCTCCTGTGCGAGCCTGGCCCCATGTCGATCACCGCCACCGTCGCGGTCCTGCTCATCGCGGCCGTGCACGCCTACATCCTGGTCCTGGAGATGTTCCTGTGGACCGGCCCGAAGGCCAGGTCCTCCTTCGGCACCACCGCCGAGTTCGCCGCCGCGACCAAGACGCTCGCGGGCAACCAGGGCCTGTACAACGGCGTCCTCGCCGCAGGCCTGGTGTGGGGTGCCGTCGCCTCCGACCCCGTGGGGTTCCAGGCGAAGGTGTTCTTCCTGGTGTCCGTCGCCGTGGTCGGCGCCTACGGTGCCGTCACGTCCAGCCGGAAGATCGTCTTCGTGCAGACCGTTCCCGCCCTGATCGCCCTGGCGCTGGTCCTGGCGGCCCGCTGAGCCGGCCTGGCGGGGCCGAAGCCGCGGGGCCGATCGAGTGGAACGCGCCACGGCGCAGCCCGGTCTGATCATGCGTCAGCCGCCGAGCGGCCAGGCTGATGCGCATGACACCCCTGCACGGCGCCGCCCTGAGGTGTGCGGCGGCGGCCCTCGCGGCCGTGGCCTCGCTGGGCGCGGACCCGGCCGCCGCCGCGCCGAGAGCCACCGGCGACCTCAAGCTGACCCTGGTGGCCCGGGTCTGCGCGAGCTACTCCGACGTGATGGCCAACCGGCAGCGGGACGACAACATGCAGTCCCTGCAGAACCTCGGCAAGGACTCGGTCTACTCCGAGGGCCAGCCCGTGGCCCCGGACGTCGAGGCCGCCAACGACCCGAACTGCACGCCGCTGACCGGCTGGCGGTTCAGCCTGGGCAGCGGCATCGGCGGCGAGGTGCAGGGCCTGTCCACCGTCACCCCCGCACCGGACGGGCTCACCCGGGCCACCACCCTCGCCTCCGTGCCCGAGTTGGACGCCAACCGCAACGACACCGGCCGCATCCTGGCGGGAGCGGTCACCGTGGACCTGGACGACAGCCTGATCGCGGTCGCCCGGAACCGCCGCCTGCAGATCCAGGGCGGCGCTCCCACCGACCCGCTCAACCAGCAACTGCTCGGCAACACCTACTCGTTCGCGACGCTGCGCTGCGCCGTGGACAACCAGCGCGCCGACAACGTGGACCGGGCCGCCTACCCGACCGGCTCCAGCCACGTCTTCTGCTACTACTACGCCGTCCGCCAACCCGCCGAGCCGGGGACCGTCGTGGTGCGCAAGCACGTGCTGGGCACCGCCGCGGCACGGCCGTTCGCCTTCGACGGCGACCTCTCCTACAACCCCGGCGGCCTCTTCCAGTTGACCGCCGGCCCCGGTGCCGACGGCGAGCAGTCCTTCCGTCGGGCACCGAGCGCCGAGACCGGGCAACCGTGGACGGTGCAGGAGCAGGTGCCCGCCGGCTGGACCATGACCGACCTCGCCTGCACCTCCGCCAACGGCACCAGCACGACTACGACTTCGGGCCCCCGGGCCTCCGTCACCCTGGCCGCCGCCGACACCGTCACCTGCGTCTACACCGACGCGCCGAGCGACACCGTCGCCCCGCTCACCCTGCTCAAGCAGACCACCGGCGGCGCGGGCGGACCGTTCGGCTTCACCGCCGAGGACGGCACCACCCTCGGCACGGCCAGCACCACCCGGCCGGACACTCCGGTCAACGTCGGGACGACGTACCTCGCGCCCGGCCGACACACCGTCACCGAGGCGCTCCCGGAGGGCTGGTCGCTCAGCACGGTCTCCTGCCAGGGCGCGACCGCCACCAACTCCACCGACGGCTTCGCCCTCGACCTCCCGGCGGGTGGCGCCACCTGCACCGTCACCAACACCCGACAGAACCCCCCGCCGCCGTCACCGACACCGTCACCGAGCCCCACGCCTACGCCCCTCCCGACACCGACGCCGACGCCGACCGCCGTTCCGACGGCTTCGCCGCGGCCGACCGAACAGGGACCGGCACTCCCCGAGACCGGTGCCACCGGCCTCGCGGGGCCCGCGGGCGCAGCGGCCGGTCTCGTGCTCTCCGGTGCGGTCCTGGTCTTCCTCGCCGCCCGTCGCCGCAACTGACCCGCTGCGCACGTGACATGACGTGCCGAATCCCCGGAGCACGCCCGCTCCGGGGATTCGGCCGTCCTCAGGACCGGTGCGCTCGCGGCGTCACGCCAGGGTCCACTGCTGGTTGCCGCCGCCGCTGCAGGCCCACAGCTGGACCTGCGTGCCCTCGGTGGTGGCCAGGCCGGCCACGTCCAGGCAGAGACCCGACTGCACCCCGGTGACGGTGCCGTTCGCGTTCAGCAGCCACTGCTGGTTGGCCTGGCCGTTGCAGGTCCAGGCGACCGCCTTGGTGCCGTTGGTGGTGCCGTGAGCGTTGGCGTCCAGGCAGAGCGTGCTGCCGCCGACGGTGACGGTCAGCTGGTTGGACGCGGTGCGCGTCCAGGTCTGGTTGGCACCGCCGTTGCAGGTGTTGATCTGCTGCTGCGTGCCCAACGCCGTGCTGGCGTCGGTCAGGCACTTGCCCGCGCCCACCGCGCGCAACGCGCCGGTGGTGCCGCCGGGGGCGGTCGCGTCCAGGCCCATGAAGCGGATCGCCTCGGCGGCCATCGTGGAGCCCTTGACCGGCAGTTCGTGCCCCGAAGCGGCCAGGCTGTAGGCCTCGACCTGGGTGGTGCCGGCGCTGTTCCTGTACCGGGTGCGGGTCCAGTTGGTCACGGGGCTGTCCGTCGTGGAGGGCGTCTGGCTCACGCCGAGGACGTCGGTCCACTGCTCGACCGCTTCGCCGAGGTTGTTGTGGCTCAGGATGGTGTCGTTGGTCCCGTGCCACAGCTGCACGCGCGGGCGCGGGCCGGTGTACCCGGGGTAGCCCGAGGTACGGACCGAACCGCCCCACTGCTGCGCGGTCCGGTTGACCTGGCCCTGGGCGCAGGCCGAGTTCCAGCCGCGGACGGTGCCGGTGTAGAAGCAGCGGTAGGGCACCCCCATGAACGACGCGCCCGCCTTGAAGACGTCGGGGTAGTCGGCGAGCATCACGTTGGTCATCATCGCGCCGGAGGACTGGCCGGTGACGTAGACGGCGTTGGGGTTGCCGCCGTGGCGCTGCTGGGCGTAGGTGATCATCGACATCAGCCCGACCGGATCGCTGCCGCCGTTGCGGGTCAGCGCTTGGTCGGAGGAGACGTCCCAGCAGCTCCCGCCGGGGTTGGTCGAGGGGTAGATGACGAGGAAGCCGTACCGGTCGGCCAGCGAGGAGAAGTCCTGGCTGGAGTGCAGGTAGGGCCCCGAGCCCTGACAGCCGTGCAGGGCCAGCAGGATCGGGGGGTTGGCCTTGGCGGTGGCCGGCACGTAGAGGTGCATCTGCAGACCGGTCGGGTTGGTCCCGAAGTCGGTGATCTGCGTCAGCGAGGCGGCACTGGCCTGGGGGGCGGCCTGAAGGCTCAGGCCCACGGCGAGGCCGACCGCGGCGACCACACCCCAGAGGCGTGACAGGGGCGTGCGGAATCGGAACACAGGGTCTCCAGAGGGGTGGCTGTGAGGTACTGTGAGCGTTAACAATCCACTGGGCGCCCCAGCGCAGCCACCATCGTGGCGGGAGAGCGCAGCGCCGTCAACGCTCTCGCCGCAATGAGTTTCCCAACCAGGCAGAGCGTCAACTTCGCACCCTGGCAGGCGAAGTGAGGATTTCCCTGTTGTGGCCGCCCTACCGGGCGCGGGCGGCGGGACGGACGATCGCCTCGTTCAGGTCGACCGTGGGCGGCTGGGAGATCGCGTAGGCGATGGCGTCGGCGACGGCCTCGGCGGGGAGCGTGACCGAGCGGTACGTCGCCATGGCCTGCCGCGCCGTGGGGTCGGTGATGCCGTCGGCGAGCTCGGACTCCGTCACGCCCGGGGAGACGAGCGTGACCTGGAGCGTGGCGGCCGCTTCCTGGCGCAGTCCCTCGGTGATGGCGCGGACGGCGAACTTCGTGGCACAGTACACGGCGGCGGTCGGGGACACCTCGTACGCGCCGACCGACGAGATGTTGACGATGTGTCCGTGGCCCCGGGCGCGCATCGCCGGGAGGGCGGCGGCGATGCCGTGCAGGACGCCGCGTACGTTCACGTCGATCGTGTGGTCCCACCCCTCGGTCCTCAGCGCGTCCAGCGGCGAGAGGGGCATCACCCCCGCGTTGTTCACCAGGGCGTCGATCCCGCCGAACTCGGACCGGGTGGCCTCGACGAACGCCCGTACGTCCGCCGCGTCGGTGACGTCCAGCACCCGGTGAGCCGCGGCGCCGCCCCGGGCGCTGATCTCTGCGCCAGCTGCCCGAGCCGGTCGGTGCGGCGTGCGCCGAGCATCACGTGGTGTCCGTCCGCGGCGAGCCTGCGCGCGGCCGCCGCGCCGATCCCACTGCTCGCCCCCGTGATCGCCACGGTCTTGGTGATCTTCGTCATCGTCGTCTCCCTGGGTCGGCTTTGCTCCGGTGCGGCCCTGTCCCGGGCCTCGGCCAGCCTGTGGGAGTCCGAGGGAGGCAGCCAGGACGGTCCGTGCCTGGGTGCGCCGCACCCAGGCACGGCCTGGCGACGGACCCTGGGGTGAGAGGGTGACGACAACGATCTCGGGGACTTCCTGCGCGCCCACCACGGCCGCCTGCGGCCGGCCGACGTGGGTCTGACCTCCTGCGGCGCCCGGCGGGTAACGGGTCTTCGGCGCGAGGAGGTCGCCGTCCTGGCCGGCATGAACAGCGACTACTACGGCCGCCTCGAACAGGGCCGCGAGCGCGGCCCCTCCCCCAGGTCCTGGACGCGATCAGTGCGGCCCTGCGCCTGGAGGGAGAGGAGCGCGCACACCTCTTCCGGCTCGCGGATGCCCCGCCCGGCGGCCGGCCGGCGCAGCCGCAGGAGCACGTCGGCGCAGCGCTGCGCCAGCTGCTGGACGCCTGGACGGGCACCCCGGCGTTCGTCCTCAACCCCGCGATGGACCTGCTCGCCTCCAACACCCTGGCCCACGCCCTGTTCTCACCGTTCCGGCCGGCCGACAACCTCGCCCGGATGACCTTCCTCGATCCCGCCGCCCGCGACCTCTTCACGGACCGGACCGAGACCACCGGGAGCGTCGTCGCGGGACTGCGCCGGGCGAGTGACCTCTACCCGGAATACCGCCGCCTCCGGTCTCTGGTGCGTGAACTCTCGGCCACGAGCGAGGAGTTCGCCCGCCTGTGGTCCTCGCACACCGTCCACGGGAAGAGCTCCGCCGCCAACAACCTGATCCACCCCGAGGCGGGACGCCCGGCCCTGACCTACCAGACCTTCGAGGCGTGCGGCGCGCCCGGCCAGCAGCTAGTCGTGTACCGGAACCAGCCGGAAAGTCCCAGCGCCGAGGCATTCTCCCTGCTCGGCAGCCTCCACGCCAGCCGCGAGGATCAGGCGCGGCAGCCGATCCGATGACTGCAATGACTCCGCCCCACCGCAGGGGCGACGGGGCGGAGGGTAGGACGGTGGCGCTGCGGAGCCGTCAGGCGGTGGTGCAGGCCGTGCCGTTGAGGCTGAACTGGCCGGCCGGGGCGGCGTTCCCGGAGTGGGTGGCCTGGAAGCCGAAGGAGACCGAGCCGCCGGGGGCGATGGTGGCGTTGTAGCCGAGGTTCTTGGCGGTCACCTGACCGACGGCGGGGCTGACCGTCGCGTTCCAGCTGTTGGTGACGGTCTGGCCGCCGGGCAGGGCGAAGGACAGCGCCCAGCCGTTGACGGTGGTGGCCCCGGTGTTCGTGACGGTGAGGTTCTCGGTCAGACCGGTGTTCCAGGCGTTGATCTCACTGGTCACCTTGCAGCCCGCTCCCCCGGTCGGGGTGGGGGTCGGGGTGGGGCTGGGGCTCGAACTCGGGCTCGGGCTGGAGCTCGGGCTCGGGCTCGGCGAGTTGGACGGCGAGGGGCTGGAGGTGGCGGCGCCGAGGGCGTTCACCGTGGCGGTGTAGGCGGGCTTCGGCTGGTAGTTGTTGTCGTACAGGGTGGCGGCGCCCTCGCCGGGGAAGGTGCCGGGGACCCAGGAGTCCGGATCGCCGACGGCCCACTGGCTGATGCCGGCGCAGCCCTTGACGGCCAGGCAGGTATTGGTCACACTCGCGAAGTCACGTCCCTGCTGGGCCAACTTCGCACTGTCCGCCGGCAGTTGCATACGGACGTCCAGCTCGGTGATGGCGACCTCGAGGCCGAGCGCGGTGAACCGCTCCAGGTTGGCCTTCAGGCTCGACGGGATCTGGCCCAGGATGAAGTGCCCCTGGAACCCGATGCCGTCCAGCGGGACCCCCTGGGCCTTGAGCGACTTCGCCAGGTTGTACATGGCGTCGCTCTTCGCGTTCAGGCCCTCGGTGTTGTAGTCGTTCAGGTAGAGCTTCACCCCGGGGTCGGCAGCCCTGGCGGTGCGCAGCGCGTCGGCCACGAAGCCGGTGCCCATCGCGCGGTAGAAGGCGGAGTTCCGGTAGCTGCCGTCCTCGTTGAACATCTCGTTCACCACGTCCCAGGCGTAGAGCTTGCCCTTGTAGTGGGTCGCCGTGGTGGTGATGTGGTTGCGCATCGCGCCCTGCACCTGGCTGTTCGGCAGGTTGCTCACCCAGGAAGGGAGTTGGCTGTGCCAGACCAGCGTGTGGCCGCGCGTCTTCATGGAGTTGGCCTGGGCGAAGGAGAGCAGCCGGTCGCCGGGGCCGAAGTTGAAGCTGCCCGGCGAGGACTCGACGGTGTCCCACTTCATCTCGTTGGTGGGGGTCAGCACACCGAACTGGCTGCTCGCCAGGCCGGTGATGGTGGCGTTGCCCAGGTCGAACTGGGAGATCGCGGTTCCGAAGTAGATCCCCTTCGACTCGGCGAGGCCGCGCAGGCTCGGCCCCGCCGCGCCGGCCTGGCCGGCCGGCAGCAGGGCGGCCGCCGCCAGGGCGGCGGCGGTGACGGCGGCGGCCGCGGCGCCCAGGGCGCGGCGTCGGGCGTGCCTGGGGCGGGAGTGCTCGGGGCGGGGGTCGCGGAGCGTACGGACGGGCACCAGCGTGGTCCCTTCTCTTCTCGGGTGGGGGAAAGAGCTGGACGTGCGGTGGGGCATGGAACGTCCTCGGACGGAGCGGCGAAGGCGGAGGCTTCGAAAGTTTCGCTGCTCGGCCCGATTCCGATCGGTGACCCTAGGGCCGGTCCGTCCCCCCGTCAACCGTTCGCGCGCACCTCGTCAGGCTGTCCGGCCGACCGGGGCGGGGCGGTGCTGCTGCGCTCGACCAGGCTGGTGGCCAGGTCCACCCGGAGCGTGCCGGGCTGCCCACCCCGGGCCAGGTCGATCACCATCCGGGTCGCCACCTCGGCCATCTCGGTCAGCGGCTGGCGCACCGTGGTCAGCGGCGGGCCGACCCAGCGGGCCAGCGAAAGGTCGTCGAAACCGACCACGCTGAGGTCCTCCGGGATGCGCAGGCCCAGCTCCCGGGCGGCCTCGTACAGACCGAGCGCCTGCAGGTCGTTGCCGGCGAAGACGGCGGTCGGCCGATCCGGCAGGCCGAGCAGTTCGAGGCCGAGCCGACGCCCGGACTCGTGGTGGAAGTCGCCCTCGCGGACCAGCTCCGGGTCGTACGCGAGGCCCGCCATGTCGAGCGCCGCCCGGTACCCGTCGGCGCGGGCCCGGCTGCACATCATCCGGCGCGGTCCGCCGATCAGGGCGATCCGGCGGTGGCCGAGGTCGGCCAGGTGGCGGGTGGCCTCCAGGCCGCCGTCCCAGTTGGTGGTGCCGACCGCCGGCACCCCCTGGCCGGGGTCGCCCGCCGGGTCCAGCACCACGAACGGGATGTCCCGGCCCGCCAGTTGCTGCTGCTGGGCGCGGTCCAGGCCGGAGAGCACCAGCAGGACACCGGTGGGACGCCGGGCGAGCACGCCGTCCACCCAGGACTGGCCGGGGCTGAGCCGGCCGGAGGACTCGGAGAGCACTATGCCCAGGCCCTCCTCCCGGGCCACGTTCTCCACCCCGCGGATCACCTCCATCGCCCAGACGCTCTCCAGTTCGTGGAAGACCAGCTCCAGCAGCGGGGCGGCCTGGGCGGTGCCGCGCCGCCGCCGGTAGCCGTGCCGCCGGAGCAGGTCCTCCACCCGCTCCCGGGTGGCCGGGGCGACGTCGGCCCGGCCGTTCAGGACTTTCGAAACAGTCGGGGCGGACACCCCCGCTTCTTGCGCGATCTCGGCGAGCGTGGCTGCTCTGGTCACGACTTCCTCCTGTACCGCCCCTGCTGGGCGAACGCCGTTGTCAGCCTGTGTACGGCCCGAATACTAGCCCTCGGCTGGCTCCGATCGGATCCCGCCGGACCCCTTGACGGGTGGTCAGCACGGGCCTAGGTTTCCCACAACATTCGGTAATCCACTCGAAACATTCGAAACCGAGGGCAAGGTATGGGCTCCAGATTCGTCGCGACCACCGCGGCCACCGTGCTTCTTCTGGCCATGACGGCCGCCTGCGGATCCGGCGGCGGCGCCTCCGGCGGGGACTCCGGGACGATCCACGTGATGGTCTACGGCGACGCCACCAACAAGGTCGAGAAGCAGCTCGTCGACACCTTCAACAAGACCTCCCCGGTCAAGGTCGTCCTGGACACCGTCCCCGGCGCGGACTACCAGCAGAAGCTGCAGACCGTCATCAACACCCCGCAGGCCCCCGACGTCTTCTTCAACTGGGGCGGCGGCTCCATCCAGCCGTTCGTCAAGGCGGACCTGCTGCTCCCGCTGGACGAGTTCATCGCCAAGGACCCCGGGCTGAAGGCCAACTTCCTGCCGTCGGTGTTCAACTCGGCGGTGGTGGACGGCAAGCCGTACGGCGTCCCGATGCGCGGTACCCAGCCGGTGCTGCTGTTCCACAACAAGAAGGTGCTCGCCGACGCCGGCCTCACCCCGCCGAAGACCTGGGACGAACTGCTCACCACCACCAAGGCCTTGAAGGCCAAGGGCATCACCCCGATCGCGCTCGGCGGCGCCGACAAGTGGCCCACCCTGATGTGGTTCGAGTACCTCTACGACCGGGTCGCCGGGCCCGGCCTGTTCCAGAAGGCCGTCGAGGGCGACAAGGCGGCCTGGGCGGGCGAGGACAGCCGCAAGGCGCTGGCCGCCCTGCGGGAGCTGACCGACACGGGCGCCTTCGGCACCAACTTCGACTCGGTCAAGTTCACCGACGGCGGCTCCCCCGCGCTGGTCGCCAAGGGCAAGGCGGCCTTCGAGCTGATGGGCTCCTGGTACTACTCGACCCAGCAGGACGCCAACCCCGACTTCGTGAAGAACGGCCTCGGCTACACCGGCTTCCCCTCCGTCACCGGCGGCAAGGGCGAGGCGACCGCCGTGGTCGGCAACACCAACAACTTCTACTCGGTGCTGAAGAAGACCAAGCACCCCGAGGCCGCCGCGGCCTTCCTCAAGCTGATGTACTCGGACGAGTTCGTGAAGGCGCAGCTCGCCGTCGGCAACCTGCCGACCACCACCAACACCGTCAACTTCCTCGACACCGCCGCCAGCCCGGAGTACTCCAAGTACCAGTTCGAGCTGGTCAAGGCCGCCCCCTCGTTCCAGCTCTCCTGGGACCAGGCCTACCCGCCTAGCGCCATGACCCCGCTGCAGACCGCCATCCAGCAGTTCTTCAACGGCACGCTCGACGCGGACGGCTTCGTCAAGGCCATGCAGGCCCTGCCGACCTCATGACGGCCCAGCGGAAGGGCGTGGGGGTGACCCGCCCCGGCTTCGCCTGGGCGGCGCCCGCCGCCCTGTTCTTCACCCTGTTCGCACTGGTGCCGCTGCTGCTGGTCGCCGTGCTCTCCTTCACCAGCTGGAACGGCATCAACGAACCGACCTTCAACGGCCTGGACAACTGGACCGCGCTGGTTCACGACCCGGTGATGATCCAGTCGATCTGGACCACCCTGCTGCTCACCGCGCTCGGCGTGGCGGCCCAGACCCCGGTCAGCATCCTGCTCGGGGTCTGGGCCGCCGGCCACCAGCGCAACCGGGCCGTGCTCTCGGCGATCTACTTCGTCCCGCTGCTGCTCTCCGCGACCGCCGTCTCGGTGGTCTGGCGGGCCGTGCTCGACCCCAACTTCGGCGTGCCCTCCCAGCTCACCTGGCTGTTCGGGGACGGCAACCTGCTCGGCACCCGCAGCGGGGCGATCGGCGTGCTGACCTTCGTCGGCGTCTGGCAGTTCACCCCGCTGCACTCCCTGATCTACCAGGGCGGCGCCCGCGCCATCCCGCAGGTGCTCTACCAGGCCGCGGCCATCGACGGGGCGGGCCGGGTGCGGCAGTTCCTCCACGTGACGCTGCCTCAGCTGCGCAACACCGTCATCACCTCGACGGTCCTGATGGTGGTCGGCGGCCTGACCACCTTCGACACCGTGCTGATCCTCACCCAGGGCGGCCCCGGCACCGACACCACGGTCAGCGCCTACTACATGTACCAGAAGGCCTTCAAGGGCTTCGACTTCGGCGCCGGCTCGGCCATCGCCCTGGTCCTGGTGGTGGTCGCCACCCTGATCTCACTCGCGGTGGTCCGGTTCACCGGCTACGACGAGATGCGCTCCACCGCGGAGGGGATCTGATGCCCCGTCGACGCCCCAACCACCTGGCCGGCCTCGGCTCCCTGGTCTGGCTTGCGCTGGTCGGCCTGCCGCTCTACGTACTGCTGATCGCCACCGTCCGGACCCGCTCCGACTACTCCACCGAGGGGCCGCTCAGCCTGCCCCGCCAGTGGACCTTCCAGAACTACCTGACCGACCTGTCCAACGGCTTCGGCCAGGACTTCCTCAACACCCTGGTGGTCACCGCGAGCGTGGTCGCCCTCGTCCTGCTGCTCGTCCCGCCACTCTCCTACGCCGTCGTCCGCGCCCGCGGCCGGGCCACCGGCTGGGTGTTCCGGCTCTTCCTGCTCGGCCTGGCCATCCCCGCCCAGGCGGTGATCGTGCCGATGTTCTACCTGATCAGCAAGACCGGCCTGTACGACCACCTGATCGGCGTCATCCTGCCGACCGCCGCGTTCTGCCTCCCGGTGTGCACCCTGGTGCTGACCGGCGCGATGCGCGACATCAGCCCCGAGCTGTACGAGGCGATGGCCCTCGACGGAGCCACCCCGGCCCGGGTGTTCCGCCAGCTGGTGCTGCCGCTGTCCAAGGGTGGTCTCTCCTCCATCGTGGTCTTCGCCGCCCTCCAGGCGTGGAACGGCTTCTTGTTCCCGCTGATCCTCACCCAGTCCGACTCCACCAAGGTCATCACGCTCGGTCTGTACGAGTTCCAGACCGAGCACGGCGTGGACGTCCCCGGCCTGCTCAGCGCCGTGGTGCTGTCCGTGCTCCCCATCTTCGTCGTCTACCTGTTCGCCCGTCGCGCCCTGGTCCAGGGGCTGATGGGCATCGGAGGAAAGTGAACCACCGTCAGAATCCCGCGCCCGCCTGGCACGACACCTCACGCTCCGCGGAGGACCGGGCCGACGCCCTGATCGCGGCGATGACCCTGCGCGAGAAGACCGCCCAGCTGGTCGGTGTCTGGGTCGGCGCCAGCGACGAGGGTGGCGAAGTCGCCCCGCACCAGCACGAGATGGAGGCGCCGCCCGACCTGGACGAGCTGCTCCCGCACGGGCTCGGCCAGCTGACCCGCCCGTTCGGCACCGCCCCGGTCGACCCGGCGCTCGGCGCGCTCTCGCTGCTGCGCAGCCAGCAGCTGATCACGGCCGCCAACCGCTTCGGCATCCCGGCCCTCGCCCACGAGGAGTGCCTGGCCGGCTTCGCCGCCTGGGGCGCCACCGCCTACCCCGTGCCGCTCTCCTGGGGCGCCGCCTTCGACCCGGACCTGGTCCGGGAGATGGCCGCCGCGATCGGCCGCGACCTGCGGGCCGTCGGCGTGCACCAGGGCCTGGCCCCGGTGCTCGACGTGGTCCGCGACGCCCGCTGGGGCCGGGTCGAGGAGACCATCGGCGAGGACCCCTACCTGGTCGGCACCGTCGCCACCGCCTACGTCCAGGGCCTGGAGTCCGCCGGGATCGTCGCCACCCTCAAGCACTTCGCCGGCTACTCGGCCTCCCGCGCCGGGCGCAACCTCGCGCCGGTGAGCATGGGGCCGCGCGAACGGGCCGACGTCATCCTGCCCCCCTTCGAGATGGCCGTCCGCGAGGGCCGCCCGCGCTCGGTGATGCACGCCTACACCGACACCGACGGGCTGCCGTCCGCCGCCGACGAGGCCCTGCTCACCGGACTGCTCCGGGACACCTGGGGCTTCACCGGCACCCTGGTGGCCGACTACTTCGGCATCGCCTTCCTCAAGGTGCTGCACGGCGTGGCCGAGGACTGGTCCGACGCCGCCGGGCTGGCCCTGGCCAGCGGGGTCGACGTCGAGCTGCCCACCGTGAAGACCTTCGGGCAGCCGCTGCTGGACGCCGTCGGCAGCGGCGCCGTCCCGGAGCA
This sequence comes from Kitasatospora sp. NPDC001664, assembly GCF_053596675.1. NCBI lineage: Bacteria > Bacillati > Actinomycetota > Actinomycetes > Kitasatosporales > Streptomycetaceae > Kitasatospora > Kitasatospora sp. NPDC001664. The sequence goes on from NZ_JBSFGS010000027.1 coordinate 50,919, forward strand.
GCTGATCGACCGGGCGCTGCGCCGGGTACTGGTCCAGAAGGTCCGGCTCGGCCTGCTGGACGCCGACTGGAACCCGGTGCCGGAGATCCTGGCCGGCGCCGACCTGAGCACCCCTCAGAAGCTGCGCGGATCGGTCGACCTCGACCCGCCCGCCAACCGGGCGCTGGCCGCCGAGCTCGCCGAACGGGCCGTGGTGCTGCTGCGCAACGACGGCTCACTGCCGCTCGCCCGGCCCCGGCGGATCGCCCTGATCGGGCCGAACGCGGACGAGCCGACCGCCGTGCTCGGCTGCTACGCCTTCCCGGTGCACGTCGGCGGCCAGCATCCGCAGGTCCCGCTCGGCATCGAACTGCCCACCCTGCGCGAGGCCTTGGAGAAGGAGTTCCCCGACAGCGAGCTGCGGGTGGTGCGCGGGGTGACGGTCGACGGCACGGACCCGGGCGGTATCGCCGAGGCGGTGCTGGCCGCCCGGGAGGCCGAGGTCGTGGTGCTCGCCCTCGGCGACCGGGCCGGTCTGTTCGGCCGGGGCACCAGCGGCGAGGGCTGCGACGCGCCGACCCTCGAACTCCCCGGACTGCAGCAGCGGCTGCTCGACGAGCTGCTGGACTCCGGCACGCCGGTGGTGCTCACCCTGCTGGCCGGGCGGCCGTACGCACTCGGACGGGCCGTCACCGAGGCGGCCGCGATCGTGCAGTGCTTCTTCCCCGGCGAGGCCGGCACCCAGGCGCTGGCCGGGGTGCTGAGCGGGCGGGTCAACCCCTCCGGGCGGCTCCCCGTCTCCGTCCCCGCCCACCCGGGTGTCCAGCCCTCGACCTACCTGGCCGCCCGGCTGGCCCAGGCGGGCGAGGTCTCCAGCACCGACCCGACCCCGGCCTACGGCTTCGGGCACGGGCTCGGCTACACCGAGTTCGCCTGGTCGGGGCTGACCATGGAGACGGCGGATGCGGGGACGGACGGCGAGTTCGCGTTCGCCTTCGAGCTGCGCAACACCGGTGGGCGGTCCGGCGGCGAGACCGTCCAGCTCTACCTGCACGACCCGGTGGCCTCGGTGGTCCAGCCGGTGCAGCGGCTGGTCGGCTACCGGCGGATCACCGCCGAGCCGGGGGCCCGCCACCGGGTGGAGGTCCGGCTCCCCGCCGACCTGGCCTCCTTCACCGGCCGGGACGGCCGCCGGATCGTCGAGCCGGGCGCGCTGGAGCTGCGGATCTCGGCCTCCAGCACCGACGTCCGGTTCGCCGTACCGCTGCGCCTGACCGGTCCGGTCCGGCCGGTCGACCACACCCGGCGGCTCCACCCGGCTTTCACCGTCCGGGAGTTGTAAGACCCGCCCGGCCGCCGGGGGCACCTCCGGCGGCCGGACAGTCCACGAGAAGGAATTGTTAACGCTAACAATCATCGCGTCAAGCCGCCCCCACGAGACGCAACGGTGACCTGTTGAACTCTTGACGACCCTCCTGTGAGCGTTAACACTCAGGTACCGCTCCGCCACCCCAACGGCGCGGACCACTCCTGGAGGAACTGTGCGAAAGCTCTCGATCGGTCTCGCGGCTGCGGGCCTCTCCCTGACCCTGGCCGCCTGCGGTCAGAGTGCCAACGGCGTCGGCGACGCCCCGGCCAAGGGCGACGGGGCCAAGGGCGGCCTGGTCGGCATCGCGATGCCCACCAAGTCCTCCGAGCGCTGGATCAACGACGGCAACAACATCGCCAAGGAGTTCCAGGCCAAGGGCTACAAGACCGACCTCCAGTACGGCGACAACGTGGTGGAGAACCAGGTCTCCCAGCTGGAGAACATGATCACCAAGGGGGCCAAGCTCCTGGTGGTCGCCGCCATCGACGGCTCCTCGCTCTCCAACGTGCTGCAGAAGGCCGCCGACGCCAAGATTCCGGTGATCTCCTACGACCGGCTGATCCGCGGCACCAAGAACGTCGACTACTACGCCACCTTCGACAACTTCAAGGTCGGTGTCCTGCAGGGCAGTTACATCGTCGACAAGCTCGGCCTGAAGAACGGCGCGGGCCCGTTCAACCTCGAGCTGTTCGCCGGCTCCCCCGACGACAACAACGCCACCTTCTTCTTCAACGGCGCCATGAGCGTGCTCAAGCCGTACCTGGACGACAAGAAGCTCGTGGTGCAGAGCGGCCAGACCGCCTTCAACCAGGTCGCCACCCTGCGTTGGGACGGCGGCGTCGCCCAGTCCCGGATGGACAACCTGCTCAGCAAGGCCTACACCACCGCCCGGGTGGACGCGGTGCTCTCGCCCTACGACGGCATCTCGATCGGCATCATCTCCTCGCTCAAGGGCGTCGGCTACGGCACCGGCGGCAAGGCGCTGCCCGTGGTCACCGGCCAGGACGGCGAGCTGGCCTCGGTGAAGTCGATCATCGCGGGCGAGCAGACCCAGACCGTCTACAAGGACACCCGCGAGCTCGCCAAGGTGGCCGTGCAGATGGGCGACGCGGTGCTGACCGGCGGCAAGCCGGAGGTCAACGACACCAGCCAGTACGACAACGGGGCCAAGACCGTGCCCGCGTACCTGCTCCAGCCGGTGAGCGTGGACAAGGAGAACTACCGGAAGGTGCTGATCGACGGCGGCCAGTACACCGCCGACCAGGTCAAGTAGCCGACCCACCCGAACCGGTGGCCCCGGGCCCGCCCCAACGGGCCCGGGGCCGCCCCGGCGAACGGAACCACCACCATGGCCGGACCCATCCTCGAGATGCGTTCGATCACCAAGACCTTCCCCGGCGTCCGGGCACTGTCCGACGTCAACCTCACCGTGGCCCCCGGCGAGGTGCACGCGATCTGCGGGGAGAACGGCGCCGGCAAGTCGACCCTGATGAAGGTGCTCAGCGGCGTCTACCCGCACGGCTCCTACCAGGGCGAGATCCTGTTCGAGGCCGAGACCTGCGAGTTCCGCGACATCCGGGCCAGCGAGCGGCGCGGCATCGTGATCATCCATCAGGAGCTCGCCCTGGTGCCCTACCTGTCGATCGCCGAGAACGTCTTCCTCGGCAACGAGCACTCGCGCTTCGGCCGGATCGACTGGCACCGGACCCTGACCCACGCCACCGAGCTGCTGCGGCAGGTGGGCCTGCCGGAGAACCCGAACACCCGGGTGGCCGACATCGGCGTGGGCAAGCAGCAGCTGGTCGAGATCGCCAAGGCGCTGGCCAAGGACGTCAGGCTGCTGATCCTGGACGAGCCGACCGCCGCGCTCAACGACGAGGACAGCCGCAAGCTGCTCGACCTGATCCTCGAGCTCAAGGCCCGGGGCATCGCCTGCATCGTCATCTCGCACAAGCTCAACGAGATCGCCCGGGTCGCGGACTCGGTGACGATCCTGCGGGACGGGCAGACCATCGAGACCATCCCGGTCGAGGGCATCACCGAGGACAGGATCATCCGCAGCATGGTCGGCCGCGACCTGGAGCACCGTTACCCCGACCGCACCCCGTCGATCGGCGAGGTCGCGCTCGCGATCGAGGAGTGGACGGTCCGTCACCCCATCGACCACCAGCGCAAGGTGGTCGACGACGTCTCGGTCAACGTGCGCCGCGGCGAGATCGTCGGCATCGCCGGGCTGATGGGAGCCGGCCGCACCGAGCTGGCGATGAGCGTCTTCGGCCGCTCCTACGGCCGCTACGACGGCGGCCGGGTGCTGCTGGACGGTCAGGAGATCCGCACCCGGACGGTGCCCGAGGCGATCGGCCACGGCCTCGCCTACGTCACCGAGGACCGCAAGCACCTCGGCCTGAACCTGGCGGAGGACATCAGCCGGAACATCTCGCTGAGCGCCCTCGGCAAGGTCGCCAAGCGCGGCTGGGTGAACCGGCACGAGGAGACCCGGGTCGCCGAGCGGTACCGCGCGTCGATGAACATCAAGGCCCCCTCGGTCTTCGCGGAGACCGGCAAGCTCAGCGGCGGCAACCAGCAGAAGGTGGTGCTGAGCAAGTGGATCTTCACCGAGCCCGAGGTGCTGATCCTGGACGAGCCCACCCGCGGCATCGACATCGGCGCCAAGGCGGAGATCTACACCGTGATCGCCGAACTCGCCGAGCAGGGCCGGGCGGTGCTGGTGATCTCCTCGGAGCTGCCCGAGCTCCTCGGCCTCTGCGACCGGATCTACACCATGGCCGAGGGCCGGATCACCGGTGAGGTGGACCGGGCCGAGGCGACCCAGGAATCCCTGATGCGGCTGATGACCCAGACCGCGGACCGACGAGACGAGCAGGTGTAAGGCATGGCCCAGATGACCACCGAGACGCCCCGAACCCCGGGGAAGGCCGAACGGCCGGACACGGTAGGGCTGTTGACCCGGGCCCTGCGGGGCAACGTCCGCCAGTACGGGATGCTGGGCGCCCTGGTGCTGATCGTCCTGCTGTTCCAGATCTGGACCGACGGCATCCTGCTCCAGCCGCTGAACATCACCAACCTGATCCAGCAGAACGGCTACATCCTGATCCTCGCGATCGGGATGATGATCGTCATCATCGCCGGACACATCGACCTCTCGGTCGGCTCGCTGGCTGCCTTCGTCGGCGCGGCCTCGGCCGTGATGATGGTCAAGCACCAGGTGTCCTGGCCGGTCGCCCTGGTGGCCGCGCTGCTGATCGGCGCGCTGGCCGGTGCCTGGCAGGGCTTCTGGATCGCCTACATCGGCATCCCCTCGTTCATCGTGACGCTGGCCGGCATGCTGCTCTTCCGCGGCGGCACCCAGATCCTGCTCCAGGGCCAGTCGGTGGCCCCGTTCCCGTCCGGGTTCCAGAAGATCAGCAGCGGCTTCCTGCCGGAGGTCGGCCCGCACACCAACTACCACAACCTGACCCTGCTGATCGGCGCGGCCGTGCTGGCCGTCGCGGTCCTCCAGGAGATCCGGGGCCGTCGTCAGGCCGCCTCGTACGGGCTGGAGCTGCTGCCGTTCGGGCTGTTCGCGGTCAAGCTCGCGGCGATCGCGGTGGCGGTCCTGGCCTTCACCATGCTGCTGGCCAGCTACCACGGCGTGCCGATCGTGCTGCTGATCCTCGGCGCGCTGCTGGTCGGCTTCGGCTACCTGATGCGCAACTCGATCCTCGGCCGCCACACCTACGCGATCGGCGGCAACGAGGCGGCGGCCAAGCTCTCCGGTGTGAAGAGCAAGCGGGTGGTCTTCCTCGCCTTCGTCAACATGGGCGTGCTGGCCGCACTGGCCGGCCTGGTCTTCGCCGCCCGGCTCAACGCGGGCACCCCGCAGGCCGGCATCAACTTCGAGCTGGAGGCCATCGCGGCCGCCTTCATCGGCGGCGCCTCGGCCAGCGGCGGCGTCGGCACGGTGCTCGGCGCGATCATCGGCGGTCTGGTGCTCGGCGTGCTGAACAACGGCATGTCCCTGGTGGGCGTCGGCACCGACTACCAGCAGGTGATCAAGGGCCTGGTGCTGCTGGCGGCGGTGGGCTTCGACGTCTACAACAAGCGCAAGGTCGGTTCCTGACGCTCCGACAGACAGAACGGCCCGGCTCCCCCTGGAGGGGAGCCGGGCCGTTCGGCGTTCTCAGCCCCAGGGGTTGACGTCCTGGAAGGAGCTGTCGGCGCGGAAGGTGTCGTTGTCCTGGTAGACGTCCAGGCGGAGCTTGTAGTCGTAGTGGCGGAGGTAACGGCCCGGGTAGTTGTAGGACTCCAGGGAGACCGAGCCGGCCGCGGAGCCGGGGCGGGCGCAGTAGGTGGCATCGCCCTTGAAGACGGCGCTGGAGTCGTCGGCGTCCAGGCGCGGGACGAAGTCCCAGTGGCGCAGGTAGCGGCCGTCGGCGGCGCGCAGCGAGTAGCAGTTGGGGTCGGCGAGGCCCGGGACCACGGTGAAGGTGGCGGCCTGCTTGGCTGCGGCGCTGCTGGAGGCGTCGACGGTGGGCAGCGTGCCGTCGGAGCTCACGTAGCGGCCGGGGTAGTTGACGGACCGCAGGGAACGGGCGGTGTTGACCGGGAGGGTGGCGCCGCCGGAGACGGTCTCCCGGAGCACGGTGAAGTGGCGGGCGACGCCGCTGAGGCCGGGCAGCTCGGTGGGGGCGGTCCAGGTGGCGAGGCCGTCGTAGCTGTCGCTGTAGTAGTACTTGTGGGCGCTGTAGGCGTCGTAGTAGATCCGCCAGCCGCCGTTGTCGAGCTTGACCAGCGCCGGGCCCTCGACCCAGTTGCCCCAGCCGGCCCAGTTCCCGGTGCCGGTGAAGGTGTAGGGGCCGCCGAGGCTGCTGGCGGTGGCGTGCTCCAGGTACTTGGTGGTCTCGTTCTTGGTGATGGCGTGGTAGGTCGAGCCGATCTTCACCACGAAGGTGTCGATGTGGTTTCCGGTGATCCCGGCCAGCGGGGTGGGCGAACTCCAGCCGGTGAGCGCCGCGTTGGTGGCGGTCAGCCGGTAGGGCAGGAAGTCGGCGCCCGAGGCGGAGGTGGAGAGCGAGACGACCACGTTGACGCTGCCGTCGGAGTCGACGTGCCACTCCGGCGCCCAGGTGCGCTGGAGGCCCGCCAGCGCGATGGTGTGGTTGCCGAGGAAGGTCCAGTTCACCCGGTCGGTGCTGGTGGCGAAGCCGATGGTGTTGCCGGACCAGCCGGTGGTGTAGGTGAGGTAGTACGTGCCGTCGGTGTGCTTGATGACGCTCGGGTCCCGGATCAGGCCGGACGGCGGCACGTACGCCGAGGACTTGACGGTCCGGTAGCCGGTGGCGTCCGGGGACTCGTAGACGTTCATGTTGGATTCGCTGCTGTTGGTGAACGCCGTCATGGTGTAGCGGGTGGCGCTGCCGGCCGGGGGTGCGGCGGCCTCGGCGGTGCCGGCCGGCAGGGCGGCGCCGGCCAGGGCGAGGGCCGCGGCTACGGCGAGGTGGCGGAACTCGGACATGTGGGGGTGCTCCTCGTGGTACGGGTCCGGCCGTGACCTGGTGTCAGATCACGGCCGGACCGGGGGTGGGGTGGGTCTACTGCTGGCGGAAGGTCGCGTCGGCCTTGTCGACCGTCGTGGCCACGGCTTGGACCCGCAACAGGTAGTCGTGGTGCCGCACGTACCGGCCGGGCAGGGCGTAGGACTCGTAGCTGACGGCGGCGGAGTCGGCCAGGCCGGCCCGCTGGCGGAAGCTGGCGCTGTCCTTGAACGCCGTGGAGCCGTCGCTCTTCTCCACCCAGACCTCGCCGTTGGGGCGCGAACGCAGGTAGTAGCCGGGGAAGTTGGCGGACTCCAGCGAGACGGTGCCGGAGCCGGAGAGGCCGGGGACGGTGCGGAACTGGGAGTCGGCCAGGTTGGTCACGTCCGGGTCGATCCGGGCCCGGTACTCCCAGTGCCGGATGTAGCGGTCCGGGTAGTTGTAGGAGGAGAACCGGACGGGAGTGGCGCCGTCGGCCACCGGGATGCCGAAGTTGGGGGTGCCGTCGGCGTTCCAGTAGAGCTTCTGCACCCGGGTACGGCGGTTGGGGTCGTTCAGCGGGTCGCCGCTGATGTCCTTGTAGCCGCGGTCGTGGTAGACCAGGATGTCGCTCTTGCCGTCCTCGGACACGGTGAACTGGTTGTGCCCGGGGCCGTACTGGCCGGTGCCCGCGTTGCTCTTGAAGACGGGGGTGGCGCTCTTGGTCCAGGAGGTCGGGTCCAGCAGGTCGGCGGAGGCCGGGGCGCTGAGCAGGCCCAGGCAGTAGTTGCTGTCGGTGGCGGAGGCCGAGTAGCTCAGGAAGACCTTGCCGCCGTGCTGGATCACCGCCGGGCCCTCGTTGACCTTGTAGCCGACGGTCTCCCAGGCCAGCGTCGGCACGGTGAGCCGCACCGGGGCGCCCGCCAGGGTCCACGGGTTGCTCAACTTGGCGATGTAGACGTTGGAGTTGGTGTTGATCGCCGGGTCCTGCTGGGCCCAGCTCAGGTACCGGGTGCCGTTCACCGTGAAGGTGGTGGCGTCCAGCGCGAAGCTGTCCACCGGGGTGGCGATCCGGCCCTTCTCGGTCCAGCTCCCGGTGAGGGGGTTGGCGGCCGAGGTCTCCAGCACGTACATCCGGATCTTCCAGATGTCGGTGGTGCTGCCGGCGGCGAAGTAGACGTACCACTTGCCGTCGATGAAGTGGATCTCCGGCGCCCAGATGTGCGCCCCCATCTCACCGGTGGCGTGCTTGGTCCAGATCACCGTCTCGGGCGCGGTGGCCAGACCCTGGATGGTGGTCGCGCGGCGCAGCACGATCCGGTCGTACTCGGGGGCGGTCGCGGTGAAGTAGTAGAAGCCGTCGCTGTGCTTGTAGATCTGCGCGTCGGCGCGCTTCTCGATAAGCGTGTTGCCGTACGAGACGGCCGGCGAGCCGGGCTCGGCGGCCCGGGCGGGCGCGACCGGCAGCAGGGCGGCGGCCAGGGTGGTGGCGGCCGCCGCGAGCAGGCGGTTCCTGATCATGTGTCACTCCACTGAGAAGCGGTAGGCCGTGGTCGACTCGTAGACCTCGCCCGGACGCAGGACGGTCGAGGGGTAGTCCGGGACGTGCGGGGAGTCGGGGAAGTGCTGGGTCTCCAGGGCGATGCCGGCGTAGGCCCGGTAGCGGGTGCCGCCGGGGCCGGTGAGCGAGCCGTCGAAGTGGTTGCCGGTGTAGACCTGGATGCCGGGCTCGGTGGTGAGGCAGTCCAGGCGGCGTCCGCTGGCGGGGTGGTGGAGGGTGGCGGCCAGCCGCAGTCCGGGGCCGGGGCGGAGCACCCAGGTGTGGTCGAAGCCGTCCCCGGCCAGCCAGAGCTGGGGGTGGGGTGCGGAGATCCGGCCGCCGAGGCCGGCCGCGGTGGTGAGGTCGAAGGGCAGGCCCTCGACCGGCTCCGGCGCCCCGAGCGGGATCAGGGTCTTGTCGACCGGGAGGTAGGCGTCCGCCTCGACCCGCAGCAGGTGGTCCAGGACCGGCCCGCTGCCCTCTCCGCCGAGGTTGAAGTAGGCGTGGTTGGTGAGGTTGACCACCGTCGGGGCGTCGGTCTCGGCCCGATAGGTGATGGTCAACTCGCCGTCCCGGTCGAGCAGGTAGGTCACCGTCACGTCGAGCGCGCCGGGGAAGCCCTGGTCGCCGGCGGGACTGTGCAGGCTCAGCCGGACGCCGGTCCGCTGGCCCACGCGCAGCTCCTCGCCGTGCCAGAGCCGGGTGGCGAAGCCGTCCGGGCCGCCGTGCAGGGTGTGGCCGGTGGACTGGGTGGCCAGCCTGTGCACGACGCCGTCCAGCGGCAGTTCGCCGCCCGCGATCCGGTTGCCGTAGCGGCCCACGGTGGCGCCGAAGTAGGCGGCCTCGCACAGGAGTTCGGCGACCGAGCTGCCGCCGAGCACCACGTTGGCGCGCTGTCCGGCCCGGTCCGGCGCGTGCAGCGACTGCAGCCGGGCGCCCAGGCTGAGCACCTCGGCGGTGACGCCGCCCGGGGTGCCGAACACCCAGCGGTCGATGCCGCGGCCGTCCGGCAGCTCGCCCGCGGGGTACCGGTGGATGGTCAGGTCGCCGGTCATGACTGGGTGCTCCCTTTCGTGGAACGACGGTGGGGCGGCACCGAGCGCGGTGCCGCCCCGGGTGGTCGACGGAGGCTGGGCCCCGAAGGGGCCTTCAGGGGCGCGAGGAACTGCGCGAGTACGGAAGGCGGACCAGCGCTAAATCGGGGCACGCGAGCCAGTTGCAGCACGTGCCGTTCCCCCGCGCGCAGTTCCCCGCGCCCCTGAGGCGCTGCCCTTCCGCCCCGCCCCGATTGCCGGGTCAGAAGCCCTGGGCCAGGCGGTGGTAGGCCTGGTTCCAGCGGAGCTCGCGGGTGAACTGGCGGATCGTGGTGTCGGAGTCGATCAGGACCAGCTCGGTGCTGAGCATCTCCGCCAGGTCGTCGAGCTGCTCGGCGCCGAGCGCGGAGGAGAGCACCGTGTGGTGCGGGGCCCCGGCGGCCAGCCAGGCCTCGGCGGAGGTGCGGAAGTTGGGCCGGGGCTGCCAGACCGCGCGGGCGACCGGGAGTGCGGGCAGCGGCTCGGCCGGGTCGACCACGTCGATCTGGTTGGCTACCAGGCGGAAGCGGTCGCCCAGGTCGGCCAGGCCGACCACCACGGCCGGGCCGGGGGCCGCGTCGAAGACCAGGCGGACCGGGTCCTCGCGGCCGCCGATGCCGAGCGGATGGACCTCGCAGGACGGGGTGGCGGAGGCGATGGAGGGGCAGACCTCCAGCATGTGCGCGCCGAGGATCAACTCCCGCCCGGGCTCCAGGTGGTAGGTGTAGTCCTCCATGAAGGAGGTGCCGCCGGGCAGGCCGGTGGCCATCGCCTTGAGGGTGCGCAGCAGGACCGAGGTCTTCCAGTCGCCCTCGCCGCCGAAGCCGTAGCCGTCGGCCATCAGGCGCTGGACCGCCAGGCCGGGGAGCTGGCGCAGGCCGCCGAGGTCCTCGAAGTTGGTGGTGAAGGCGCGGAACCCGCCCTCGGTGAGGAAGGTGCGCAGACCGGCCTCGATCCGGGCGGCGTAGCGCAGGGACTCGTGCCGCTCGCCACCCGGACGCAGGGCGGGGGCGAGGCGGTAGCCGTCCTCGTACTCCTTGACGAGCTCGGTGACGGTGGCCTCGTCGGCGGCGTCGACCACCTCGACCAGGTCGTTGACGCCGTAGGTGTTGACCGAGACGCCGAAGCGGAGCTGGGCCTCGACCTTGTCGCCCTCGGTCACGGCCACGTCGCGCATGTTGTCGCCGAAGCGGGCCAGCTTGAGGGTCGCCATCTCGGCGCGGCCGGTGGCGGCACGGGCCCAGGAGGCGATCCGGGTGGCCACGGTGGGGTCGCCGACGTGGCCGGCCACGGTCTTGCGGGCGACGCCGAGGCGGGACTGGATGTAGCCGAACTCGCGGTCGCCGTGGGCGGCCTGGTTCAGGTTCATGAAGTCCATGTCGATGGTGGACCAGGGCAGTCGGACGTTGGCCTGGGTGTGCAGGTGGAGCAGCGGCTTGCGCAGCGCGTCCAGGCCGGCGATCCACATCTTGGCCGGGGAGAAGGTGTGCATCCAGGCGATCAGGCCGATGCACTCGTCGGCCGCGTTGGCCTCCAGGCAGATCCGGCGGATCGCCGAGGCGTCGGTGAGCACGGGCTTCCAGACCACCGTGACGGGCACCTCGGGGTTGCCGTCGAGCTGCTCGGCGATCCGCCGGGACTGCTCGGCGACCTGGCGCAGGGTCTCCTCGCCGTACAGGCCCTGACTGCCGGTCAGGAACCAGACCTCGCGGCCTTCGATCGACTTCATGCGTGGGTCTCCTTGGCGGCGGTGGCCGGCTGCTGGCCGTACACGTTCTGGTAGCGGAAGTTGAGGCTGTCGATGTCCGCCTGGGCGATCGGCAGCGGTTCGCCGAGCTGGCGGGAGATGTGCACGGTGCGGGCGACGTCCTCGCACATCACGGCGGCCTTGACGGCGGCCTTGGCGTCCTTGCCGATGGTGAAGACGCCGTGGCTCTTCATCAGGACGGCGGGCGAGCGGTGGCCGCGCAGGGTGTCGACGATGCCGCGGCCGATCGAGTCGTCGCCGATCAGGGCGAACGGGCCGATCGGGATCTCGGCGCCGAACTCGTCGGCCATCGCGGTCAGCACGCAGGGGACGGCCTCGCCGCGGGCGGCCCAGGCGCAGGCGTAGGTGGAGTGGGTGTGCACCACTCCCCCGACCTCGGGCAGGTGGCGGTAGACGTAGGCGTGGGCGGCGGTGTCGGAGGAGGGCGAGTGGGCGCCCTCGACAACGACGCCGTCCAGGTCACAGAGGATCATGTTCTCCGGCGACAGCTCGTCGTAGGAGACGCCGCTGGGCTTGATCACCATCAGGTCCTCGCCGGGCACCCGGGCGGACACGTTGCCGGCCGTCCAGACCACCAGGTCGTACCGCACCAACTCCTGGTGCAGGTCACTGACCTGACGGCGGATCAGGTCGATCAGGTCGCTCACGATGCCTCACAGTTCTGGGTCAGGGCGGTGTTCCGGATGCGGCGCAGGCGGTGCAGCTGCTTGTCCGCCGCCGTGCCGAAGTGCTCGTGCAGTTCGCGGTACTCGGCGAACAGCTCGTCGTAGGCGTCGGCCCGGGCCGGGTCGGGCCGGTACGCGGCGCGCTCCACCCGGCCCATCGCGGCGGCGGCGCTGCGCACGTCCGGGTGGGCGCCGGCCGCGACGGCGGCGTGGATGGCGGAGCCGACGGCGGGGCCCTGGGTGGAGACCGCGAGCGAGACCGGGCGGCGCAGCACGTCGGCGTAGATCTGCATCAGCAGGGCGTTCTTCTTGAGCCCGCCGGTGACGATGAACTCGGTGACGGGGACGCCGCCCCGCTCCAGCGCCTCGACGATGGTGCGGGTGCCGAAGGCGGTGGCCTCCAGCAGGGCCCGGTAGACGTCCTCGGGGCGGGTGGCCAGGGTGAGGCCGACGATCACGCCGGAGAGGTGGTGGTCCACCAGGGTGGAGCGGTTGCCGTTGAGCCAGTCGAGGGCGACCAGGCCGTGTCCGCCGACGGGCTGGCCGGCCGCCTTTCGGGTGAGCAGCTGGTGGGCGTCCTCGCCGGTGGCCTCGGCCTCGGCGAGATAGTCGGCGGGCAGGCCCTGGCGCAGCCACCAGGCGAAGATGTCGCCGACGGCGCTCTGCCCGGCCTCGTAGCCGTAGGCGCCCTCGACGATGCCGCCCTCGACCACGCCGCAGATGCCGGGGACGTCGGCCAGGGTGGCGCCGTTGACGACGTGGCAGGTGGAGGTGCCCATGATGGCCAGCAGCTGGCCGTTCTCCACGGCCTGCGCGGCGGGGGCGGCGACGTGGGCGTCGACGTTCCCGGCGGCGACCGCGATGCCCTCCGGCAGGCCGGTCCAGGCGGCGGCCTCGGCGGTCAGGTTGCCCACCCGGGAGCCGAGCTGGGCGAGCGGGTGCTCCAGGCGGGTGCGGGCGAAGTCGGCGAACTCGGGGTTGAGGGCGGCGAGGTACTCCTCGGAGGGGTAACTGCCGTCCTGGTACACGCCCTTGTAGCCGGCGGTGCAGGTATTGCGGCTCTCGGTGCCGGTGAGCTGCCAGACGATCCAGTCGGCGGCCTCGATCCACCGCTCGGTGGCCGCGTAGACGCCCGGGTCCTCCTCCAGCAGCTGGAGGGCCTTGGCGTACTGCCACTCGGCGGAGATCTTGCCGCCGTAGCGGCCGATCCACTGCTCGCCGCGCTGGTGGGCGAGTTCGTTGATCCGGTCGGCGTGGCTCTGCGCGGCGTGGTGCTTCCACAGCTTGGGCCAGGCGTGCGGGCGGTCGGCGAGCGCGGTCTGCGCCAGCGGGGTGCCGTCGGCGGTGACCGGCAGCACGGTGCAGGCGGTGAAGTCGGTGGCGATGCCGATCACGGCGGCCGGGTCGACGCCGCTGGCGGCGAGCGCGGCGGGGACCGCGGTGCGCAGCACCTGGCGCCAGTCCTCGGGGTGCTGGAGCGCCCAGTCGGGCGGCAACTGCTCGCCGGTGCCGGGGAGTCGGTGCTCGATCACGCCGTGCGGGTACTCGTGGACGCCGGTGCCGAGCTCCTCGCCGTCACTGACCCGCACCACCACGGCGCGGCCGGAGAGGGTGCCGAAGTCGACGCCGACGACGTAGCGCTCCGGGGAGTCGGTGGTTGGTGGCACGTTCACGTCCTTCGTTCGTTGCGAGGTTTCTGGTACCGGCCGCCGGGAGGGGTCCGCGGCGTTGCGGGCCCGGCGGCCGGTCTGCCCGTCCCGTGGGGGGACGGGGCCGCTCGTCCTGGGCGGGCCGAAGCGGGGGGCCGGCCCAGCGTGCGGAGTCTGACGCCGCGTCGGCTACACCCGGCGGCGGGCCGTCATCAGGCGCTGGAGCAGGATGAAGACGAACAGCAGCGCGCCGATCACGATCTTGGTCCACCAGGAGCTGAGCGTGCCCTGGAAGGTGATCACGGTCTGGATCAGGCCGAGCACCAGCACGCCGAGCACGGTGCCCAGCAGGTAGCCGGAGCCGCCGGTGAGCAGGGTGCCGCCGATCACCACCGCGGCGATCGCGTCCAACTCCAGCCCCACCGCGTGCAGTCCGTAGCCCGACAGCATGTAGAAGGTCATCAGCACGCCGCCGAGCGCCGAGCAGAAGCCGCTCACCCCGTAGACCGCGATCTTGGTGCGGGCCACCGGGAGGCCCATCAGCAGCGAGGACTGCTCGCTGCCGCCGAGCGCGTACACGTTGCGGCCGAACTTGGTGTACCGCAGCACGGTGAACGCCGCCGCGACCACCAGCACGGCGATCAGCACGCTCGGCGAGACGAACAGCTCGCCCAGCGGGATCTTGGTCTGGGCCATCGCGGTGTACGTCGGGTCGGTGATCGAGATGGAGTCGATGCTGATCGTGTAGCACAGGCCCCGGGCCAGGAACATGCCCGCCAGCGTCACGATGAACGGCTGGATCTCGAAGTTCTGGATCACCCAGCCCATCGCCAGGCCGGCTCCGGTGCCGATCGCCAGCACCAGCGGGATCACCACCAGCGGCGGCCAGCCGTGCGTCTGGACCAGCCAGGCGGAGACCATGGTGGAGAGGGCGACCATCGCACCGACCGAGAGGTCGATGCCGCCGGTCAGGATCACGAAGGTCATGCCGACCGCGACCACCAGCAGGAAGCCGTTGTCGATCAGCAGGTTGAGCAGCACCTGCCCGGAGAAGAAGCCCTGGTAGTTCACCGAGCCGACGGCGAACATCACCACCAGCAGCACCGAGGTGACCAGGACCGGGAGTTGACCCCGGCCGCGCCGGGAAATGGTGTTCAGGACGGTGCTCATGCTCCGACCTCCAACTTCTCGGACGCCACCGGGCGGGCGCCGTGCTTGGCGCGGGAGCGCCGTCGGGCGGCCTTGGCCCGGAAGGCGGGCGACTGGACCAGGCAGACGGTGATCACCACGACGGCCTTGAAGACCAGGGTGGTCTCCGGCGGGATGCCGATGGTGTAGACGGTGGTGGACAGGGTCTGGATGACGAGGGCGCCGAGCACCGTACCGCCGAGCGAGAAGCGGCCGCCGTTCAGCGAGGTGCCGCCGACCACCACGGCCAGGATCGCGTCCAGTTCGATCCAGAGCCCGGCGTTGTTGCCGTCGGCGCTGGAGACATTGGAGCTGATCATCAGTCCGGCCAGGGCCGCGCAGAGCGCGCTGACCACGTAGACCAGCCCGACCAGCCGGGCCGCCCGGATGCCGACCAGGCGGCTGGCCACCGGGTTGCCTCCGACCGACTCCAGCAGCAGTCCGAGCGCGGTGCGCCGGGTGAGCGCCGAGGCCAGCAGGACCACGGCACCGGCCAGCAGGATCGAGAACGGCACGGTGAGCCAGTAGCCGCCGCCGATCAGCTTGTACGGCTCGCTGGTGATGGTGATGATCTGACCGTCCGTGATGAGCTGGGCGACGCCGCGCCCGGCCACCATCAGGATCAGGGTGGCGATGATCGGCTGGACCCCGATCCTGGCCACCAGCAGGCCGTTGACCCCACCGAGCAGCACCGCCACGCCGAGGGCGATGCCCACGGCCGTGAGCACCGTGCCCGGACTGCCCGGGTCGGCTGCCTGGCTGATGTGCAGACAGGCCAGCGCGCCGGCGATCGCGACGGTGGAGCCGACCGAGAGGTCGATGCCGCCGGTGGCGATAACCAGGGTCATGCCGAGCGCCACCAGGATCAGCGGCGAGCCGAAGTGCAGGATGTCGATCAGGCTGCCGTAGAGGTGGCCGTCCTTGATCCGGATCGCGAAGAAGTCCGGGGTGAACGCCAGGTTGGCGAGCAGCAGCGCGAGCAGCACGGCGGCCGGCCAGAAGAGACGGTGTCGGGTGATGCGGTTCAGGCTCACGACGTGGCTCCGCTCGCGATGGTCTCCATGATCCGCTCCGGGGTGAGCGTGCCGTCGTTGCGCAGCTCGGCCACCAGCCGGTGGTCACGCAGCACCCCGACCCGGTGGCTGAGGCGCAGCACCTCCTCCAGCTCGGCGGAGATGAACAGGACCGACATGCCGTCACCGGCCAGCTTGGCCACCAGCTTCTGGATCTCGGTCTTGGCGCCGATGTCGATGCCACGGGTGGGCTCGTCGAGGATCAGCAGCTTGGGGTCGGTGATCAGCCACCGGGCCAGCAGCACCTTCTGCTGGTTGCCCCCGCTGAGGTTGCGGATCAGCGCCTCGGGGTTGTTCGGGCGGATGTCCAGGGCGCGGATCCAGCGGATCGCCAGCTCGTCCTGGGCGGAGCGAGAGAGCGGGCGGGTCCAGCCGCGGGCGGCCTGGAGGGCCAGCACGATGTTCTCCCGCACCGTCAGGTCGCCGACCAGGCCCTCGGTCTTGCGGTTCTCCGAGCAGAAGGCGATGCCGTGGCCGATCGCGGCCCGTGGGCTGCGCAGCGCGGCGGGCTCGCCGTTGATCTTCACGCTGCCCTGGTCACTCTGGTCGGCGCCGAACAGCAGCCGGGCCGCCTCGGTCCGTCCGGAGCCCAACAGGCCTGCCAGGCCGACCACTTCACCGGGCCGGATGGACAGGTCGTACGGCTCCACCGCGCCGCGGCGGGCCAGGCCCTGGGCGCGCAGGAAGGAGGTCCCGGTGGGCTCGGTCCGGGTGGCCCCGGCCAGTTCGGCCAGGCCGGTGAGCTCGCCGCCGATCATCCGGGAGACCAGCGCCACCTGGCTCAACTCGCTGGTGAGGTACTCGCCCTCGTGCCGGCCGCCGCGCAGGATGGTCATCCGGTCAGAGATCTCGTAGATCTGGTCCAGGAAGTGCGAGACGAACAGGATCGCCACCCCCTGGTCGCGCAACCGCCGCATCACCGCGAAGAGTTGACGCACCTCGTCGCGGTCCAGGCTGGAGGTCGGCTCGTCCAGGATCAGCACCTTGGCGGAGACGTCCACCGCGCGGACGATGGCGACCAGCTGCTGGACGGCGATCGAGTAGCTGCTCAGCGGGGCGGTGACGTCGATGTCCAGGTCCAGCGCGGCCACCGACTCGGCGGCCCGGCGCCGGAGTTCGGCCCACTGGATCAGCCCGAAGCGGCGCGGCTCGCGGCCGATGAAGATGTTCTCCGCGACCGAGAGGTTCGGGCAGAGGTTGACCTCCTGGTAGACGGTGGAGATCCCGGCCTGCTGGGCCTGGAGCGGCCCGCCGATCCGGACCGCCCGCCCGGCCAGGCGGACCTCGCCGCCGTCGCTCTCGTAGACACCGGTGAGCACCTTGATCAGAGTGGACTTGCCCGCGCCGTTCTCACCCATCAGCGCGTGCACCTCGCCGGGGAAGAGCCGCAGGTCGACCCCGTCCAGTGCCACCACGCCCGGGAACTCCTTGCGGATTCCCCGTACTTCAAGGACCGGTTGCGCGTGCATCCCGTCCCTCCCTCTCTCGTGGTCGGTGTGCGGGCGGCCCTCCGCCGAGGGCCGCCCGCACACCGGGCTCCGTCGTCGTGTCGGTACTGGCGGTGCGTCAGTACTGACGGGACGGCAGCGCGGCGGCGGCCTGGTCCTGAGTGAAGACGCCCTCGACCGTCTTGATCCGGCGCTCGACCGGCTGGCCCGCCTTGACCTTCTTCACCAGCTCCATCAGCTGGTCGCCGAGCAGCGGGTTGCACTCGACCACGACGTTGATCTTGCCGTCGGCCATCGCGGTGAACGCGTCCTTGACGCCGTCGACCGAGATGATCTTGATGTCCTTGCCCGGCTTCTTGCCGGCCTCCTCGATCGCCTGGATCGCGCCGAGGGCCATGTCGTCGTTGTGCGCGTAGAGCACGTCGATCTTCGGCTGGGACTTCAGGAAGGCCTGCATGACCTCCTTGCCCTTGGCCCGAGTGAAGTCACCGGTCTGCGAGGCGACCACCTTGAACTTGGCGTCGCCCTTGATGACGTCGCCGAAGCCGGCCTTGCGGTCGTTGGCCGGGGCGGAGCCGGTGGTGCCCTGGAGCTCGACGATGTTCACCGGCTCGGCCTTGCCCTGGTACTCCTTCACCAGCCAGTCGCCGGCCTTCTTGCCCTCCTCGACGAAGTCCGAGCCGAGGAAGGTGGCGTAGAGCGACTCGTCCTTGGAGTCCACCGCGCGGTCGGTGAGCACCACCGGGATCTTGGCGTCCTTGGCCTCCTTGAGCACGGTGTCCCAACCGGACTCGACCACCGGCGAGAAGGCGATGACGTCCACCTTCTGCTGGATGAAGGAGCGGATCGCCTTGATCTGGTTCTCCTGCTTCTGCTGCGCGTCGGAGAACTTGAGCGTCACGCCGGCCTTCTTCGCGGCGTCCTGCACCGACTTGGTGTTGGCGGTGCGCCAGCCGCTCTCGGCGCCGACCTGGGAGAAGCCGACGGTGAGCGTTCCGGAACCGCCGCCCGCCGCGTCCTTCGACCCGCCGCCGGACCCGCCGGAGCCGCAGGCGGTGAGGGCGACGGCCATCGCGGTGGCGACCAGGGCCACCGCAGCTCTCTTGGACATGTTCGGGTTCCTCTCGGGTGGGGGAAGCGGGCGGCGCGCCCACGCGCCGTGTTTCGCTGAGGTGAATTGTTAACGCTAACAATTCACTGCCACAAGAGGCCCGTACGGCGTTACCCAATCTTGACCGGGCCCCGCGGGCGCCGGGCCGGCGGCCCGGCAGGGCTCAGCCCCGGATCAGTCCGGGATCAGTGGCGCGGGGCCGGCCCGCTGCTCCGTCGGAGCACCAGCTCCGGCGAGATCAGCACGTGGTCACGGGCGCTGATCTCCACTCCGGACACCTGCTCGACCAGCAACTCCAGTGCCCGGCGGCCGAGTTCGGCGAAGTCCTGCCGGACGGTGGTGAGCGGCGGGGTGAAGTACGCCGCCTCGTGCACGTCGTCGAACCCGACCACCGAGACGTCACCCGGCACCGCCCGGCCGGCCTCGTGCATCGCCCGCAGCAGCCCCAGCGCCATGTGGTCGTTCCCGCAGAACACCGCGGTCACCCCGGGCTCCTCGGCCAGTCTCAGCCCGGCCTGGTACCCGGACCGGGCGCTCCAGTCGCCGCTGCGCACCTCCGGCACCCGGGCGCCGGCCGCCTCCAGCACCTCGCGCCACCCCCCCTCCCGGTCCTGGCTCTCCAGCCACCCACCCGGCCCCGCCACGTGGTGCACCGTCGGATGGCCCAGGTCCAGCAGGTGGCGGGTGGCCTCCGCGGCGCCGCGCCGGTTGTCCACCGAGACCATCGGCACCCGGCTCTGCCGGCCGGACCCGACCGCCACCACCGGCACCGAGGTGGAGAGCCGGGACACCGAGCTCACCGCGGAGATCTGCGGGGCGATCACCACCACGCCCTCCACTCCCTGGTCCCGCAGCCGGTCCACCGCCTCCTGCACGGAGCGGCTGTCCAGCGAGCGCAGGCTCGCTACGCTCACGAAGTACCCGGCGTTGCGGGCGGCCCGCTCGATCCCGTCCAGCATCGAGGCCGGGCCGTAGAGGGTGGAGTCGAAGCTCACCACGCCCAGGGTCTGGGACCGCTTGGTGACCAGCGCCCGGGCCGCCGAGTTCGGCCGGTAGTCCAACTCGCGGATGGCCGCCAGCACCTTCTCCCGGGTATCGGGCCGTACGTGCGGGGCGTCGTTGAGCACCCGCGACACGGTCTGGTGCGAGACGCCCGCCAACTTCGCCACGTCGGCCATCACGGGCTGCCGTGCCTCGGCGCTGTCGATTCCCACGTACGTCCCCCTCGGCGGTGCCGGCGGCCTGGTTGGCGGTCCTGATGGCGTTCGCACGAGTCTAGTTGTTGTTCACGCTCACAGACCGGCGGGGCAGCCGCTCCGTGCTCCGGCACCGGCCGGCGGGAGCCCGGACGCCCTCCGGGCGGGCCACCGGTCCGGCGAAAAGGCCCGGCCCCGCCCCTCCTTCCGGAGGGGCGGGGCCGGGCCGGCGGCGGTCAGCCGAAGAGTTCGCCGTAGGTGGCCATCGCGGTGGCGACGTCCGCCTGGGCCCAGAACCGGTGGTAGCTGAAGACCGGGGCCGGGCCGCCGTCCAGGTAGGCCTGGACCTTGGCGAAGTCGGGGTCGTTCTTGTAGAAGGAACGGATCGACAGGAAGGTGGAGGAGCCGTTCACCGGGTCACCGTTGGGCATGGTGCCGGTCCAGCCGGAGGGCACCGAGACGGCGTCCTTGAAGCGGCTGTAGTCCGTCCTGGTCTCCGCCACCGAGACGCCCTTGGCGTCCCGGTGGTTGGCCCACATCCCGTCCAGCAGCTTCTGCGCCGCCGACTTGGCCGCCGCGTTGCCGGACTTGGCCGCGTAGTAGGAGAGCAGCTTGGCGTAGGAGCCGGCAACGCCGACGTCGTTGGTGTAGTCGACGACGCTCACGTGCAGGCCGGTGTTGGCACCGGGTGCGGCGGCGTTCCAGGTGTCCGGCTTGCCGCTCCAGGACAGGGTGGACGGGATCTTGTAGGTGCCGTCGGCGTTGAAGGTGGTCTTGCCGAGCGCCCAGGTCACCCACTTGTCCAGGACGGCCTTGGCCTTGGCGTCACCGCTGGCGTAGTAGTACTCGGCGACCCGCTCCAGGCCCCAGGTCTGGAAGCCGAACCACTGGTTGCTCGGCGGGTCGTGGTAGACCGGCGCCTCGTCGTAGAACATCCCGTAGAAGGTCGGCGTCCCCGCGGGCGGGCTGGCGTAGCTGCCCTCCCAGCTGTTGGTCGCACCGCCGGCGATGGCGCCCTCGGCGGACTGCAGCCACTGCACGAACTCCACCTGCCGGGTCAGGCTGGTGGCCCAGTCCGCCTTGCCGGTGGCCGACTTGGGGGCCAGTGCGGGGTCGGTGGTCAGCGCGTAGGCCGCCATCGGGTTCTGGTAGCCACCGTGTGCGGCACCGTCGCCGATCCGCCAGGACCAGCCGGCCGAGGTGTCGTAGGCACCGCCCCAGGCGTAGTACCAGGAGAGCAGGTAGTGCGAGGAGTCCTTGCCGGTGCCGGCCGGGCAGGTGGAGGGGCCGACGCAGTTCCCGATCTTCTTGAAGTACTTGTCGAAGAAGGAGTAGCGCAGGTAGTCCCCCATCTTCCCGGCCTTGGCGACGGTGGCCGAGACCTGGCCGCCGTTGCCCTGGGCCTTGGCCCAGGTGTCGGCCCAGTAGGCGGCCTGGACGGCGCGCGCGTCGGCGTCGGGGGCGTCGGTGAACTTCCACTGCTTGGCGTAGGAGTTGTCCTTGACGAACAGGTCCAGGTAGCCGTTCTTGCCGCCGTAGGCGAACTTGTCGCAGGTCGGCTGCGGGATGGTCTCCCAGACCGACTCCTGGGCGCCGCGCTGGTAGGTGTTGATGTAGGACGGGCCGGTGTCGCTCGGACCGGCCTCGCACGTGCCGGGCGCGTTGCCGTAGCCGTAGACGTTGTCGACGTCCTGGAGCCAGTGCATGCCGTAGATGTCACTGGTGCCGTAGGCGGCGGAGAGCTCGGCGGCGATCGGGTCCTGACCCGCCGTCACCGAGGTGTTCAGCGGCGCCGGGTAGTCGGAGGGCAGCGGCATCTCGGGGGCGTAGGTGGCCGGCTTGGCGGCGTTGTAGGAGCCGGTGGTCGGCTGGTCCGCGTGGGTGGGGATCATGTACGTCTCCATCAGCGCCCACGCCGCGTTGAACTTCGACCAGTCCTTGGTGATCCGGCCGTACTGGGCCTCCAGCCAGATCAGGTAGCTGTACGCCTCCGAGGTGGTCTGGTGGCCGTGGTCCGGAGCCTCGACCAGCAGGGTCTCCACCGAGTGGTAGGGGATGCCCTCGGGCGAGAAGTACCCGTTGGCCGGGTCCTTGAGCTTGGCGTGGAGCTGGAGGAAGCGGTCGTTGTAGACGCCCGTCCCGGCGGCCAGCTCGGTGACCGTGACGGTGGCGGCGGTGTGGCCGCCGGCCGTCGCGGTGAAGGTCGCCGCACCGGTGGAGGAGGCGTCGGCGGCGACCGTGACGGTCTGCGCGGTGGCCCAGTTGGCGGGCGTGAAGGTCAGGCTCGCGCCGCCGCTGACGGACAGTCCGGAGTTGCCCGAGGTCCGCGCGGTGGTCACGGTGACGTTGGCGGCGGGCTGGGCGGAGAGCTTGACCGCCACGGTGCCCGTCCCGCCCTGGGTCACCGAGAGACTCGCCGGGGTGGCACTGACGGACGGTCCGGCGGCGACGGTGATGCCCGCCGGGGCGGACTCGCTGCTCGCACCGGTGGAGTCGTACGCCTTGGCGTAGACCGAGTGGCTGCCGGAGGCGGCACCGGTCCAGCTGTACGAGTACGGGGCGGTGGTGTCGGTGGCGAGCAGGGTGGTGTTGTCGTAGAACTCCACCTTGCTGACCGTCGCCCCGTCGCTCGCGGTCGCGGTGGCCGCCAGCGGGACGGCGGCCCCGGCCGCGTAACTCGCCCCGGGAGCCGGGCTGGTGAGGGTGGTGACTGGGGGTTGATGGGCTCCGGTGCAGGGGGTGCCGTTGACGCTGAAGGCGGTGGGCGCCGCATTGGTGCCGCTGTAGGCGAAGTTGGCACCCGCCGTGGCGTTGCCCCCGGCCGGGATACTGGCGGCCCAGGCTGGCGCGGTGACGGTGACGTTCTTGCCGCTCTGGCTCCAGGTGCCGTTCCAGCCGGTGCCGGAGAGGGTCTGGTTGCCGGTGTAGGCGTAGCTGAGCGTCCAGCCGTCGACCGGGGCCGTGCCGAGGTTGTTGACCTTGACGTTGGCGGTGAAGCCGGAGCCCCAGTCGTTGACGGAGTAGTCCACGCCGCACTGGACGGTGGCGGCCGAGGCCGGGACGGCGACGGCGGTGGAGAGTCCGGCGGCGAGCAGCGCCAGGGCCGCGCCGAACGCGGGCAGGCGGGTGGTCGGGGGTGACATCTGTCGACTCCTGCGGGTGGGGGATGAGGAGGGCAGAACTGTGGGAGCGCTCCCAACAATCGGGAGGACCGGGCGAGGTGTCAAGAGACTGCGCAGTAGGGGGCATTGGGGCCCCTGGATAATCGGACCATCTTTCGAAGTGGCCCGTGGGAGCGCATCCATCTGTTCCCTCAGCTCGGCTGGCCTGCCCCGCTTCCACGAGTACCGAAACCGCCTCGCCGGGTTGGCCGGAACCCACAGCCGGCTCCCCGGCCCGGCCCCGGACGCGCCGACAGGTATGACGGCGCCGGAGCGGGGCAGGCGCAGGGCGAGGTCGGGCCGCCGTGGTCCGGCCGATCACCGGGAGGAACAGAGCTCCCACAGCCATCGAGGCGAGACTGACGGGTCGTCAGGAAAGTCAGCAAAAGGTCAGCATCGATCCGACTAGACCGTGCCGCAGACTGCCACACGTGCGATACGGGTGAGCTGCGCACGCAGTGCCTTGTCCGCAGGCGGGGAGCCCCCGAGCACACCGGTGACCCAGTCGCCGCACTTGCCAGGAACCTGCGATGCGACCGGAATCAAGTCGGCCGCCGACACAGAAGTCCGCGGGTCAGCTGCGGTTGCCACGCGGCTTCAGCGCCACGTTCGGCAGCTCCGGTGCCGGGAGCCGCTTGCCCGGGTACCCCTTCACCTCGCCGAAGCGATCGCGATGAAGTTCCACTGGAAGCCCAAGGCGGGCGTGCACTCACTGGTGTGGGAGGAGGCCCAGCTGATCAGCGGCATGGACCCGGACTTCCACCGACGCGACCTAGCCGACGCGATCGAGGCCGGCGCGTTCCCGCAGTGGGAGCTCGGCGTGCAGGTCTTCCCCGACACCGCCGAGCAGACCTTCGCGGGGATCGACCTGCTGGACCCCACCAAACTCGTCCCCGAGGAGCTCGCCCCGGTCCAGGCACTCGGCCTGATGACGCTGACGGCCAACCCGGCGAACAACTTCGCCGAGACCCTGCAGGTCGCCTTCCACCCCGGCCACCTGGTCGCTGGCATCGACCTCACCGACGACCCGTTGCTGGCGGGCCGGCTGTTCTCCTACCTCGACACCCAGATCACCCGCCTCGGCGGCCCCAACTTCGCCCAGATCCCGGTCAACCGCACCCACGCCCCCGTCAACGACATGCTCCGCGACGGCTTCCACCAGGACGCCGTCCACACCGGCCGGGCAGCCCGCGGTCGGGGCAGGCCCGCCGCGCGCCCGGCCGGAGACGAAGGAGGCGGCAGCGTCCTACCGGGTGCTCGGCCCGGTGGTGGGGACCTCGACGGTGTGCAGTGCCGTGGGGACGGCGCCGGGGCGCAGGTGCCCCGGATCGCCTCCCGTACGCACGGCGTGGGCCCGCGCCTCCCCCAACGACGTTCCCGCCCTCGGGCGAGGGCGCCGTCGTCCGGCACATGACCTTCCGTCACCTCTCCGAGGACCCCACGAGGTCGCCGGACTGCTGGAGCTGTTCGACGACTCCGCCCGTGGCCGCCCCTCCGCTCGGCTCCGGCCCCCTCCAGGCGGTGATCGAGATGAGCGTGACGGACACCCTCCGGCGGTGCTCGGCGCGGCAGAGTGCCGGGGCTCAGGGAGCGCAGTGCCTGTCAGTAGAGGCCGAGGGTCTTGGCGATGTCCTCGCGGTGCTGCATGTGCTGGTGTCCTTGCTCGCCCAGGGCGGTCAGGAGGCCGGCGATGACGGTTTCGGTGACGGCGAGGGTGGGGGCGAGGCTGTCGTACGGCGAGGGGGAGGTGACCTGGGCGGGGAGGACGACCTCGGCGTGGGCGGCGACGGGTGAGAGCCAGGTGTCGGT
This sequence comes from Kitasatospora sp. NPDC001664, assembly GCF_053596675.1. NCBI lineage: Bacteria > Bacillati > Actinomycetota > Actinomycetes > Kitasatosporales > Streptomycetaceae > Kitasatospora > Kitasatospora sp. NPDC001664. The sequence goes on from NZ_JBSFGS010000027.1 coordinate 75,461, forward strand.
GAAGAGGATGACGCGGCCACCGTGTTCCTGGGTGAGCTGGGCGATGGCGACCTTGTCGGGTTCGTAGCGGCGGTGGTCGAAGACGACCAGGACGTCGCGGCGGCCGAGGGCGGCCAGGACGGCGGTGCGCTCGACGTCGCGGTCGGGCAGGAAGCGGACCTCGTCGCGCAGCTGCATCAGGTGCAGGCCCAGGTACTGGGCGAGGAGGTGGGTGAAGCGTCCGCCGGCGAGGGTGATGCGCCGCTTGGGGTCGGCCAGCAGTTCGACGGCCCGGTCGAGGTCGTGCTGGGGCAGTTCGCTGAGGGTGCGGCCGACGGCGGCGGTGAAGGCGGTCGAGGCGCGTTGCAGCAGGCCGCCTTCGGCGCCGGTGGCCTGCTCCCCTGCGGCGTTGTAGAGGGTGAGGGGGGAGGCGTTGCGGTCGTCGAGTTCGGTGCGCAGCGCGGCTTGGAAGTCGGGGAAGCCGCGGTAGCCGAGGCGGGTGACCAGGCGCAGGACGGTGGGGGCGCTGACCGTGGCGCGCTCCGCGAGGGTGGCGACGGTCTCGAAGCCGGCGGCGGGCCAGTTGGCGAGCAGGACGCGGGCGACCTTGCGTTCGGCGGGGCTGCACTCGCCGAGCCGGGTACGGATCTGCTCGGCGATCGGGGCGGCGGCCGGCATGGTGGCTGGTCCTTTCGGGTGGGTCCTGCGGAAACGATATCGGTTCGGGCCCGCGCTGCCGGGCCCTCGGGGTGACCGGGGCCCGGCGCCGCGGGGTCAGGCGGGGGTGATGTCCACCCGCAGGTCGGTGAGGGTGGCGGTGGTGGTGCCGTCGGTGGTGTGGGCGCGGGTGGCGCCGGTCCTGGTGAAGGTGACCCGGAACTGCGGGTCGCCCTCCCAGGTGGTGGCCGTCGCGGTGCGCTGGGCCGTGGTGGCGGTGAGGGCGCGCGCGGTGCGGGAGAAGGAGTACGGGGTGCCCGCCGAGTTGGCCTCGGAGGAGAAGACGTCGCCGTTGGCCGGGACCGGCGCGCTGACGGTGGGGGCGAGCGGCCGCTTGCCCGGGGCGGGGGTGGTGCGCCGGGTGCGGGGGTCGTACGCGTCCCCGTCGGTGAGGTAGCCGTAGGCGACGCCGCTGATCCGCCATCCGCCGGGCCCGGTGGCGGCGCGGGCGTGGCGCAGGTCCAGCACCGAGACGCCGTGGGTGCCGAGGACGCGGATCGCCTCCGCGTGCGTGCCGGGGTTCTCGACCTCGATGGCGGTGTCCTCGTCGAGGGCGAACACCCGGTCGTGGTGGGTGTCCGCAGCGAGGCGGATGGCCCGGCCTTCGCGTCCGTAGGTGCCGGTGTGGGTGTCGAGGAGGCCGGAGGCCAGCAGGCCGAAGCCGCCGGCGGGCAGGTAGCCGAGGCGGGTGGGGTCCTCGAAGTAGCCGGGTGCGCTGCCGTCGCGCAGGGCGGGATGGCTGTCGCCGCCGGTGACCATGTCCGGTCCGGAGGCGATCTGGGCGCCGGCGCTGGTGCCCGCGACGACCGCCCCGGCCGCGAGCTTGGCGCGGATGGCGGCCAGCACCTTGGAGTCGGTGTGGGCGTGGCCGTGCAGGAGGCTGGTGACGTAACGGTACTGGTCGCCGCCGCCGAAGAAGAATCCGGTCATGCCGTTGACCTGGGCGACCACGGCGTCATCGTCGGCCGCACCGGTGTGTTCGATGTCGACGGGGATCCACTGGGCGTCGGCCGCGCCGTAGGACTTGAAGAGGTCGGCGTAGTAGAGGCCGTTGCAGCGGGAGTTGGAGCAGGTATCGGGGTCGCTGGCGTGCGGGTCCTGGCTCTCGGGGACGGAGGCCGCGGTCAGGACGCCGATGCGGGCGCGGGTGGTGCCGCCGGCCTTGGCGATGATCTCCCGGTAGATCCGGGCGTCCTTGAGGCCGCCGCCGACGAGGATGAGCGTTCCGGTCTGCCGGTGGGGGGTTGCGGAGGCGGTCGGCGCGGCGGCGGCGAGCAGGCAGGCCGCGGCCAGGACGGTGGTGGCTCTCAGGGCTCTGTTGCTGGACAAGCTGGACTCCTGACGAGACGTGGGAGAAGGGGCCGGGTGCGGCTGTCAGGGCTCACCCGGCCCCCGTTCGGGGCAGGCTCGCGGGCCGGTCTGACGGTGGGTCAGGCGGCGTGGGCGAGGGCGGCGATGGTGGCGGCGAGGACGGCGATCCGGGTGGGGACGGTGGAGACGTCCAGCCACTCCTCCGGCGAGTGGTCGGCTCCGCCGACGGGCCCGAGGCCGTCGAGGGTGGGGACGCCGACGCCGGCGATCAGGTTGGCGTCGCCCACCCCGCCGGTGGAGGCCCCACCCAGGTCCAGGCCGAGTTCGGCGGCGGCGGTCCGGGCGACGGCGTACATCGACCTGGCCGCGGGGGTGTACTCCATCGGGAGGCAGAGGTCGAGCTGCTGGACGGAGGTGGTGGTGCCGGGGACGGCCGGCTGCCGGGCCAGGCTCCGGATGGCTTCGGCCGCGCGGTGGAGTCCGTCGGCGGTGGTGGCCCGTACCTCGACCCGCAGCTCTGCCTCGGGGCAGATGATGTTGGCGCGGGTTCCGGCGCGGACGACGCCTACGTTGACGGTCACGCCCTCCCAGCGGTCGTTGAGGGCCTGGATGCCCACGACCAGGTGAGCGGCGGCGAGGGCGGCGTTGGCGCCGCGTTCGGGTTCGATGCCGGCGTGGGCGGCGCGGCCGGTGACGGTGAGCTCGAAGTCCGCGACGCCCTTGCGTTCGACGACGAGGTCACCGTTCTCGCGGGCGCACTCCAGCGCGAGGGCGTGGTCCGTGCCGGCGGCGACCGCCTCGGTGACCGGGCGGCTGGCCGGAGATCCGATCTCCTCGTCCGGGGTGGCCAGCAGGACGACCTCGCCGAACTCCTCCCACCCCGCGCGCAGCAGCACCTCGAGTGCGGTGATGCCCGCCAGCAGGCCGCCCTTGTCGTCGCTGACGCCGGGCCCGTGGGCGAGGGTGCCGTCGATGCGGAAGGGCCGGGCGGCGGCGGTGCCGTCCTCGAAGACGGTGTCCATGTGCCCGGCGAGCAGGATCCGGCGGCCGCCGGGAACGCTCCCGGTGCGCCGGGCGACCACCACGTCGCCGATCTCCGGGTGCGGGGGCCCGGCGCTCACCCGCTGGACCTCGAAGCCGAGGCCGTCGAGACGTCCCTCGACCCAGTCGGCGACGCGGTTGACGCCGTGGGCGCTGTAGGAGCCGGAGTCGATCGAGACGAGATCGGCGAGGTCCATCAGGTACTGGTCCGTCAGGTCCTGTGCGAGCGGCAGCAGCCGGGTGGCGGTGAACGGGCCCGCCTGGGCGGGGGCGCTCACAGGACCTTGGAGAGGAACGCCTTGGTGCGCTCCTGGTCGGGGTCGGTGAGGACCTTGCGGGGGTCGCCCGCCTCGACGACGACGCCTTCGTCCATGAACACGGCGGTGTCGGCGACCTCGCGGGCGAAGCCGATCTCGTGGGTGACCACGACCATGGTCATGCCGTCGGCGGCGAGGTCGCGCATCACGTCCAGGACGTCGCCGACGAGTTCGGGGTCGAGGGCCGAGGTGGGCTCGTCGAAGAGCATGAGCTTGGGCTTCATGGCCAGCGCGCGGGCGATCGCGACGCGCTGCTGCTGGCCGCCGGAGAGCTGGGCCGGGTAGTGGCCGGCGCGGTCGGCGAGGCCGACGCGCTCCAGGAGCAGCTGCGCCTCGGCCCGCGCCGTCGCGGCCGGGACCCGTGCTACGCGTACCGGTGCTTCGATGACGTTCTCGAGGGCGGTGAGGTGCGGGAAGAGGTTGAAGCGCTGGAAGACCATGCCGATGTCGCGGCGGCGTTCGGCGACCTCGCTCTCGCGCAGCTCGTGCAGGCGGTTGCCGGACTGCCGGTACCCGACGAGGTCGCCGTCGACGGTGAGGCGGCCGGCGTCGACCTTCTCGAGGTGGTTGATGCAGCGCAGGAAGGTGGACTTGCCGGAGCCGGAGGGGCCGAGCAGGCAGCACACCTGGCCTTGTTCGACGGTCAGGTCGATGCCCTTGAGGACCTCGAGGCGGCCGAAGTGCTTGCGCACGCCCTGGGCGTGCACCATGGGCCGGGACATGCGCGGTCAGCCCTTCCGGTTGCGGGTGGCGGGCAGCACGGTGGTGATGCCGGTGAACATGCGGCGCAGCGGGGAGACGTGCGCGGAGCGGGTGGTGCCGCGGCCGTAGCGGCGCTCCAGCCAGGCCTGGGGGACGGACAGCACGGTGGTCAGGGCCAGGTACCACAGGGCGGCGACCACCAGCATCGGGATGACCTGGTAGTTCTGGGCGTAGACGTCCTGGATGTTCGACATCAGGTCGTGCGCGGCGATGACGGAGACGTACGCGGTGGTCTTGAGCATGTTGATGGTCTCGTTGCCCATCGGCGGGATGATGACCTTCATCGCCTGGGGCAGGACGATCCGACGCATCGTCAGAGCGGGCTTCATTCCGAGGGAGTGGGCCGCTTCGGCCTGGCCGGGGTCGACCGACTGGATGCCGGCCCGGACGATCTCGGACGCGTAGGCCGCCTCGTTGAGGCCCAGCGCCAGCAGGGCGGCGATGGAGGGCGTGAGCAGGCTGTTGGTGTCGAACTCGACGAAGGTGACGCTGGTGAACGGGATGCCGATCATCACGTGCTTGTAGAGGGCGGCGGCGTAGGCCCAGAAGATGATCTGCACCAGCAGCGGGGTGCCGCGGAAGAGCCAGACGAACAGGGTGGACAGGCCGTACAGCACGGGGTTGGTGGACAGCCGCATGACGGCGACGAGCGTGCCGAGGGCGAGCCCCATCGCCATGGCGGCGGCGGTGAGCCACAGGGTGGTGACCAGGCCGTCGAAGATGAGGTCGGCGAACAGGTAGTGGCCGACGACGTCCCAGTGGAGGTTGGGGTTCTTGGCGAGGGAGCCGAGCAGGCCGGCCAGCGAGACCAGGGCGAGGGCGGCGGTGGCCCAGCGGCCCCAGTGCCGCACGGGAACGGCGATCAGCTCATCGGCTGAGGCGTCGGATACGGTGCTGCGGTCGGCGCCCGCCGCGAGCTTCGGGGTGGCACTCATGGGTCAGTCCACCGCGCCGTTCTTGACGGCCTTGGGGACGGCGATGGACGCGACGCCGTAGGTGTCGTAGATCTTGGCGAGGGAGCCGTCGTCGATCAGCTGCTGCAGGGCCTTCTGCACGGCGTCGGTGAGCTCGGGCAGGCTCTTGGAGATCGCGATCCCGTTGGGGGAGGCGTTGTAGCCGCCGGTGGCGGCCGGGTCGTCGACGAGCTGGAAGGCGGTGCCGTTGTCAGCGGTCTTGGCGGTCCAGCCGGCCGCGGGCTTGGTCAGGACGTCGGCGACGACCTTGCCGGAGCGCAGGGCGAGTTGGGCGTCGGAGTCCTTCGGGAAGGCCTGGATGTCGATGGCGGGCTTGCCGGCGGCCTTGCAGGCGTCCTGGTGCTTGGTCAGCAGCTTCTGCTGGTTGGTGCCGGTCTGGACGGCGGCCTTCTTCCCGCACAGGTCGTCGAGGGTGACGATCTTCTCCGGGTTGCCCTTGGCCACCATGATGCCGGTGCCGGAGTTGGAGTAGGTGACGAAGTCGACGACCTGCTCGCGTTCCTTGTTGTCGGTGATGGCGCTGATCGCGGCGTCGTACTTGCCGGCCTGGATGGCGGGGACGATGCCGTCGAACTTCTGCGCCTGGAACTCGAACCTCACGCCGAGCTTGGCACCGAGGGCCTGGCCGAGGTCGTGGTCGAGGCCGGTCATCTCGCTCTTGCCCTCGGCGACGTACATCTCGAACGGCGGGTAGGGGACGTCGGTGGCCACCCGGACCTTGCCTGCCTTCTTCACCGATGCCGGGAGAGCGTCGTGCAGGGCGCCGTCCCGGGCGATGGTGACACCGGCGACGGTGACCGGGGCGATGGACACCGCAGCGGATCCGGCGGCGTCACCGGCCGATCCGCAGGCAGTGAGCAGGAGCGCGGCGCACACGGTGGCGACGGCCAGCTGGACCGGTCTACGGGAGAGAGAGGAGTTCACGGCGCAACCTTTCGGGAACCTGGGACGGCGCCAGTGGGGGCTGCGCCGCTCGCCAGGACGTTACAGGTGTGACGTCATGAAAGATAGATGTAACGAGGGATACGAATCGGTAACAACGGCCCTCTGGTGACAGGTTCGCTGATGAGCCATCAGATGGCCAAGCTTTCCCTCGGATCTCGCGTTACATCTTTCGAAAGTTCAACTGTGTATGTATGTTCCGTTCCTGCGCCTTGCAAGCTTCCCTCTCGTCTGGGCGCTCTTATCCGGCCCGGCCCCCACGCCCGGTCGTCCTCCTCTGCCGCCGCCCGCCCCCAGCGGGCGCGGCCTCCCCCACAGGAGCCCCCTTGAGCATCGCCATCCGCACCATCCGACGGCCCGCCGCCCTGCTCGGCACCGCTCTGCTCGCAGCCGCCCTCACGGCGCCCGCCGGCATCGCGCACGCGGCCGGCGCCACCCCGGGCACCCTCGTCCTGGCCGGCGGCGCGGTGGCCGCCACCAACTCGGCCGTCTACGGCACCTTCGTCACCAAGGCCGGCGGCGCCTCGGCCCGGATCGGCATCGTCACCGCCGCCTCCGACGTCCCCGCCAACGACCCCAACGCGAACGACCCCGCGACCTGCTCCAACTCCGTCTGCAACGGCACCTACTACGCCGACCTGCTCAAGAACAGCTACGGCGCCGCCGACGCCCAGTGGATCCCCATCGACCTCGACCACATCGCCAACAGCTCCAGCCAGGCCGTCGTCGACCAGATCAACACCATGACCGGCTTCTTCTTCGGTGGCGGCGACCAGAGCCGCCTGGTCACCACCCTCATGAAGAGCGACAACTCCGACACCCCTGCCCTGGCCGCGATCCGCGCCAAGTGGACGGCCGGCGCGGCCGTCATGGGCACCAGTGCCGGTACCACCATCACCAACGGGCGCGACATGGTCACCGGCGGGGAGAGCTGGGACGCCCTGCGCTACGGCTCCTACACCACCGTCAACACCAGCTACCCCGACGACCTCACCTACCGCCCCGCCGGCGGCTTCAACTTCTTCACCACCGGCCTGATCGACACCCACTTCGCCGCCCGCGGCCGCCAGGGCCGCATGGTCCGCCTCGCCGCCGACACCGGCCACAACCGCGCCTTCGGCATCGACGAGGACACCGCCCTCGTCGTCAACAGCCCCGGCACCGCCACCGAGAACGCGACCGTGGTCGGCACCAACGGCGTCTCCGTCCTCGACCTGCGCACCGCGACCGTGTCCACCCACAGCGGCTACTGGTCCGCCGACAACGTCAAGTGGTCCTACCTGACCAGCGGCGACACCTACAACCCCGCCGCCTGGACCACCACCAGCACCAAGGCCGGCTACGCGCCCACCACCGGCACCGTCGGCACCCGCTGGACCGACGTCTTCTCCTCCCCCAAGCCCGCCACCGCCCACCCGTACCAGATGGTCAAGATGGCCACCGAGCTGGTCAACGCCGGCCGCAGCACCACCCAGTACGGCATCAGCTACGAGAGCGGCCCCCGCTTCGAGGCCGACCTCACCAAGGGCACCGACTTCAAGGCCTGGAAGAGCGGCACCACCGTGACGTTCGCCAACCTCACCACCCACCTGTACGTCTACTGACGGCGCTTCATCGGCTCACGGCACAACGGGGAACGAAGCCGCCGTGCCGCGGCGGCCACGCCAGGGAGCCGGAGTCCGCGGAGCGGCGAAGGCGGCCGGCCTGCCGGGCGGATGGCGAGGTCCGAGTCTGCGGCGGCTGCAGTCGGCTCCCGTGACGAGTCCGGCCGGAGGCCTTCGGGTGGGTGCTTCACAGCGCCCACCCGAAGGGCTCCGGCCTTCTGCGTGCCCTGCTGTGTCAGCCGGGCCGGCTCGAAAGTCCCGTAGGGGTGACGTCCTGCACGGCAGCGAGCATCCCCGCCGCCACCTGTCGGCTGGCAGTGGCGTTGGGGTGACGCTGGCGCCAGTAGGGGTTGTCGAGCGGCAGCTTGCCGCTGACGCGCCCGTACATACCGAAGGTGGCGATCGCGAGGCCCATCACGAAGCTGAAGATGACGTTGGGGATCCGGAAGTCGAGGATGTTGGCTCCGGAGTCGAGCAGTGCGAGGTTCACGAAGCCGCTCAAGACGAAGAGCGTGCCCACCGTGATGTTGACCGTCGAGGCCGTGTTTCCGCCCTTGACGGCGCCGGCGATCAGGACCACGGCGGTGGCGATCGAGATCCAGCTCAGCAGTCCGTTGCTGGACAGCCCGGCGATGCGCTCACCGTTGGTGCTGAAGAAGGCCAGTCCGTCCGCCAGGCCGAGACAGCCGAAGACCAGGAGCGCGACGCCGCACAAGCTTGCACTCCAGCGGTAGACCTGGGCGAGCCGGTGGTCGACGGGGAGTTCGTCGCGAAGTTTCATGGCCTCGCTCCGTTCGGGTCGGTGCAGGGATCGGTTCGTGATTCGATCCTCTGCCGCCGAGGTGGCGTGACCCAGTTGCATCGCTTCTGCACCAAATGGGCTGGTCGATCACTGGGGTCCTGATGCAGCCGGTCGGCCGCCGACGAGGTTGCGGGGGTTGAGGAGGTCGTCAAGGACATCGGGGGGCAGTACTTGGGCCTCGCCGGCCACCTCGCGGACCGGACGGCGCTCCAGGGCCGCCTGGCGGGCGATGGAGGTGGCCTGGCGGTAGCCCACGGCCGGGTTGAGCGCGGTTGCCAGGACTGCGGATCCGCTGGCATAGGCGAGGGCGCGCTCCTCGGCGGCGTGGATGCCGCTGACACAGCGGTCCGCCAGCAGCAGGCAGGCAGCCCTCAGGTAGCGCAGCGCGGTGAGCAGGCTGTGGGCGATGAGCGGCTCGAAGGCGTTGAGCTGGAGCTGGCCGGCTTGAGCGGCGAGGGCGACGGTGGTGTCGGCCCCGATGGCTTCGAAGCACACCTGGGTGACGGCTTCCGGGATCACGGGGTTCACCTTGCCGGGCATGATGCTGGAGCCGGCCTGCATCTCGGGCAGTGCGATCTCAGCCAGTCCCGCGTGGGGGCCGGAGGCGAGCAGGCGCAGGTCGTTGCAGATCTTGACCAGGCGCAGGGCGAATCGGCGCTGGGCGCTGGAGACGTCGAGGAAGGCGCCGACTCCCTGGGTGGCTTCGATGAGGTCGCGTGCGGGCCGTATGGGTAGTCCGCTCAGGCGGGCGAGATGCTGGGCGCATGCGTGCGCGAAGCCAGGGTGGGCGTTGAGGCCGGTGCCGATCGCGGTGCCGCCCATGTTGACCTCACACAACCCCTGCGCGGCGCGCTCGAGGGTCGCGATGTCGTCGCGGATGCCGGTGTCGAAGGCCCCGAACTCCTGGCCGAGGGTCATGGGCACCGCGTCCTGCAGCTGGGTGCGGCCGAGTTTGACGACGTCGTGGAAGGCTTGGGCCCGCTCGTTGAAGGCGTCGGCGAGCACGTACATGGCACCGGCGAGGTTCTCGACGCCGGTGTGGAGGGCGAGCTTCACCGCGGTGGGGTAGGCGTCGTTGGTGCTCTGGCCGAGGTTGACGTGGTCGGTCGGGCTCAGGCGCGCGTAGGTGCCAAGTGGCTCGCCGAGGTGCTCGAGGGCCCGGTTGGCGATGACCTCGTTGGCGTTCATGTTGGTGGAGGTACCGGCCCCGCCCTGGAGGACGTCCACCTGGAAGTGGTCATGGAGCGCTCCGGCGCGGATCTCCTCGCAGGCGCGCACGATCGCGGCGCATCGCTCGAGGTCGAGCTCACCGAGGTTCTGGTTGGCGAGCGCGGCCGCCTGCTTGACCATGGCGATCGCGCTCACGAGTTCGGGGTGGGCGGCGACCGGCATGCCGGTGAGCGGGAAGTTCTCGACGGCGCGCAGGGTGTGGATGCCGCTGTAGCTGCGCGCCGCAAGTTCGCGGGTGCCGAGCAGGTCGGCTTCGGTACGGACCGGAGTGCCGCCAGGGGTGCGTACCGCGCCGGAGGGTCGTGAAGGCATGGGGATCCCAAGGTCGGAGGGCGTGAACCAGAGGCAGTACTGAACGTTACAGTCGAGTCATTGCTAGCGCTATATGTAACGCCAAAGGAGGATGCTAAGTCCGCTTTTGCGCATTTCGTCGAGCCTGAGCCGCCAATCATGCACGTTGTCAAAACGTAACCGTTCATACAGATCGGCAGATACAGGCAAGTGTGTAATTTCTGTTTCGGCCGATCCAGTGACTGACGAAGGGCTCCCCCACGATGACTCGCCTGCGCCCCGCCCGGTGGCTCAACCCCGTCGCCGCAACCGCCTCCGCCGCCTGCCTGCTCGTACTGACCGGATGCGGCTCGACGCCCTCGCAGAGCCCGGCAAACCCCTCCATGCCTCCCTTCACCACGGTCAAGGGAGTCCCCGTGAGCGCGGATGCCGCCCTGGCGGCCAGAGTGCCGCAGTCCGTCAAGCAGGCCGGCAAGGTCCGCGTCGCCACCGACCTGCCCTACCCGCCGTTCGAGATGTACGCGTCCGAGGGCAGCAAGGAGATCACCGGCATCGACTACGACCTCGGACGGGCCATCGGCGCCCGGCTCGGCGTCAAGTTCGAGTTCACCGGGCAGAAGTTCGACGGGCTCCTGCCCGCGGTCCAAGCCGGCAAGTTCGACGCAGTCATGTCGGCGATGACCGACAAGAAGGAGCGGCAGCAGGCCGTCGACTTCGTCGACTACATCAACGCCGGCCCGGGCTGGCTCGTGAAGAAGGGCAACCCGGAGAACATCAAGGTCGTCACCGACGTGTGCGGCAAGAGCGTCTCGGTGCAGACCGGCACCAACCACCAGCGGATCCTCGAGCAGCGCCAAGAGCTCTGCAAGCAGGAGGGCAAGCCCGCCATCACGGTCCTCGCCTTCTCCAAGGACTCCGAGGCCCAGCTCGCGCTGCGGGCGGGGAAGGTCTCCGCTGATTTCCTCGACGAGGTGACCGCTGCCTACGTGGCGGACACCGCCGAGGGCGGCGCGGCCTTCGACACCGTGCGAGGAAAGGAGGCGGTCGGCCCCACGAGCGCATCCCCGATCGGCATCGGCGTCTCCAAGGACGTGCCGGGCCTGAAGGAGTCGATCCAGGCGGCACTGCAGTCGCTGATGGACGACGGTTCCTACCGCAAGATCCTCGAGGCCTACCACGTCCCGGGCATCGCGATCCCCAAGGCCACCATCAACGGCGCCTTGGACTGACACCCCCTCAGGGCCTCGTGCTCCTTGGGCGTGCACCGGCACGCAGGCGCTGTGCAAGCCCGTCACGGGTCGAGGGCCGGGCTGCTCAGCGAGTGCCGCCGGGCGGTGGCAGGAGCCAGCGGACCGTCCGCACCACCGCCGTGCCCAGCGGGCCGGCCGCCGCGTCGAAGGCCGCGGCGGTCGGCAGGCCCAGCAGGCGCCGGTGGCGGGGTTCGAGCAGCGCGAGGGCCGCCACGGCGAGCGCGCCATGGGCGGGACGGGCCAGGAGCGGGATCGGCGGGCGGAGCAGCAGGAACCGGGCTGCCCGTTCGGCGTCGGCGGTGGCGGCGAGTTCGGGGTCGTAGCTCCGGAGCAGCTCCGCCAGGGTGGTGCGGGTGCGGGGCGGGTCGGTGACGCCGAGGTCGGCGGCGATCTCGGCCATGTCGGCCACGTACGCCTCGCATCCGGCCGCGTCCAGCGGGGCTGCGCCGTAGCGCTGGTGGGCGCGCAGGAAGCAGTCGGTCTCGGCGGCGTGCACCCAGGCGAGCAGGTGGGGGTCGTCGGCCCGGTAGGCGAGGCCCGCGGGCGTCGTCCCGCGGATGCGGGAGTGGACGGCGCGGACCCGGGCGATCGCGGCCCGGGCGTCGTCGTCGGTGCCGAAGGTGGTGACGGCCAGGAAGGTGCTGGTCCGTTGGAGCCTGCCCCAGGGGTCGCCGAGGTAGCCGGAGTGGCCGGCCACCGCGGCCATGGCCGCCGGGTGCAGGGACTGGAGCAGCAGGGCCGCGAGTCCCCCCGCGAACATCGCCGCGTCGCCGTGCACCACCCGGATCGCCCGGCCCGGGCCGAACCGACGCGGTCCAGGGGCGTGGTGGATCCGCTCCCGTACCGCGGGGCCGTCGGGCCCGGCGATCCGGGCGAACAAGGCCTCGCCGAGCCGTCTGTGACAACCGGTGAGACGCGGGACGGCGGTGAGGTGCGCAGTGCCTCCGGCGGAGGGGGCCGAAGGGTAGGGCGGCGTCATCCCGCGACGCGTCCGATCGCGAAGGCGGCGAGCGTGAGCGCCATCAAGAGGATCACGGCCACCGGGATCCACCCCGGCCAGGCGTCGTGGAGCTCCACGCGCTCGGGCACCGAGATCGCGTGGGTGGTCGATGCCTCGCATTCGGGCGTCTCGGTGGGGACCGGGCCGAGGGCGGGCTTCGGGGTCACGGGCTGGTCAGCGGACATGGTCGCTCCTCGGGGAACGTGTCAGAAGAGGCAGAGGCCGCCGAGCCGCCGCCAGGCGGCGCCGAGGGCCAGGGTTGCGGGTGCGGCTGCGACGGCGGCCCAGGGGCTGACCGTGCAGGCGGTCACCACCGAGGCGAAGGTCAGGACGGCCGCCAGCGTCACCAGCAGGGCGAGGGCGCGCGGCCGCCACAGCCACAATCTCGCCCGGGTGGTGCGTCGCCGCAGCATCCGGTTCAGCCCGGGGTCACTGGCGGCCAGGACACGCTCGATCTCGTCCGCGAGCGTCGCCTCCCAGTCGTTCAGGGGATGCGTCATGGCTTTCCACCTCCGCCTCCTACGGTCACGTGCGACGCACCGCGAAGCTCGTTGCAGCGTTCGCGCAGCGGTCTTGGGGGGGTGATGGCGGGACAGGAGCGGCCGATCCGAAGCGCGCTCTAGCAGAGGACAGACGGAGCGTCAGGACGGGGATCGGGACGACGAGGCGCGGGCGTGACGCCGCATCATCTCTCGTAGATGAGGACGTCGGGGCCGCCGATGTCGAAGCTGCGGTTCAGTTCGGCTGGCACGTGGGCGGCACCGACCAGGTGGTGCAGGACGTCGCGGACAGCGCAGCGGCTCGGGTGCGGTGAGGCCCATCTGGGTTCCTACTTCAGGAGAGGGTTCCGACCGCTCGCCCCTGCGTCAGCGAGATACGGGGTGGCCCGGCTTCCTGGCCGCGCCCTCTAGCAGGTCGACAGCGGCCTGCAGGGTACGGGGGCAGAAGGTGCCCGGGGGTGGTCCCTGGCGGACCCAGCCGGGCCCGGCCGTCACCACGAGGGAACTGGTGCGGGAGCCGCGCGGGCCCCAGGTCGCGGCGGCGACCTGACGGGCGAGCTCCCGGTCGGCGGTGCGGTGGTCCTGGGACCAGATCATCACGACGCCGGGGCCGATCCGGTGGACGGCGTCGAGCAGGGCGCGGGGCGGAACGGCACCACCCAGCATGCGGAAGGGGATGGCCCGTTCGGTCAGCGCCGCCGCGGTGGCCTCCAGCGGAAGGGTGTGCTGCTCACCGGGCCCCGCGGCCAGCAGCACCGGACGAGTAGAGGTGGCCGGGAGTGCGGCGATCGCCGCCTCGCGCAGGACGCTGGAGACGTGCCAGGACAGCAGGTGCTCGACCTCGACGTACTGCTCGCCGTCCACGGCCCACTTGCGGCCGGCAGCGCGCAGGGCCGGCATCATCACCTCGGTCCAGGCCTCGATGACGCCGAGCGCCGCGATGGACTCGCGCAGGATCCTGACGGTCTCCGCCGCGTCGAGGCGCACCGCCGCCCGGGCCAGCCCTCGGCATTCGGGGCGTACCGTCCCCACCCGCAGGGCCCGGCCGCCGCTGGCGCCGGCGCCGGGGTGCTCCGCTGCGGGGGCGGGCTCCCTCCCTGACGCGGGGGCGTCACGGTCCTCCGCGTCACGGTTGGCCAGCGCGGCCCTGGCGGCCTCGGCGGGCGGGACGCCACGGGCGGTGAGGTGACACATCGTCTCCAGCACCGCGATGTCACGAGGGCTCCACCGGCGGTGGTGGCCCGCTTCGCGGTGGGCCGGACCGATGCCGTAACGGCGCTCCCAGGAACGGACGGTGGTCGGTGACACGCCGAGGGTCTGCGCGACCGCACCGGTCGGCAAGCCCGCCTCCTCGACCGAGTCGGGCCCGGGCGAGAGGACGGGGGTTTCACGGACGGGCGATGAGGGCGTCATCGCGGGTACCTCCTCGACGCGGAGCTGGATGCGTGACCGTGTGACGTGCGGCAGGCGCGGGCCGGGTGCTCCCGCTCCGGTCAGGGATCACCAGTGCGATGTCCCGGGGGCTCCTTTGAAGGGGCCGGAGATCTCGCTGGTGATCCAGCCTCCGTAGAAGGCGCCGTCCTGCGGCCGGACCGTCTCGCCGTCCACGGTGCAGCGGTCCACCTGGCCGGGGTAGAAGGCGAAGGCGCCGCGCAGCTCCCGGTAGCCCGGCAGCGGTTGCGGGTAGCTCCAGGCCGCACGGGCCGCACGGCGCTCCCCCACCGACAGGTCCCAGTAGCAGGCCAGACCTTTCCACTCACACACGCTCGCCCCGCCGGAGGGGGTGAGGAGGTCGACGGCGACATCGGCGGCGGGGATGTAGAAGACCGGTGGGTGGCTCGTCTCCAGCACTCTCATCGCGGACCTGGTCGAGGCGATCAGCCGGTCGGCGAACCAGACCTCGACCACCCGGCCGGAAGCGGTCTCGACGGCCGGTGGCCTCGGGTAGTCCCACACCGACTCGCGTACGGCGCGCTGATCGGTCATCGCTCTCCTCCTGCCCGTCGCAGACGGCTCGCGTCCACCTCGGCCCGCCGGGATGCGTCGTCGGGCTGGACGGTGGCCAGTCCCATCGCGTTGCGCAGCCGTATCAGCCCGTCGCGGATGCGGGTCTTCACGGTGCCGAGCGGGACGTGGGTCAGATCGGCGATCTCCCGCTGGGTGTAGCCGCCGTAGTAGGCCAGGACCACGGCCTCGCGCTGGACCTCGCTGAGGCCGCGCAGTGCGGTGCGCACCCGGGCCTGCTCGAGGGAGCCCAGCACGCGGTCTTCCAGGGGCTCGCTGTCCGCGGGGTCCTGTCGGGCGGCCCGGTCGTCCCGCTCGCCCGCGGCCCTGACCGAACGCACCCGGTCCACCGCCCGGCGGTGCGCGATGGTCAGCGCCCAGGTGGTGACGGAGCCGCGTTCGGGGCGGTACGCGGACGCCGTCCGCCAGATCTCGAGCAGCACCTCCTGTGCCACCTCCTCGGCCTGCGCCCTGTCGCGCAGGGTGCGCAGCGCGACGCCGTACACCGCCCCGGAGATCGCTTCGTAAACACCCTCGAACGCACCCCGATCTCCCTCGGCCACGCGCTGCAGCAGCACCGGCAATGGCTCGGACGCCCACTCGGTGCCCGAGTGGCTGGCGCGGAGGGCACGGGTTCGAAGATTCACACCGTCACCGTGCATCGTTTCCGCTCCCCGGGCGCACTTGCAGCGTTTGTGCAACGCCTGGTGGCCAGGGGCGCGAGGTCCCCGCCACCGCTGCCCGTGCGGCACGTCGGGCGTGCAGCGCCGACCGCCGACCTGGTGATGCATCACCGATGCACATCCCGCTCACCACGACAGCGGAGGCAACCTGGCAGCCCGACGGCGAGCAGGAGGAACGATGATCATCGAGCCGGTCACACCACGGACGACGAGGCCCGTGCACCGCCCCGTGCTGTCACAGTTCTGGCGCCACCTGCTCTTCGTCCACTGGCCCGTGAACCCGGCGGCCGTCGCACCGCTGCTGCCACCGCACGTGCGGCCCGACGTGTGGAACGGAACCAGCTGGGTCGGTCTCGTGCCGTTCCGGATGGAGCGCCTCGGCATCGGCCGGGGCCCGGGCTTGCCCTACCTGGGGACGTTCCCGGAGGTGAACGTCAGGCTCTACTCCGTCGACCGGCAGGGACGGCGCGGCGTCGTCTTCCGGTCCCTGGAGTGTCCTCGGCTGGCAGCCGTCCTGGCAGCCCGCGCGACGCTGTCCCTGCCCTACCGCTGGTCCTCCACCCACCTGAGCGTCGACGGCGACTCCTACTTCATGGCCACCCGGGCCCACCCTCCGTCGCCCGCCGGGACCGGTTGTGTGCTGACCGCGCGCACCGGGAAGCAGCTCCTGGCCCCCGGCCCGCTGGCCGACTTCCTGACCGCGCGCTGGGGCCTGCACACCCGGGTCGGCGGCCGCACCGTCTACCTGCCCACCGACCATCCGGCCTGGCCGCTGTACGAGGCACGCCTCGGTGGCCTCTCCGACGGCCTGGTCCGCGCTGCGGGCATCACGGTACGAGGAGCACCCACCAGTGTCCTCTACTCACCCGGCGTACCCGTGCGCTTCGGCAGGTGGCAGACCGTCGACTGATCCGCCGCAGCGCGGTACGCGACGGTCCCGGGCGAGGCAATCCGCCAGTGCCTTCCGGTTCGAACCACAACGGACCGGCAGCCGGCCGTCCGGCACGGGTGGGAGGAATCCATGATCAGCGTGCAGCGCACGCCGGCCCCGTGCGCGCCGCGACGTGACTTTGAGGAGCCGGGCCGGTCGGCCCCGCTCCTCGCACGGAACACCGGAGGTCGTTCTCGTGGAGATCAAGAACCTGAAGCTCCTGGTGGTCGGAGCGTCCGGCGTCATCGGCGGCGAACTGGCAGCGGCAGCCGCCGCACGGGGCGCGCACGTGGCGGTCGCCGGGCGTGACCCCCAGCGTCTCGCACAGGCAGCCGGACGAGCCCGTGCCGGCACCGGTGACGTCTTCGACGCCTACGACCTGGAGGCCTGCCGTGCTTTGGCGGCGAACGCGTCCGAGCGGCTGGGCGGCCTGGACTCCGTCCTGGTGGCCATCGGCGCGGTGGCGTTCGGCGCCTGTGCCCAGCTGGGTCCGGAGGTGGAGGAGCACCTGATGACCGTCAACGCCCTCGCCCCCATGGCGGTACTCGCAGGCGCGCTCCCCCTGCTCGGCCCTGGCCGCTCCGCCGGGGCGATCACCGGCGTGATCGTCGACCACCCGCTCGTGGGCACCGCCGCCTACCGGGCATCGAAGGCCGCGCTGTCGGCCTGGCTGGACACGGCACGCGCCGAACACGCGGGGCGGGGCGTCGCGGTCCTGGACGCACGCCTGCCCCACCTCGACACCGGCTTCGCCGGCCGGGCCGTGGCCGGCACCGCTCCCACGCTCCCGCCCGGAGCCGACCTGCACCGCTGGGTCGGAGCCGTTCTGGACGCACTCGTCGACGGGACGGCCGTGCTGACCCCGCACGGCCCGCACGGCGAACCCTCGGCCCGCGCCTCCGCGGCTCCCCGGGGTGTCCGGTGAGCCCCCACCGCGCGCCGCAGCCACCCGCCGACGACCTGGTCGAGCGCTTGCGCCTCGCCGTCGCCGCCGCGGACGCGGAGCTCGTCGAAACCCTGCTGACGGTCCTCGAACTCACCGCCGACGAGACGATGCTGCGACGCCTCGAAGCGGCGATGCGCGAGCAGACGCCGGGCCACGGCTCCGCCACCGGACGACGCAGCCGTTGACCGACCCGCGCGACGGGGCCGGGGCTCCTCAGTCCGGCGCCCCGAGGAAGGCCAGCGCTCCGAGCACCATGGCCGCCACACCGGTGTCCAGCGTCGGCTGGATGACGGGAGCGAACGCGGGCGAGTGGTTGGACGGCAACCCGGCCAGGGCCTCCTCCAGCGACCGGCCCACGAACGCGGCGGGGTCGCTCCCCCCGAAGAACCAGTAGCCGCAGGCGGCACCGGCGGCCTTGACGAGTTCGGAGGCGTCCTCACTGCCGGGCTGCGGCCCAGGGTCCAGCAGACGCTCGGCCCCGAACACCGCGGCGAAGGCCTCGCGCAGCCGTGCCACGGCCGCCGGAGAGTTCACCACGGCGGGGAACGAGTGCTGCACCTCCACCTCGGGTGGACGGGGTGCCGCCGAGGCGGCGGCCTCCGCCTCGGCGATCCGGGCGATGCCGTCCAGGGCCCGGCGGCGCACGGGCTCGGTGAAGCTGCGCACCGACAGCAGCAGCTCGGCACGGTCCGCGATGACGTTGCCCGCCGTCCCGGCGTGGACCGCACCGACGGTGACCACGGCGGCCTCGGTGGCGGCGACGGTCCGGGAGACGATGGTCTGCAGGCGCAGGACGGTGGCGGCCGCCATCACCACCGGGTCGACAGTCGTCTCGGGCCGGGAGCCGTGGCCGCCCCGGCCGTGCAGGGTGATCCTCAGACCGTCGCTGGCGGCCAGGGCGGCTCCTTCGGAGAGCCCGATCCAGCCGGCGGGCGCGGGGGCGAGGTGCTGGGCCAGCAGGACGTCCGGCTTCGGGAAGCGTCGGAACAGCCCGTCCTCGACCATGGCCCGGGCGCCCTTGCCGAGCTCCTCGGCGGGCTGGAAGACGGCGAGCACGGTGCCCCGCCAGGCGGCGCGGTCGGAGTCGAGCAGGTCGAGGGCGCCCAGCAGGCAGGTGACGTGCATGTCGTGGCCGCAGGCGTGCGCGACGGGAGTGGTGCGGCCGTCGGGGCCGGTCGCACGGACGGTGGAGGCGTACGGCAGTCCGGTGCGCTCCTCCACCGGCAGCGCGTCCATGTCGGCGCGGAGCATCACCACGGGGCCCGGTCCGTTGTCGAGGCGGGCGACGACGCCGGTGCCTCCGACGCCCTCGACCACCTCCCAACCGCGCAGTCCCCGCAGCCGGCCGGCGACCAGGGCGGCCGTGCGGTGCTCCGCGAAGGAGAGCTCCGGATGGGTGTGGAGCTCACGGTAGAGGTCCTCGAGGCCGGAGCGGATCCGGTCCAGCCCGGCCTGCAGATGGGTGGGGAACATGGTCGTGCCTCCTCCGTCGGGGGCCCGTCACCGCTAGGGGCGCGGGCGCGGACCAGTCGGCCGGTGCGGCGGCCGGGTCGTCACTCGAGGTGCTCTGCGAAGCGCCGGCGCCGGCGGCGGTCACCGGCTCCGGCGACGGCGGGCGGCGGCCACGGCGAGGACGGTCGTGCCCAGAGCGCTCGCTCCCGCAGCCCAGCCGAGCAGGCCCGTGAGACCCTGCGCCCCGGTCGCGGGGAGGGTGGTCACGGGGCCGGTGGTGCCGGGCGGGGGTACGGGGCCGTCCGACGGCCCGGGCCCCGGCAGCGAGGGAGACGGATCCGGTGCGGGCTCTCCGGGGCCGGGCGGGGGCGCGGGGGCCTCCGCGCACTCGACCTCGTTGGTGACCTCCGCCGTGAGGTGATCATCCGTCAGTTCGGTGGTGTACGGCAGGGCTCGGTCCACCGTCGCGCCGTCGAGTCCGCTGAGGCGGGAGGAGACCAGGGCGCAGCCGGGGCGGGTCACCGTGGTGCTCTCGGAGACGGTGGCCCGGTCGCCGACCCGGTAGCCCGGCCGGGGACGGCCCCAGGGCTGTGGGGTGGCGCCGGCCCCGTCGGGTCCGGTGAGGGTGAGGATGGCGGCGAGGCCCTCGGGCTGGCGCCCGTCGGGGAAGCGCACGCCGTCCACCAGCCACTGCTTGGTCACCGTGACGTCGGCGGGGAGGACGGGCCTGTTGTGCACCAGGCAGCTGACGGCCTGGGTGCTGGGCACCGTGACGGTGAACGCGGTGCCGCGGTCGGCGACCGGCACGGCCTGCCCGGTGTTGAGGTTGGTGCACACCGCGTTGTGGCCGCCCCGGGTCACCAGTTCGTGCCCCGGCTGCTGGACTTCGGCGATGCTCACCGCGCCGCTGGTGGTCGTGGTGAAGACCGGCTGGAAGGCGACCGAGCCGGTGCCGTCGTCGGAGGTGGCCTTGGTGTCGGGCAGGCCGCCGATGCCAGGGTCGTCGGTGGTGGCGGTGAAGGTCCAGCCCGCACCGGCGTTGACGGATCCCGTGACGTCCTCGCCCTGGTTGCCGGCCGGGACGATCTGCTTGACCACCGAGAGGCTCCCCTGGCAGCGGGTCAGCGCCAGGTCGTGCAGGTCCCGTCCGGCCGCCTCGAAGTCGGCGGTCTGGAAGTGGTCGGCGCGCGTCAGGTTGGTGCCGTCGTAGAGCGTCGGGCCGGACAGGGCGCGCAGGTTGAGGCCGGAGACGCCCTCGACGCCCTTGCCGACGCCGAGCGCGATCACCCGGGCGCCGGTCGCCTTGACGGCGTTGGCCGCGAAGACGCCGTTCTCCACGTCCCGGAAGTGGGTCCTGGACCCGTCGCCCTCGGCCCCTTCCCCGAACCGGGTCGGGTTCCCGTCGGTGATCACCACCACCAACTCGTACCGCTGCGCGGCGGCGGCCACCGCGCCCAGGCCTTGGTCCCAGTTGGTGCCCTTGCCGAGCGCCCAGGGCGCGTAGAGCGCCTTGAAGGCGTCCGCCCCGGCCTTGGTGGAGACCGGCCGCAGCTCGGGGTGGTTGTCGGCCACGCTGGAGGCGGGGGACGCCTGGTCGAAGGAGAACAGCGCCATGCGGGACGGCGTCCCGGTGAGCGCGTCGGTGAAGGTGTCGGTGGCGGCCTTCAGCTGGGGCAGCGCGCTGCCCACCGAGGCGGACAGGTCGAGCACCACCGCGACGTCCAGTCCGCAGCCCACCGCCGGCAACGGGTTGGTCCGGGAGGACTGCCAGACCCCTCCGGAGGCGGTGTAGTTGGTGCCGAAGGTGTCGCTGGCCATGAAGCCGTCCGGGCCGGTGTCCAGCGAGGAGTAGGTCCGCCCGGCGGCAAGCGCGGGCGTTCGGAAGGCGTACGGCGAGGCGGTCGAGTCACTGCCGCTGCCCGGCCCGGTCCGCAGCGCGGGGTTGGTGAACCAGCCCGCCGGGACCCCGTCCGGGAGCTGCCGCACCCAGTACCGCGCCCCGGCGTTCGCTCCGCCGGCGCCGGTGTCCGGCACGCTGAAGGAACAGTCCCCGTCGGCGTCGGCCGTGCACACGCCCCAGGCCGGGTCCACCGGAGCGGCCGAGTCCACGGCCGCGTACAGGCCCAGCCGCACCCCCGCCAGCGGGGTCTCCACCAGGTCGCGGATGCGGTCCCCGCCGGTGCGCACCGTCACCACCGAACCGCCCGGCCCGGCCGTCGGCACCGCACGGCCCGCCGGGGGCACGGCGGGCGCGGCCGCGGCGGCCAGGGCGGAGGCGGCGATCAGCAACGCGGGCAGGGCACGGGGGAAGCCGAGCGGGGAGTCGAGAGGCACCAGGCGATTCTCACCCGGAAGCCCGATGAATCAGGTGATATCAGGTCATAGGCGCGTCAACCGGGGCGATCTGAGTGCGGGTCAGCCGGCGCGGCCCGGGTCCGTCCGGCCGGGGGCGGACCCGGGCACGGGGCGCAGTGGTCGGTCAGTGTGGTGGTTGCGGGATGCTGGGGGCCGGGGTTTCGGGGCGGCTCGGCCACCAGAAGTGACGCCCGGTCAGCAGGACGAGGGCGGGCACCAGGACGGTGCGGACCAGGAGGGTGTCGAGGAGTACGCCGACGCCGACGATGACGCCGATCTGGGTGAGCGTGATCAGGGGAAGGACTCCGAGGACGGCGAAGACCGCGGCCAGCAGGATGCCGGCGCTGGTGATGACCCCGCCGGTGGATGCCAGGGCCCGCAGGACGGCGCTTCGGGTGTCGTGGCCGCCGAGGGTGTCCTCGCGGGTGCGGGCGATGAGGAAGATGTTGTAGTCGACGCCGAGCGCGACGAGGAAGAGGAAGGAGAGCAGCGGGACGTTGGTGTCCAGGGCGGGGAAGTCGTAGACGGTGCGGAAGAGGATCCAGCTGGCGCCGAGTGCGGCGAAGTAGGAGGCGATGACGGTGGCGATGAGCAGCAGGGGCGCCACGATCGCGCGGAGCAGTACCGCGAGGACGAGAAGGACGATGCCGAGGACCAGGGGGACGACGGTGCGGGTGTCGTGCTCGTTGGCGCGTGCGGTGTCGAAGGCTTCGGCGGTCTCTCCGCCGACGAGGGCGTTGGCGGCGGGCAGTTGGGCGAGGGCTGAGCGCAGGCGCTCGATGGTGCGGTCGGACTCGCCGGTGCCGGGTTCGGCGGTGAGGACCGCTTGGGCGGTGGCGTAGCGGTCGGTGGTGGCGGCGGGGGTGACGGAGGCGACGCCGGGTACGGAGCGCGCCGCTGTGATGACCTGGTCCGCGGCGGCCGGGTCGGCGATGACGGTCAGGGGTGCTGCGGTGCCGGCGGGCTGGACGGCGGCGAGGGTGCGCTGGCCGAGGACGGCGTCGGGGGTCTTGCGGAAGGCGTCGGCCTGGGAGAGGCCGGTCTGCACTCCGAGTGCTCCGGCGGCGAGGGCGAGCAGCACCGCGGTGCCGGCGACGGCTGTCCGGGCGGGGCGCTCGGCGACGGCGGCCCCGATGCGTGACCACAGGCCGTTGCGGTCGGCGGTGAGCGGTTCTCCGACCTTGGGGACGAGCGGCCAGAACAGCCAGCGTCCCGGCAGGACGAGGGCGGCGGGCAGGACGACGAGGCCGAAGAAGACGGCCGTGACGATGCCGACGGCCCCGGCGAAGCCCAGGCCGCGGTTGCCGGTGAGCTCGGCCGCGAGGAGGGTCAGCAGGCTGAGCACGACGGTGGTGCCGCTGGCGAGCACGGCTGGCGCGGTGCCGCGCCACGCCCGGGCCATCGCGGTGAACCGGTCCTCGGTGAGGTGGAGTTCGTCCCGGTAGCGGGAGACCAGCAGGAGTGCGTAGTCGGTGCCCGCGCCGAAGACCAGGACGGACAGGATCCCGGCGGCCGAGGCGTCGACGTCCACGCCCGCGTGCGGTGCGAGGGCGCCGACCAGGATTCCCGCCACGCGGTCTCCGGCTCCCACCACCAGCAGGGGGACCAGCCAGAGGATCGGGCTGCGGTAGGTGACCAGCAGGAGCACGGCGACGACCGCGGCCGTGGCGAGCAGGAGGTTGGTGTCGGCTCCGGCGAAGATCTGCGCGACGTCGGCCCTGAAGGCCGGCGCCCCGGTCACCTCGGCTTTCAGGGGAGCGGGGAGGTCGGCGGAGGCGAGCTCGCGGATCCGGTCGACGGCCTGGGTGTTCTGCTCGTCGCCCGCGTCGGTGCGCAGCAGGACGGCGACGGTGGCGACCTTGCCCTGGACGGTTTCCGGTCGGGCTGCGTCGGGGGCCAGGCCGAGCTTGCCGAGCGCCTCGGCGCGTGCGCCGATCCAGGCCTGCTGAGTGTCCGTCAGGGGGCCGGAGTCGGTGTTGCTGTAGACGACGATGGCGGGTGCCGCAGCGCCGGAGGGGAGGGTCTTGACGATGGCCGCGGCCCGGGCGGACTGGGACTCGGCGGGAAGGCCGGTGCCGGTGGCCTCGGTGGTGGTGGCGTCGGCGGGGCCGAGTGCGAAGGCGGCGGCGAGTCCGAGCAGGGTGAGCAGGAGTACGAGCCAGGCGCTGGTGCGCGGCCGGGCCGGGAATCGGGGAGGGGCTGGCCGCTGGAGTGAGCCGGATGGACGCGGGAACACGGGATGGACCCTCACAGGATAGTTAAGTTACTTAGCTACTTTCACCGTGTCAGAATGGCGACCATGGCGCAACACCCCGTCTTCGGAGCCGACGGCGATCCGGATCGCACCAGCGCTACCCCGCCAAGCCCGCCAGGCGGCGAAGGGGCGGACGACCTGTCCGGCGCGTTGCGCGAGGTGCTCACCCTCACGCAACTGGCCCGGACCACCCTGGCCGAGCGCCTGGGAATGCCGCTGACCAACGTCGAAGCCGTCGAACACGTGGTGATGGCGTCCTCGGCCGGAGCTCCGATCGGGCCGGCCGAGCTGGCCCGGCGCCTGGGCGTCACCAGCGCCGCGGGTACCCAGTCGGTCAACCGCCTCGTCGCCGAGGGCCACCTCAGCCGCACCTCCCACCCCAGCGATGGCAGACGCCAGGTCCTGGACGCGACACCCAGCGGCCTCGGCCACGTGATGGGCGAACTGGCGCCGCTCCTGGCACTCCTGCACCGGGCGGCCGACGGCCTCGGCGAGCGCGAACGAGCAGGCGCCCTCCACTACCTCGCCAACGTCGCCGCCGCCTACCGCGCCTACCTCGACGCGGATCAGGACGACGCGACGAGCTGATCGGTCCGCGACGTGCATGGGGACGCGGCCGGCGCCGCACCCCCGGACCGGATGCTCCGCACCGTCCGGCTCGCGCACCCGATGCAGTGCGGAAGCGATGCAACTGACCCGTCTCCGGCGCAGCGCACACCCTGAACTCGGGAGATTCCCTCGAAGAACGGAGTGATCGCCATGTCTGTCGTCCGCAAGCTCCACGAGATCGGCCTCACCAGCGAACACGCCTACACCGCGGCGCTCGGCTCAGTCGGCCTGTCCCTCCTGAGCTGGGTCGTGTCGATGAAGGCGGAGAACGCGGGCGTGGAGAGGGCCGACCGTTGGGGCATCTTCGTCGGCGAGTGGGCGCCCACCTTCTTCGGCCTCGGCCTGGCCCTGGCCACCTACGAGGAGCCGCATGCCGCCGCGAAGACCCCTCTCGGCAGCTAGCCCACCGTCCGCACCGGCACGGCACGGATGCCGGGTCGCGGACGAACAGCCAGTGTGTGACGCTCGGTGTTCACGCCTTCACGGCGAGGCGTCACCGATTCCCAAGGAAAGGTACGGCCATGAGCGAGATGTCCGACAAGGTGCAGCACAAGGCCCAGGAGGTCCTTGGTACGGCCAAGGAGAAGGCGGGCGAGGTGAGCGGGGACGACCGGCTCAAGGCCGAGGGCCAGGCCGATCAGGCCGAGTCGAAGGTGAAACAGGCCGTCGACGAGGCGAAGGACAAGGTGCAGGAAGGCATCGACAAGATCAAGGGCGTGTTCGACCGGTGACCCGGGCGGTCACGTCGCCGAGGGAGGTGGGCACATGGCGCTGATCCTGTTCCTCATCCTGGTGGCCGTGGTCCTGGGCTTCGCGGGTGCGCTGATCAAGGGGATGCTCTGGCTCCTGGTGATCGGCGCGGTGATCTTCGTACTGGCACTGGTACTCGGCGGCGCCGAACTCGGCCGCCGCTCGCGACGCTGACTCGGCGTCCACTGGCTCCTCCCGGCCGTGGGGTCCGGAACCACAGTGTGGTTCCGGACCCCACGGCCGCCGTCGTCACCCTTCGTCCGCTAGACCTCCTGGGCGGGGTGGAAGTGGCGCTCGGCGGTGAGGTCCTCGCCCCGCCCGGCGGTGCCGACGCAGGCGACGAACAGGCGCCAGCCGTCCGCGCAGTCGGCGGTGAAGCCGTAGCGGACGGCGGGCGGAGCGGGGCGGGTGCTGTAGCGGTCGGCGCGGATGACCTGGTCGTCGGTGTCCCCGGCGGCCAGGGCCGTCAGCAGCGCCTGTTCCACCTGGGCGGTCGCCACCCTTGGTCCCGCGAGCGCGGGCGTCGGCTGCGGGGGCAGCCGCTCGGCGTCCTTGCGGGGCGGGGCGGTGCCGGATGCGCCGGTGATCATCCAGAACACCGCCCCCGCCCCGCCGAGCCTGACCACCAACCCGAAGGTCCGCCCCGGCCAGGCCCTGGCCGACTCCACCCCCTCGATCGCCGGCAGGTGGGTGAGCAGGAGGCGCTGGAGTTCGGCGGGAGTCACGATCGCGGCTCCGGTTTCGGGTCTCGGGGGCGTCTTGCACGAGCGGGTTCGCTCAGGCGGCGGCCAGGTCGGCGCGGCCGAAGAGCAGCGCGTAGCCGCCGGGCAGCTGGGCCAGGAGGCGGTCGGTGAGCTGGTCCCCGGCGAGGTCGGTCAGAGCCGAGAGGACGGCGGAGGCGTCCCAACGGGCGCTGGCGACGGTGGTGTTGAGGATGCGGGCGACGGATTCGACGAACGCGGGGCCGGCGACGGGTTCGGGCAGCGGAATCCGGGCCGCGAACTGCGCGCGGTCGCTTTCGGGCAGGGCGGCGGCGAGCGCGCAGCGTTCGTCACCGGTGAGCTGGCCGCCGAGAACACTCAGGACGGCCGCGAGGGCGCTCTCGGCTTCCTGGTCGCTGGGGTACCGGCCGGTGACGCGAATCCGCTGGATGAGGCGGCGGTGCCTGGTCATGGCGAGCTCTCTCCGGTAGTGGCCGTGACGGGGCGGCTCGTTGGTGGATGGGGTCAGGGCCGGTGGGACGGTCCGGGACGGCCGATGCGCCACGCACTCGGACCTCGTCCAGGAACGCGCTCCACCGCAGGGGCATGGTCCCTCCCGCTGTTCCTCGGAATCCGTTGCCCGTCGGGGCGGCCGCCGATCCTGCCGCCCAGCGCCGGGGCCGACGTACGGGCGCGCTCGGGTCAACTCGCCGCGCTGGTGCACGGCGCCGGCCATGCGCGTGCGAGGTCGAGCGTGACGACCCGGCCGAGGGGTGTTCCGCACCGCCCCCGGGGGGGGGGAATCGAGGCGGCGCGGAACAGCTTCGGAGGCTAGGCCCGGATCTGCTTGGGGCTCGCGCTGCTGTTGATGGCGATCTTGCGGGGCTTGGCCTTCTCCGCGACCGGGATCTTCAGGGTGAGCACGCCGGCGTCGTAGTCGGCGCTGATCCCCTCGGGGTCGAGGGTGTCGGAGAGCATGATCTGCCGCGAGAAGACGCCGAGCGGGCGCTCGGCGAGCTCCCACTTCACGCCCTCGCCCTCACGGCGGGGACGGCGCTCGGCCTTGACGGTCAGCATGTTGCGCTCGACGTCGATGTCGATCGCTCCCGGGTCCACCCCGGGCAGGTCGAAGCAGATCACGTACTCGTCACCGGCACGGTAGGCGTCCAGCGGCATCGGGGTCGGACGCGACCAGGTGCCGGTCGAGTTGATGAACTGCTGGGTGAGCCGGTCCAGCTCGCGGAAGGGGTCGGTGCGCATCAGCATCGGAAAACACCTCCAGGTGGTCGGGCTTGGGCAGCCAGTGCGCTTCACCTGGAACTGTTCTAACATGTCATCCGTCCGATGACAAAAAGCACCGTCGCCAAGAAAGTGACATCCATGCACGAGACACCGGCCCCCAGCCCGAAGGGCGCGAGGTCCCCCGGCGGACCGGCCTCCTTCATCGCCGCCGCGGCGGCTCTGGCCGCCATAGACGACGCCGTCCGCACCGCCCACGCACCGGCTCCCCCCGCCCCGCACCCCGCACCGGAGACCGGGCCCGAACCCGCCCTGGCCGCCCTCCTCCTGCTGCGTGAACTGCGCACCGAACTCGCGGGCTGGGAAGCCGGCCTCGTGGAGACCGCCCGGACCGCCGGCGCGACCTGGGCCGACCTGGCCCCGCCGATGGGCGTCGCCAGTCGCCAGGCGGCAGAGAACCGTTACCTGCGCCTACGACCCGGAACGCGCAGCGATCACTCCACCGGCGCCGAACGCGTCAAGGCCACGCGCGACCGCCGCGCCGCCGACCGCACCGTCAGCGACTGGGCCCGCACCAACGCAGCCGACCTGCGCGTCCTCGCCGCCCACCTCACCGCCCTCACCGATCTGCCCCGCGAGGCACACCGAGCCCAGAGCGACCTACGCACCGCGCTGGCGGCCGCCGACTCGGCCGACCTCCTCGCTCCCCTGGCCGATCTGGAACCTCACCTGGGCACGGCCCACCCCGACCTCGCCACCCGCCTCGCCGACCTCGCCCACCACACCGACCGACTGCGCCATGACAGCAACCGACGACGCTCCTGACACGCGCGACCAGCGCGACCGCTGGAACCAGCTCGCACGACGGCTCGACGACCTGCGAGCTCACGTCCAGGCCGAGACCGACCACGCCCTCGCCTCTCTCGACGCCCACGCCGCACGCCTCGCAGCCCTGCGGCGACAGATCGCCGGCCAGTGGCCCCCGTCCGGTCCGCGTCTCCCGGGCCCGTGACCACCCACCACACCGGGCGCGCACTGCCCAGCCCGACCGGCCGGCTGACGGACGGTCAGCGCGCAGCGCGCAAGCGACGAGGCCGGCGATCGACGCACCTCACCGCTGCAGCCGCGCCGACGACACCGTCACCGGCGCGGCGACTCCACATCCAGGCGCTCGTACGCGTGCGCGAGCTCGCTCGCCATTCCCGCGACCGAGTACCGCTCGCGCACCGTCGCCGCTCCGGCTGCGGCGACGCGGGCCAACGCCTGGGGCGGCGTCACGGCGAGCTCGGCCAGTCGTCCGGCGAGGGCGGAGGTCGAGTGCGTGGGCAGCAGGAAGCCGTTGACCCCGTCCTCGACGTAGTGCGGGACGCCGCCGCGCTGCGGCCCCGCCACGGGCAGCCCCGCGTCCATCGCCTCCAGGACGGCCAGGCCGAACTCCTCCTTGGCGCTCGGGCACACGTAGACGCACGTCCCCTCGCCCCGCGCTCCGGCCAACGTCCGCTCCAGCACCCGCACCTGACGGTTGGGCAGCGCCGGCCAGCACGCCAGGGTGCGCCGGGCGGCAGGGTGCGCCGAGAGCAGCTTGGCGATGCGTTCGCGCATCTCCCGTTCCACCGCGGTGCCCGAACGGGCCGATCCGCCCACCAGCAGCAGGGCGGTCCGGTGGTGCAGGCCGGCCTCGATCCACGCCTCGACCAACCGGTCCTGCTGCTTGACCGGGTGCAGCCGCCCCACCGTCAGGAACAGCCGCCTGCCGCGGGCCTCCGGGCCGAGCCCACCCTCGCCCCCGGCCCCGCCGAAGAGCCTGCGCAGAAATTGCTCGCCGAGGTCCCCGTCCCCGTCGGCCGGGACGAACGGGGGAATGCCCTCCGGCGGTGAGACCACCGGCCGGGCGCCGCGGGCACGCACGAGGTGCGGGTAGTGGGTCATCAACTCCCGGCCCCCTTCGGGCCCGGGAATGGTGACCAGCAGATCGCAGCGCTCGGCGAGCAGGTCGGCGGCGAAGACCCGGTGCAGGTCGGCGCGCAGGGCCGCCGCGGGCTCCGTGCACGGCGCCTTCCCGACGCCCCGGTGCCGCTCCCCCATCGTCCGGTGCGGATCGGGGGTGACGGTGAACGCGAAGCGCGCCCCGCTGCGCCGGGCCGCGTCCGCGACGGCCAGCGAGGCGTCGTCGGCGAAGCGGGCGTGCACGACCCCGGGGCGCGCGCCCTCAAGTGCCAGCAGGCGAGTGGTCCACCAGGCCAGGGCGGCCCGCGCCTCGGGCCCGCTGCCCGGATCGGCCGCGGCCCCGGGCACCGGGATCCGCAGGAGCCAGTGCTCCGGGCCCAGGCGGCTCACCAGCCCCTGGGACAGGTCGCCGCCGCCCGCGGTGGCCAGGGTCAGGACCCGCGCGATCCGGCCCGTGGCGGTCAGTGCGTCGCCGAGCGCACGCACCAGGACGCTCATCCCGCCGCTCGGGCCCGCACCCGGCTCCTCCAGGCGGCCGAGCATCATGCTCTGGGCCACCACCGTCCCCGCCGGTCGCACGGCGGGCAGCCCCTCGACGGCGCGGCGGAACTCCTCCCCGGCGGGGTGACCGGGCGCGGACCGGTGCCAGGCCGCGGAGAGCAGCAGCGCCTCGTGGCGGTCGGCCGGGGTACGGCTCCGTTCGGGCAGCACGGCCGCGCCGTCCCGCAGGCCCGACAGGTACCGCCAAGCGGCCTGCCGGACCGGCCGGTCACGGCTGTGGGCCGCCGCCGCGCACTCCGCCGCGGTCAGGGGCGACAGGCCGTGCGACTCGGCCAGATCGAGCAGGTGAGCCCACTCCGGCGCGGGCGGGCCGGACAGGAGGCGGCTGCGCAGTGCGGCCGCGGCCTCACCGCCGAGCCCCGACCGCACCGTCACGTCCCAGGCCTGCGCCAGCGCGCTGCGCTGCAGCGCTCCCCCGCGCGACACCTGCACCAGCCACCACGGATCGGCCGGAACCCCGGCCCGGGCGACGCGCCGCAACTGCGCCGTCAGGAGGTCCTCCGGTGGCAGCACCCCCTCGCCCTCCGGACTGGGGCGGTGGCCGTACTCGGCCCGTGCGAGAAGCGCCAGGAGGTCGTCTCCGGGCGGTTCCTCCGCTGCCGGATCCGCGTGGTGGAGGCGCCATGCGGCGAGCGCATCGGGTTCGGCCGGCCTGTTCCCTCGCACAGGGGCGAACGGGTGGTGCGCCATGGGGACGTCCTTCCGTCGTCGGCCATCACCTCCCCTTCGACGCCGCCGGGCCGAAAGGATGGGACCGGGTCCGGCGGTGTGTGCACGCCCGTCTCCACGTGCCACGATCGGGAGCGGCACGCCCGGTCGATCCACCGGGCGTCGCCGATGCCGCCGAGCCTGGAGGATGACGTGCCCCGAGTCGTCGTGGTCAGCCCCCCGTTCCGCTCGCACGCCGCGCCCCTGAGCGTCCTCGGCGCGGCCCTGCGCGAGGAGGGCGCCGAGGTGACCCTGGCGTGCGCACCGGCCTTCGCCGACCTGGCCGACCGGCACGGCCTGGGCTTCGCCGAGCTCACCGTCACCCGCAATGCCAACACCGGTGTCGCCGAGCGGACCGTGCAGGCAGGGTCGGAGAGCGCCCGGCTGCGGGAGTTCCTCGACGCGACCCGCGACGGGGCGATCCCCACGCTGCTCACCCAGGCGCGTCACCGGGCGGCGGACATGCTCCCCGACCCCGACCTCGTCCTGGAGGCCGTACGCGCGACGGACCGACGGCTCGCACCGGACTGGTACCTGGTCGACCAGCTCAGCTACCCCGTGACCCTGGCCATGCACTGCCTCGAACTGCCCTACGCGACGTTCTGCCCCGGCCACCCCAGCTACCTCCCGACCCGGCCAAACGCCTACTTCGGGCTCCCCTGGGCCTGGCCCGCGGCTCTGCGCCCGCCTCTCGAGGACATCGAGGTGCTGCGAACAGCAGCGGAGGACAACGACCGGGCCTTCACCGCCGCGTTCCGTGAGGTCGCCGACAGGCACGCACCCCACCTGCCCGAGGTGGAGCGAGCTTTCGCGCTCTGCTCCTCACGGGCCGTCGTCTTCAACTACCCGCGCCTGCCGGACCTGCCGGCCGCTCCCGCCGGGCCCGCCGCGATCTACGCGGGCCACTGCACCGAGACGCTCCCCCGACCGGGACTGGACGAGACCTGGCAGGCCGTCGTCGCCAGGCTGGCCTCGGGCGGTCGGCCCGTGGTGCTGGTCGCCTTCGGTACGTTCCTGTCCGCCCGCCACGACGTCCTCACCGCCGTCGCCGAAGCGGTGCTGACCCACACCGACGCGTCCGTGATCGTCGCGGCCGGCGACCGGGTGCCCGAACTCTCCCGGAGCCCGGTCCTCGCCGCGGCCTCCACGGCACGGCTCCACCTCGCCGACACCGTCCCGCAGCAGGCCCTCCTCGGCCACTGCGCCGCCATGGTCCACCACGGCGGCAACAACTCCTTCACCGAGTGCCTCGCAGCGGGTGTGCCCGCGCTCGTCCTCCCGTTCTCCAGCGACCAGTTCGCGATCGCCCACGACGTCGAACGCTCCGGCCTCGGGCTCGTACTCGACCCCAACGGCGCAAGCGTGGTCACGATCGGCACGGCCCTGGCGCACCTGCTGACCGGTGGCTTGGAGTCGAACCGGACCGTAGCCGAGGACGTCCTCGCGGCAGGTCCTCGGAACTCCGCGCGGCGACTGCTCGGCGTGATGGACGACCGGCCGAGGCGCCCACGGTCGGTCAGTTGAGCGAGGGGAAGCGGGTACTGCGCGCCGGCGCCGAT
This sequence comes from Kitasatospora sp. NPDC001664, assembly GCF_053596675.1. NCBI lineage: Bacteria > Bacillati > Actinomycetota > Actinomycetes > Kitasatosporales > Streptomycetaceae > Kitasatospora > Kitasatospora sp. NPDC001664. The sequence continues at coordinate 106,880 of NZ_JBSFGS010000027.1, forward strand.
CGCGTGCACGGTAGGCCCTAGGTGGTCCTGCGCAACTGCGGTGGCACCGGCCGAGCCTGAGGTGTTCGAGGCGGTTGCGGCGTCGAGCACCAGCTGGGTGAAGCGTTGACGGTAGCGCCCGCTGTGCTCATCGGTGTGATCGTCATCCCGCTCCTCCGAGTCGCCGAGGCCTTCGTCCTCGTCCTCGCTGAGGTCTGCGAGCTGCTCTCGCGGGGTGGCGGGGTCGACCTACGCGGGTGCCGGCCAGGAGGTGGCCCGGCCCCGGACGGGAGCGGCTCGCCGGTCGTCCTCGCCAATGCCGTCGGGGGGCGCGTCCGCCGACGGCAGGAAGTCGGCACGGGCGTCCGCCCCCGCCCCGTCCGCGGCCCGCGCCGCCGCGAGCAGCTCGCTCGCGGTCCTGGTGCTCGCAGGGTCGGCGGCCTCGGCCATCAGCCGGGTGGCGACGGCGGCATCCGTCTGCGGCGGGACGACGAGGAGGTTCAGCCGGCGGGGTGCGTACGAGCAGACCATGATCGTGTGCTCGTCCTGCTCGGCGGTGAACCAGCCCGCGTGGACGGTGTGGCCCGCGACCGGGATCCGCCGCGGGACGAGGGGCCACTGTGCGGGGTTCACGGTGATCCGGGTGATCCGGCCCCACCGCTTGTCGATCTCGGCTGCCAGGGAAGGGAGCTCGAGAAGAAGGTCACGAGACCGGGGCCACCAGGCCCCGTCCAGCCGTCCGGCCCTCACGCCGATCGGCGCCATGGACAGCCGCAGACGGGACTCTGGAATGGCAGACGTCGTCGCACGATCGGGTAGAGCAGTCATGACCGAAGACCTGTCTCCGAACCCGGCTCGAGGCCGACTCCGGGATAGCCGTTCGCCGGAGACGACGCCAGTGTCCGGTGCCGGCATGCGAAGTGCCTTCGGTGATGCCCAGGCTACTCTCTGCCGGGCCTCGGCCGCTGCCACGGTGAAGGACGAGGCCGAGGGCCCAGCGGAGACCGCGGTGCGAGCGTCGCGCCCGTCGGCGCGGGCCGGCCACTCGCACCGCGGCGGGTCCGCGGATCGGGGCCTCTCGGCCGGCCTGCTGCGGCTACGGGGCGTCGGAGTAGCCGAGGTCGCCGATGGTCCAGCTGCTGATGTCCTCGATGGCGATGCGGTACATGCCGCCGGTGTGAGGCAGCGCGAAGTCACCCTGAAGGATCTTCGCCCGGTGGAGGTGGAGGTGGGTGGGCTGTACGGGCGGGCCGTCGGCGGACGGTGCGAAGAGGGCGGCGAACGGCTTCAGGTGCTCCGACGCCTGGAGGACCTCCGCCACACGTTCCCACCACAGGGTCACCGGTGCGAGCCTGCCGGTGATCACAGCTCCGGGAACCACCACGGTCAGGGACATCTGGTTGCTGTGCTCGGACTCCACCATCGCGGCGATGTCGACGAGCAGCCTGTCTGGGTTCGACATGGCGGACAGGATAGAACATCGCGTCCGTGTCCCCACAGCTCTGGGCGGCGAACCCGACGGGTGCCTTCGCCGGACACGCGTCCGGCCCTACGCGGTGGCGGTCCGCAGATGCCACTGGACTCGGTCCGCCCGGCGGCGTCGGCGGGACGGCGGGCCTGGAGGGTGGGGCCGACCCCTGGCGGGAGAGCACCGCGCAGATGGACTCGATGGCGGCATGCCGCATGCCCCGGAGAGCGCGTCGGCCCGCACCGTCCACTCGATGCACGGTACGGGCTGCGGTGTTCACAGCGGACGACCTGACGCCTCCTGCCTCGGAGTTCGGACATCTCGACAGAGGGTGGAGTGATGCGTTCGCGGCGCGATCCGAAGTCGACGAGCACCGCGATGTCGCCACCGCCTGCGACCCCGATGGCACGGCCGAGGCCGTACTGGTCGTGGTGGCGCTTCTATCCGGGCCTTCGAGGGGCTGGCGGGCAGGACGCAGCGCACTGCTGCATAGTTCGGCGTTTCTTGCAGCACGCGCCGAAGATCGTGGGCACGTGCCCTCTTCGTGAAATCTCCCTGCGGACTGCGGCGGAAATTTCGTGCGCACCGCCCCGCCATGATCGGCGGCGGTTCCGGTGGACTTCGCGTCGCCCCTCTGGATGCGGCGGTGTCCGGCGGTCGGGTGATTCGCCCTGCAGGGCGGACAGGTAGCCGGCACGCGCATGAGGTGCGATGCACGCCCAACCATCCTTCTGGCGTGGCATGTTGAAGGCCCTGTGACCTTGCGGTCGACAGGGCGCGTGAAGGGCAGGCGCGAAACCAGGGGTGGAAATTCCGCCCGCTGGGGGTCTGACCCTGCTACAGTCGCCTTAGTTGCAGTAGTGGTTCCCATGAACTTTGTGTGCGCCTGCTGATGTATCGCAGGCGCATTTTCTGTTTCCCGGCTCTTCCCCGGGTGGGTGCTCATCGCGGCGACTCGGAGCGAGCACGGTGCACGCTCCGGACAGCCCCTTGAAGGAGATTTCTTTATGGCTAATGGCACTGTGAAGTGGTTCAACTCGGAAAAGGGCTTCGGCTTCATCGAGCAGGACGGTGGCGGCGCTGACGTCTTCGCCCACTACTCGAACATCAACGCCAACGGCTTCCGTGAGCTGCTCGAGGGCCAGAAGGTCGAGTTCGACGTCACGCAGGGCCAGAAGGGCCCGCAGGCCGAGAACATTCGCCCGCTGTAGTACATCTGCCACGGCACCCGCCCAGCAGCGAGGGGCCCGCACCGCGTACACGTTGCCCGGTGCGGGCCCTTCGGCATTGCTCCACCACGTACAGCCCCCGGCCGCTTCGGCCTCCTGGCTCCGCCACCGGCGGCCTCCCCACGCGAGACGAACAGCGCCGCGTCCGGATCGCCGCCATGCCGTGACATCTCACGGCTCGAGGATCGCTGCTCCCGCCCTGCGCGGTGAGCGCCGGCCTGAGGTGACGTGCCGCACGGTCTCACCGTCCACGCCCCGCCCCACACGTTCGGTCCGTTCCCCACGGTCTCCAGCCGGCGCCTCGCGCTGCGGAGCCGCCGCGCGACGTGCCGCCCCAGGAAGGTCTCCCGCATGAGCCACTCCAGCCGCTCCAGCCGCTCCCCGTACCAGAACGCCGACTCCCGGACCTCGGCCTCCTCCCGCTCCGGCGGCAGCTCCTTCTACGGCGACCGGCCCTCCGGCGCGGGCCGGCGTCCATCCGGCCCGACGGGCCGTCAGGGTGTCCTCGTGCACGGGGAGTTCGCGATGCCGGTGAGCACCACTCCGCCGCTGCCGCCGGTGGAGGCCTTCGAGGACCTGGCGCTGCCGAAGGCCCTGCTGTCGGTGCTGACCGCCCAGGGCGTCACGGCCCCGTTCCCGATCCAGGCCGCCACCCTCCCGAACTCACTGGCAGGACGTGACGTGCTCGGCCGGGGCCGCACCGGGTCCGGCAAGACCATCGCGTTCGGTCTCGCCGTGCTGGCCCGCACCGCCGGGGCGCGGGCCGAGCCGCGCCGTCCGCTCGCGCTGGTCCTGGTGCCCACCCGTGAACTGGCGCAGCAGGTGACCGAGGCGCTGACCCCGTTCGCCCACGCGGTGCGGCTGCGGATGGCGGCCGTGGTGGGCGGGATGTCGATCGGCCGCCAGGCCCACGCCCTGAGGCACGGCGCGGAGGTGGTGGTGGCCACCCCGGGCCGGCTCAAGGACCTGATCCAGCGAGGCGACTGCCGGCTGGACCGGGTCGCGGTCACGGTGCTGGACGAGGCGGACCAGATGGCCGACATGGGCTTCCTACCGCAGGTCACCGAGCTCCTCGACCAGGTCGCCGAGGGCGGCCAGACCATGCTGTTCTCCGCCACGCTGGACCGCAACGTCGACCGCCTGGTGCGGCGCTTCCTCAAGGACCCGGTCACCCACTCGGTGGACCCCTCGGCCGGGGCGGTCAGCACCATGGAGCACCACGTGCTGCACGTCCAGCGCCACGACAAGGACGCCACCATCGCCCACATCGCCTCGCGCGACGGCGGGGTGATCATGTTCGCCGACACCAAGCACGGCGCGGACCGCCTGGTCCGGGACCTCCTCGCCAACGGCGTCAAGGCCGCAGCCCTGCACGGCGGCAAGTCCCAACCGCAGCGCACCCGCACCCTGGAGCAGTTCCGCACCGGAGCGGTGACCGCGCTGATCGCCACCAACGTCGCCGCCCGCGGCATCCACATCGACGGCCTCGACCTGGTCGTCAACCTCGACCCGCCCACCGACCACAAGGACTACCTCCACCGCGGCGGGCGCACCGCCCGGGCCGGCGAGTCCGGCACCGTCGTCACCCTGGTGCTGCCCAACCAGCGCCGCGCGATGGACCGGATGATGACCACCGCCGCCATCACCCCCGTCACCACCCGGGTCAGCGCAGGCGACGAGGACCTGGCCCGCATCACCGGCGCCCGGGTGCCCACCGGCATCCCCACCGTGATCGCCGTCCCCGCCGTCGAGCGTCCGAGCCGCAGCGCGGCCAAGAGCCGCAACCGGCGCAGGCGCCCCACCCAAGCCGTCGGCGCCGCCGGCGCGACCACCGCGGGACGCGTCGGCCAGGGCTCCTCCGGCCGCCGCCGGGCGCCCCGACGCGTCACCCTCGCCGCCTAGGTCCCGGTGACGGGCCCGACCGCCACCCAGCGGTGCGGGCCCGCCCCGGCGGAACACGCCGCCGTCAGCACCCCCACGCCGCCGGCCCCCGGCGGAAGCGACCACCAAGGAGTCCGCCCATGACCGTCGCCCTCGAACGTCCCGCCACCACCACGGTCCGCGACCTGATGACCGGCCCCGAGCTTCAGATCAGCGACGACGTCATGATCGACGTCGCGATCCACATCCTGCACGGCTCCGGCGCCGACCACCTGCTGGTCCGCGACGACGAGGGCCGCTGCGCGGGCCTGCTGACCCGCGCCCACCTCGCCCCCTTCCGGGCCGGCTCCAGGTCCGCCGCACGGACCCCGGTACGCGACCTCGTCCTCGGCCAAGGCCCTTTCGCCGCCGCCGACATGCCCGCCACCACCGCAGCCGCCGCCATGCGCGCCCGGGGCCTGACCGTGTGGCCGGTCGTCGACCACGACGGCCACGCCATCGGCCTCCTCAGCCTCTGAACCCACCCCCGCCACCACCCGCCGACAGCCTCCGCCTTGCCCCCGGGCGCTACGCCCGCTCCAGCAGCTTCCTGCGGGCAGCGGCGTCACCCGGGGCGGTGCGGCAGATGGAGTTCTGCGCGGCCGGCGGTGGGCACGTGTCGCTCACCGCGGGCCGGTCTCGCTGGATCGTCAGGTGGGTCAGGTGTCGGCGTCGGGTTCCTGGCCGTGCTGGGCTCGGCGGAGTTGTTCGTTGATGCGCAGGGCTTCTTCGAGCTGGTCCTCGAGGATGATGATGCGGCAGGCGGCGTCGATGGCGGTGCCTTGGTCGACGAGGTCGCGGGCGCGCATCGCGAGCCGCAGTTGGTAGCGGGAGAAGCGGCGGTGTCCGCCGTCGGAGCGCAGTGGGGTGATGAGGCCCTGTTCGCCGAGGGAGCGTAGGAAGCCGGCGGTGGTGCCGGTCATCGCGGCGGCGCGGCCCATGGTGTAGGCGGGGTAGTCGTCGTCGTCGAAGGAACTGACGCTGTCGGGGGTGTCCGGCCGGTTGGTGGTCGTGGTCACTGCACCTCTCTCTGTTACCTGTTCGGGAACGCGTGGAGGGGCCCCGGCGCCATTGCGGCTCCGGGGCCCCGAAGGGGAACTTCACCATCTACCGGCCCTGGGCCGGTCCTTGTGTCCGCGGCTCCTCCGAAGAGGATGACTGCGGGGATCGCGTATGCGTGACCGGAAACCACCGTCCTTCGTAGCTGAGGGGTCTGCGGTGTCCGCCCGGACGAGGACTGCTCATCTCACGGGCCGGGCGATCCTGATGGTGCTAGCGCCCTCCGTTCTTCCTGTGCGTCAACTGACATCCTGCGAACTGCTGTACTGCCACCTGCTGATACTGCGTACCTGCCTGTACTGCTGTGGTGGCCATCCCGGCCCACCACCTCGTCCGGCAGCCAGCCCCGTCGCCCGTCCTACATGTCCTGCTCGGCTTGGAACCCCACTGCACGGACTTCCCAGCACGCGCGCCCGCAGTCCGGCGCCTTTGCTGAGATCCTGCCTCCTGCAACCACTGGTGACTGCGAATCGACTGCACCTGCGCTTGCCGCGGTACCGCCTTCCGGTGGCCCCTGATCACTGCGGGCCACCTGGTACGGCTGCCAGTCCCGTCACCGTCCTGCACCTGCCGTGGCTCCGGAACTCCGCTGCCGTACCGCATCTCCTGCAGCACACCCACCTGCCCGGCGTGCAGCTCAGTACTGCCCGTACTGCTTCTCCACCAACTGCGGTACCGCTGGTGGCAGCCCCTGATCACTGCGGGCTGCCCGGCCCGGCCGCCGGTCCTGTCGCCGTACTGCACCAACCCTGGCTCCAGAACCCCACAACCGTGCCGAGACTTGCGAACTTCCTTACTGCTCCCGCCAGTTCGTGCCTGGCGGGCCTTTCTGACTTCTGGCTACGAGAGAAACACTAACCACGCCCCGTGCCAATGTCTACTCCGGCCAGCATAGATTTTTCGGTGTTCGGGTGGGAGATAGTCTTCGGCCCGCGTGCGGGGCGGAAGGCGCCTCACGTGAGCTGGGACAATGCGCGGGAGGGTGAACGGTGGAGGAGGCCAGGGGCAGGCCGGCAGGACGCATGCCCGCCCCCATACGGGTGAGTCCCTGCTGGCCGCCCTCGCTGAGGCCGTCCACGACCACGACGAACGGACGCTGCGCCGGCTCCTGGCACGCTTCGCAGAACAGGCCACCCTCGCCGACCTGCCCGCACTCAGCTCCGCCCTCGGCGCGGGCCAGCGCGGGCGTGGGCGCGGCAGGCCGCGGCGCTCCCGGTAGACGGCCGGGGCTCAGCACTCGGGGAGCGTCAGTCCAGGGCCCCGCTGCAGGTCTCCGACCGTGCACTTGCCGTCGCCGTCGGCATCCAGCGCGTCCAGGACAGCGATGCACTCCGGGTTCTCCATCAGCGCGGGCACCGCGTGCTCCACGACGTCCTCTGCCGCCGCCCGGCGCCCGCCGGGCGGCGGCAGAGGCAGGGGCTCAGGCCGCGGCCGCGAGGTCGGCCCTGCCGAACAGCAGCGCGTAGCCGCTCGGCAGGTGGGCGAGGACGCGGTCAGTGAGCCGGTCACCGGCGAGGTCGGCGAGGGCGGCCAGGACCGAGGAGGTGTCCCAGCGGGCGGTGGCGTGGGTGGTGCCCAGGGTGCGGGCGACGACTTCGACGAAGCCGGCCCCGGTGACCGCCTCGGGAATGGGGATCTGGGAAACGAACAGAGCGCGGTCGCACTCGGGCAGGACCGCTGCCAGCGCGCTGCGTTCGTCGCCTGTGAGCTGGCCGCCGAGAACACTCAGGACGGCCGCGAGGACGCTCTCGGCTTCCTGGCTGGTGGGATAGCGGCCGTTGGCGCGGATCTGCTCGATGAGGTGGCGGTGCCGGTTCATGGCGGTGGCCCTCCTGGAACGGCGGACGGAGCGGTCAGGGGCGGTGACCGGGCTGGGGCCGGCCAAAGAGCAGGTCGTAGCCGGGCGGGAGTTGGAGCAGGACGCGTTCGGTGAGCTGGTCGCCGGCGGCGTCGGCGACGGTGCTGAGCACCGCGCCGACGTCCCACAGGGCGGTGGCTTCGGTGGCGCCCTCGATCCAGGCGGCGGTGGCGCGCACGAACCGCTCGGGGGTGAGCGGCTCGACCGCCTGCAGCGGATTCAGCAGCACCAGGGTCAGGGTGACCGGCAGCCGGGCGGCCAGGTGGGCGCGGACCTCGCCCGCCAGGTGGGCGCCGAGCAGGCCCATCACGACCCGGGCGGCGCGCTCGGCCTCCTCGGGGGTGTCGTATTCGCCGCGTACTCGGACCTCGTCCAAGAACGCGCTCCATCGCAGGGTCATGACCTCTCCTGCTGGGTATTCAGGGGCGGTTGAGGAGTCGGCCCGGTCAGGGCTCGACCGCCAGGGTCCGGTCGGTGCCGGTCAGACGCAGCAGCCGGCTCACGCGGGCTGCCGGCGCGCGCAGGACGAGCCGCCTTCCCTGCCGGTGAGCGTCGCCCGCGGCCGCGACCAGCGCGCCGAGGCCGACACAGTCCATGAAGGTGACCTGCGAGAGGTCGAGCACGACGACGTGGTGCTCACGCAGGGCGTCGGTCAGGGCGCGGCGCAGTGCGGGGGCGGTGGCGAGGTCGATCTCGCCACCGGACCTCAGCAGTGCGGGCGCGGAAGTGCGCTGCGGCATCGCTCTTCTCCCTCTGCCGGGCCGTGGCCGCGGCCGTTCACGTCTGGTCAGGGAGGCGTGAGTTGAGGGGTGTTCCGCGCCGCCCCCAGGGGGAATTGAGGCGGCGCGGAACAGCTTCGGAGGCTAGGCCCGGATCTGCTTGCGGCCGGCGCTGTGACCGATGGTGATCTTGCGGGGCTTGGCCTTCTCCGCGACCGGGATCTTCAGGGTGAGCACGCCGGCGTCGTAGTCGGCGCTGATCCCCTCGGGGTCGAGGGTGTCGGAGAGCATGATCTGCCGCGAGAAGACGCCGAGCGGGCGCTCGGCGAGCTCCCACTTCACGCCCTCGCCCTCACGGCGGGGACGGCGCTCGGCCTTGACGGTCAGCATGTTGCGCTCGACGTCGATGTCGATCGCTCCCGGGTCCACCCCGGGCAGGTCGAAGCAGATCACGTACTCGTCACCGGCACGGTAGGCGTCCAACGGCATCGGGGTCGGACGCGACCAGGTGCCGGTCGAGTTGATGAACTGCTGGGTGAGCCGGTCCAGCTCACGGAAGGGGTCGGTGCGCATCAGCATCGGAAAACACCTCCAGGTGGTCGGGCTTGGGCAGCCAGTGCGCTTCACCTGAGACTTTTGTAGCATGTCATCCATTCGATGACAAACAGCCATGTCACCTAGAAGGTGACACCTGAGGCGCGACGCCACCCACCCCTCCCACAGGTACCACTGGCCCCGACGAGCCCCTCTCCTTCCTCACCGCCGCCACGGCCCTGACCCCGGCCGCCATACACGACACCGTCCGCACCGCCCGCTCCCGGGCATTCGCCGACTCGGGCAGCGGATCGTCGAGCGGGCCCGAGGCCGCTCTGACCGCGCCCCTGCTCCTTCGCGAGCTACGCGCCGAACTCGTCGACTGGGAAGCCGGCCCACCGCGGCTCGCAGCGGACGGCGCTCAGGCCCTCCCCCACCCGCCTCGGCGGCCGACCCGGGCGATGACGTGGGAACCGAGGAGCCTGGTGGTGGAGTACGGCGTGTCGATCGCCGAGATCGCCGCCGAGGTCCGGGAGGAAGTGGTCGGCGCGGTGTAGCGCATGACGGGTCTTCAGGTCGTCGAGGTGAACATCAACGTGGTCGACGTCCACCTGCCCGACGAGGACGACGAAGACGCCCCCCACCCGTGTCCGCTAGGCAGTGTCCTGTCGATCAGTTGAGTCGTTGATAGGACTGTGGGACATAGGGGTGATCTGACGGATGCTCAGTGGGAGCGGCTCGAGCCGCTCCTGCCGGTGAGCAACGGGCGTTGTGGCCGGTGGCGGAATCACCGGCAGGTGGTGAACGGGGTTCTGTACCGGATCCGCACCGGTGTGCAGTGGCGTGACCTGCCGGAACGGTACGGGCCGTGGAAGACCGTTCACGAGCGGCATCGCCGCTGGTCGGCGGACGGCACCTGGGAGCGGCTGCTCCAACGGGTGCAGGCCGAGGCGGACGCGGCAGGGGACATCGACTGGGACGTCTCGGTGGACTCCACCTCGGTCCGCGCGCATCAGCATGCGGCCGACGCCCGGCACGCACCACCTCCTCCGTCCTCGAGAGTCAAGGGGGGCTCCGCTCAAGCGGTCAGGTCCGCTCGGATCCGGGCGGACCTGGTCGCCCTGCTGGTGGAGGTGGTGCGGGAGGTGAGGCGCTCGGCCGCTCACGCGGCGGGTTCACGACCAAGGTCCACCTGAGCGCGGACGGCCGATGCCGGGTCCTGTCACTGGTCCTGACACCCGGTCAGCAGGCCGACTGCACACAGTTCGAGGCCGTCATGGCCCGGATCAGAGTGCCCCGCCTGGCCACCGGCCGACCCCGCACGACACCCGACAGCGTCAGCGCCGACAAGGGCTACAGCAACCGCCAAACCCGCGCCTACCTGCGCAGACGCGGGATCCGCCACGTCATCCCGGAGAAGGCCGACCAGGCGGCCGGCCGCATCCGGCGCGGACGCGTCGGTGGCCGACCACCCGGCTTCGACAAGGAGCGCTACGAGAAACGCAACACCGTTGAGCGGGCCATCAACAAGCTGAAGAACTTCCACGCGGTCGCGACCAGATACGACAAGCGCGCCTACGTCTACCTCGGCACTGTGACCGCCGCGGCGCTGCTGATCTGGCTCCGCTCGTGATCGCCAGGACAGTGCCTAACGCCGCGCTCATCTCTGTGGCCGCCAACACCCCCGCCGTAAACGGCGGATGAGCATCCGGGGCGCGACGTACGCGCAGCGTGGCCGCAGGGCAGCGCTGTGGTGGCCGTGTGCCCGGGCTCACAGCGGCCCGGATGTGACCGGGGCCACGAATCCGCCCTGCTGCGGGCCGCCCGGGAGCCGGACGGTGACCGCGAATCAGCTCCCGGCGTGATCTATACCAGCGGTAATACCGCGCTGAGCTGGGACTTCTCCGAGACCCTTGGAGATCGCACCAGCTCGCTCCTAGCTTCGAAACCAGTGCAACGAGCACTTCCCGGGTTCACCCCCGAGGCACGGCGCACCGGCTCACCCCGGCGCCGCAGGCCGGGGTGAGCGGGTCGGAGCCGGTACGCCAGACGCCTACCGGACCGACCGCGACGACCTAGTCGGACGGACCGGCCCCTCCCCGGGGCCTGGTTCCGCCTGCCTGCCCGGGGCGTCCGAGAGGATCCGCATGAGCACCCGTCACGCCGCCGCCGAGTCCGCCGCCACCGCCCCCACCGTCACCAAGCGCACCAAGCGCGCCCGTCTCGGCATGGCCGCCCTGGCCGTCGCGGTGCTCCCGTTCGCCGGACTCGCCACGGCCACCTCGGCCTCGGCCGCCACCACCTCCACCTGGGACAAGGTCGCGCAGTGCGAGTCCAGTGGTGACTGGAGCGCCAACACCGGCAACGGCTTCTACGGCGGACTCCAGTTCACCCCGTCCACCTGGGCGGAGTTCGGCGGCACCCAGTACGCGCCCAGCGCCGACCAGGCCACCCGCGCCCAGCAGATCGACATCGCCGAGAACGTCCTCGCCGTCCAGGGCCCCGGCGCCTGGCCGGTGTGCAGCGGCGTGGCCGGGCTGACCTCGGGCGGCACCGCCGCGAACGTGGACACCAGCTCCTCCGCCACCAGCTCCTCCACCTCCGCCGGCACCTCCGCCGGCACCTCCGCCGGCACCGGCAGCAGCTCCTCGAAGAGCAGCACCTCGTCCTCCACCGGCACCGCCTCCGACGGCAGCTACACCGTGCAGAGCGGCGACACCCTCGGCGGCATCGCCGCCGCCAACGGCACCAGCACCGAGGCCCTCTACGCCGCGAACGCCCAGGTCGTCGGCTCCGACCCGAACCTGATCTACCCGGGCCAGGTCCTCGCCGTCTGACCCTCCCTCAGGAGCGCCCCCGGCGTGCTCTCCGGCGCGGGCCCGGCCGACCGACGGCCGGGCCCGCACCGTGCTGCGCCGCGCTGCGCCGAGCCACCGGTGACGGGTCGGTCAGAGCTCGGCGGAGAGGACGACCTTGCGCCTGCCGGGGTGCTTCGACCCGGCCAGGCGGAAGGCCGATCCCGCTTCCTCCACCCGCAGGTGATGGCTGATCAGCAGGCCGGGGAGCTCGGGCCGCTGCCGCAGGTACCCCTCCGCCAACGGCAGGTAGGTCGACCACGGCGGCTTCCAGGTCGTGGTCAGCGTGAGGCGGCGCTCGAAGAAGCTCCGGAGCCGGCGGCGAGGAAGCGCAGCTTCGACCCCGACGGGCCCCCGGGTCCGGGGAGGGTGACCGCCCGTCAGCCGCCCGGCCGCCGCCCGGCCGCCGAGCGCGGCTCGGACGTGCTCGCGACACACGACCGGCACCGAGCCGTTCATCGCCGGGCAGCGGCTCCCGAAGCGGCCACGACCAGTGCACTGACGAGGGCGACGTCGCGGGCGACCGTGGCCACCTGCCAGGGCGGTGCACCCGGGCGACCGCCCAGCTGCGGCTGGGCCTCCTCCTCGGGGTCGACGGTGATGGTGACGGGGGTGCCGATCCCCGGCCGGTCCTTGGCCTCCGCCGACCAGAAGGCCCACCGCTCGCGCCGGTCGGGGCCGACCACGTCGTAGTAGGGGATCGGCCCCGGGTCCAGGCCCGCCCCGGTCCCGACCTCCCAGTGCCGGCCGACCACACCGGTCAGGGTGACCCCCCGGTCGTGGAGCACCTGGCGGTCCCACCAGAACAGGCTCAGCAGCGTGAAGACCACACCTCCGAGCACGGCGACCACGCCGACCGCCCGGACCAGGAAGACCACCACGTCGTGGGACTCCACCTCCCGGAGGCTCACGTAGACGCACCGCGCCAGACCGATCCAGAGCGCCACCGCGACCACGAACAGGACCGGCGGATTCCCACCGCTCCACCGGTCGGCCACCTTCAACACCCAGGCGCCACCAAGCACCAGACCGGTCACCGCTCCCAGGCTCAGCACGAAATGGCCCAGCACGCCCGACGCCCAACCACCCCGGGCCAAGGAATCCCCCACCATACGACCCACGGTCTCCGCCGCCCGACGGACGGTCAAGACCCGGAGCCCGAAACCCCCGCGCGGGGTGACGCCTGAACGTCGATGTGCACAACTCCAGCCCCAGGAAGCACACTTGACCCACCTGCAGGCAGTGCGCGAAGCCCGTCCGCCGACGGCGGTGCCACCCGCGCCTGATCACCCGATCCACCAGCCGACCTCGACGTCCGCGATGCCGACGGGGTACGGCGTTCCCCTGGATGTGCGACAGCTCGGCCACCGTGCGGCAACTGCCGACGAGGGTCTGCCGCAGGGCGCATGCCGAGGGACTGGTGACAGCGGCTCCGCTGGCCGGAAAGGGCGTGTGATTGACCGGAGTTGGACTACCTGACGAGGGTCGCGGTCTCCATCATTCTTGCATGTCCACGCCAAGGAGTGCGTGGGACGGGGAGGAATCAGAGATGCGATTGACAGGACGCGCGAGGATCGCCGCCGCGGCGACGAGCCTGCTGCTGGCCGTGCCGGCCGGTCTGGCCGTCGGCTCGGGGACGGCTTCGGCGACCGCCTCGTGCGGTCAGGCCGGTGCGTACCGCGACGGCACCACGGTCACGATGACCGCCGGTGTCGCCGCCAACATGCGATCGGGTTCGAGCACCAGCTGTGCCGTCAAGGGCTGGGCCGACAACCAGGACACGCTCGTGTACTGGTGTTACACCCGCAACGACAGCGGCTCCACCTGGACCTACCTGTACAACTCGCACGACAGGACCTACGGCTGGGTCAGCGACTCGCTGCTCCCCAACGGGGGCGCCCACGCCACCTGCGGGTAGTGACGCCGTGACACCGGGGCCGTCCGCCGCTCGCCGGCGGGCGGCCCTCCACGTGCGGGACCGTCCGGCCGGGCCGTCCGTTCGGGTGAATGCGAGCCCTCCTCACCGGACCCGACGGGCCCGCCTTCCGGGGCTGTCGGCCCGCTACCGGCCCACCGCCCGTGATCTCCGCCGCCCCGTGGCCGACGTACGGTCATGCCGCGATCGGCGCACGGACATTCGGCTGCAGGAGGACATGTGAGCATCACCTTCGTCGTGGGGACCGGCCGGTGCGGGTCGACCATGCTCTCCCGTGCCCTCCAGGCCCACCCCGACGTGCTGAGCCTGAACGAGCTCTTCACCTCCCTCGTCTGCCGGGGCACCCTCGGCTTCGGCGGCCGGACGGTCGACGGCCGCGAGTTCTGGGAGGTCCTGGGCGGGCCCGTCCGCCCCCTCGACGCCATCGCGGCCTCCCCGTACCCCATGCCGGAACTGCTCTACCCGTACGGCAGCGGGCGCTTCCGGCCCGGGACCGGCGTGCCCACCGTCTCCCACATGACCCTGCCCGCCCTCACCGCCGACCCCGACGCGCTGCACGACGAACTGGCCGCCGCCTTGCCCACCTGGCCGGCCCGCCCGCTGCCCGGGCAGTACCGCGTGCTCTTCGAGGAACTGCGGCAGCGCGAGAACGCCTCGGTGGTGGTCGAGCGCTCGGGCGCCTCGCTCGCCTTCCTCCCCGCCCTGCGCGCCATGTTCCCCGAGGCCCGCTTCGTGCACCTCAGCCGCTCCGGGCCCGCCGTCGCGCTGTCGATGAGCCGTCACATCGGCTTCCGCACGCTCCTGCTGCGCACCGAGGCGATGACCCTGCTCGGCCTGAGCTCCCCCTTCGAGCTCGGCCCCGAGCACATCACCTCACTCCCCGGCCACCTCGCCCACCTCGCCGGTGACGTGGACTGCGAGCTCGTGATGCGCACCCCCGTCCCGCTGGCCGCGTTCGCCGGGTTCTGGTCCCGGCTCGTCGTCCAGGGCGTCGACGAGCTGGCCGGCCTGCCCGCCGACCGGCGGATGGCCCTCTCCTACGAGGAGCTCCTCGACGACCCGGAGCAGCACTTCGGCCGCCTGGCCGCGTTCGCCGGGGCCGAGGCCCACCCCGGCTGGCTGCGCGAGGCCGCCGCCTCCGTCCTGCGCACCGACCGCCCACCCGTCACCGACCCGGACACCCTGCGCGCCTGTGCCCCGGGCGACCGGGCCCTCGCCCGGCAGGCGGCCCTCTTCGGCGGGTCGCCCGAACCCGCCGACCTGGTCCCCACCGGCGGCCCCTGACGGCCCGTCCGCTTCTTCCCACCGTCGGCCGAGCCTCAGGAAGTCCCAGGAAAGTCACAGGAGTTCCCCACCAGGCAGCCGCGCACCGTACCTCCGACCGGTGGGAGGATCGGACGGGCCCGGTCCGGCAGCTGTGATGCCGGACCGGGCCCATCGTCCGGAGGGCCGGAGCTCACGCCCCCGGCGAGCGGGTGTACCGGAGCACGCGGTAGCGCAGCCCCGTCACCGAGGTCCGCCAGCCCTCGTCCGCGACGACCGACCAGGCGGGGTCCAGTTCGGGAGCGTGGGTGTCGCCCTGCACGCGCAGGTCGATCTCGGTCACCGAGAGGACCGTGGCGAGCGCGAGGGTGGCGCGGTAGAGCTCGCCGCCGCCGATCACCCAGGTGCCGATGTCGGCGGGGGAAGGGGAGGAATCGGCGGAAGCGGCGGAAGCAGAGGAAGGGGTCTCGGCCGCACTCGCCAGGGCCTCCGGGACGGACCCGGCGCGCTCCGCACCCTCCGCCCGCCACTGCGGATCGCGGGTGACGACGATGTTGCGCCGGCCCGGCAGCGGACGGAAGCGCGGAGGCAGCGCGTCCCAGGTCCGACGCCCCATCACCACCGGACGGCCGAGGGTGGTGGCCTTGAAGTGGGCCAGGTCCTCCGGGAGGTGCCAGGGCATCGCGTTGTCGCGGCCGATCACCCCGTCGACCGTCTGCGCCCAGATCAGCCCGACGCTCACACCGCCACCGGAGCCTTGATGGCGGGGTGGTGCCGGTAGTCGAGCAGCTCCACGTCGGAGAAGGCGTAGTCGAACAGGGAGTCCGCCCGGCGCAGCCGCAGGTGGGGGAACTCGTAGGCGGTGCGGGAGAGTTGTTCGGTGACCTGCTCGACGTGGTTGTCGTAGACGTGGCAGTCGCCGCCGGTCCAGATGAAGTCCCCCACGTCGAGGCCGACCTGCTGCGCGACCATGTGGGTGAGCAGGGCGTAGCTGGCGATGTTGAACGGGACGCCGAGGAACAGGTCGGCACTGCGCTGGTACAGCTGGCAGGAGAGCTTCCCGTCGGCGACGTGGAACTGGAACAGCGCATGGCACGGGGCGAGCGCCATCTTGTCCAGCTCGGCGACGTTCCACGCGGAGACGAGCATCCGGCGGGAGTCCGGGTCGGTGCGCAGGGTGTCGAGCACCTGGGCGATCTGGTCGATGTGCCGGCCGTCCGGGCTCGGCCAGGAGCGCCACTGCACGCCGTAGACCGGGCCGAGCTCGCCGTTCTCGTCCGCCCACTCGTCCCAGATGGTGACGCCGTTGCGGTGCAGCCAGTCGACGTTGGAATCGCCGCGCAGGAACCAGATCAGCTCGTTGACCACGGACCTCAGGTGCACCTTCTTGGTGGTGACCAGGGGGAACCCGCGGGACAGGTCGTAACGGAGCTGGTGCCCGAAGACGCTGCGCGTCCCGGTGCCCGTCCGGTCGGCCTTGGCCGTCCCGGTGGTGAGCACCAGCCGCAGGAGGTCTTCGTACTGGGTGTCTGCCATGCCCGCCGAGTTTACCGGCGCCCACCTGCGGCGATGACCACGGCCACCGACCGGGTGACACCCGCGGGGGCGGTACGGCGCCGCCACTGCGGGCACGGCGGACGCGGTGGACCGCAGGCCCCGGCCGCCGGGCGGGGGGATGCCTGCGGCGGCCGGGCCTGCGGTACGGGCACGCCCCCTCCGCCCGAGGGGGGAACGGTGGACGGGGCGTCACCCGTGGATGCGTCTCACCCCGATCCCCCGGATCAAACCTCACCGTCTCCGGCCCGCTCCCCCCGCACCTCCCCCTCGCCCCGCCGCGCCCCGCCCCGCCGCGCCCGGGGACAACACCCCCCGGAGCGGGCGGCCGTGACGGACCGCCAGACGCCGGGGTCATCGCCGGACGGGACCCCGGGACCACGCGGGATCGGCCCCCGAAGCCGTTACCACGCGGCGCCGGAGGAGGATCTGCGGCGCGCCGGTCCTCGCCGCCGGGCCGCCCGGCAGGGAGACTGAACGCGTGACCGAGACGCGCGAGACCCTCGACTACCAGTCCTTCGGCCGGGCGGTGCGCGAACTCGCGCAGATGGTCGCCGACGACGGCTACCGGCCCGACCTCATCCTCAGCATCGCCCGCGGCGGCGTCTTCGTGGCCGGCGGCCTGGCGTACGCGCTCGACTGCAAGAACATCCACCTGGTGAACGTCGAGTTCTACACGGGCGTGGGCACCACCCTCGACATGCCCGTCATGCTGGCGCCCGTCCCGCAGGCGATCGACTTCTCCCGGAAGAAGGTCCTGATCGCCGACGACGTCGCCGACACCGGCAAGACGCTGGAGCTGGTGCACAAGTTCTGCCTCAGCCACGTCGCCGAGGTCCGGTCCGCCGTCATCTACGAGAAGCCGCACTCCCTCGTGAAGTGCGAGTACGCCTGGAAGCGCACCGACGCCTGGATCAACTTCCCGTGGTCGACCGAACCGCCGGTCGTCCGGAACGAGGGCCAGGTGCTCGACGCCTGACCACCCGTGACCCCCTGACCTGCGGAGACGGCCGGGCCCCCTGTGACTGTGCGCCCATGTCAACGATCAAGCGCCTGGCCACGCTCGAGGCCGAATGCGCGCGGCTGACGGCGCTCGGCGCGAAGCACGTGCTGACGCAGCGCGCCGACGGCGTCAACGAGTCCTGCATCACGATGCAGGACATCGAGGGCAACGAGTTCTGCCTCGCCTGACACGCTTCAGGCGATGGAGCCGGTGGTGCCGAAGGAGCCGTTCTCGATGTGCCCGATGAAGCGTTGGGAGAAGGCGAGGTCGTTGCTCACGGTGATGGTGAAGTCGTACCAACTCCTGCCGTAGGTCTGCTGGTTGAAGAAGTCGGAGACGCTCCGGCCGGGCGGGACGCTGTAGGTCCAGCTGCCCGTGCGGTAGTTGTTGGAGGCGACGGTGAAGGTGACCGTGTCCGTGGGGTGGTCGTTGGCGAGCTGGAACCACAGGGCGATGGGGTCCATCTGCGGGGCGAAGTAGCTCTTGACCCTGGCGTAGCGGCCGGTGGGGGTGCTGGTGTCGCCCTTGAAGCGGCGCAGGAAGCGGTTGGGGCCGGTGACGGTGAGGTCGTACTTGCCGTTCCCGGAGCCGGCGCCGATGTTGAAGAAGTCGCTGGTGGTGGCGTTCGGCCCGACGGTGTACTGCCAGGGCCCGCCGGTGCGGTAGCCGTTGGCGTAGACGGCCAGGTGGGCGGCACCGGTGGCCTGGGCTCCCAGGTTGTCGAGGGCGATCCAGGCCTTCTGGGTGCCGCTCGCGGAGGTGCCCTCGTAGCGGTCGAGGTAGGCGTTGGTCTGGTACGGCAGCGGGCAGGCGGTCTTGTTGCCGGACTCCTGGACGGGGCGGGTGCCGTTGCCGGCGGGCGGGGTGGGGCGGCCGGCGGTGCTGCAGGCGGCCGCGGTCATCAGGGCGTGGCCGGCCGGTACGGGCCCGGGGAGTGCGGGCAGCGGCCCGAAGACGGGGTTGGCGAAGTCGAAGGCGGAGGTCAGGTCGCCGCAGACGGCGCGCCGCCAGGCGCTGATGTTGGGGCACTGGACGCCGGTGAGGCGCTCCAGGAAGCGCAGCACCGACGTGTGGTCGAAGACCTGGGAGTTGACGCGGCCGCCGCGGGTCCACGGTGAGGCGATGATCATCGGGACCCGGAAGCCGAGGCCCAGGGGGACGCCGTTGACGTGCTCGGTGGCGTCGTTCGCATCGCCGGCGAACGGCGGGGGCACGTGGTCGAAGAAGCCGTCGTTCTCGTCGTAGGTGAGGATGAAGACGGTGGAGTCGAGGACGGCCTGGTCTGCGGCGAGGGTCTCCAGGACCCGCTTGGCGAAGGTGGACCCGACGCTCGGACTGGCCTCCGGGTGCTCGGAGTTGGCGTAGTCGGTGACGATCCAGGAGACCGTGGGCAGGGTCTTGCCGAGCACGTCGGCGCGCAGTCCGGCGATGAGGGCGTCCGCGACGTCCCCGCCGCTGTAGGGCACGCCGGCCACACCCTTGCTCCACAGCGAGGCATTGCCGGTGCCGTCCTTGGCGGGGTCGGCGGTCATGAAGGGGGCGAAGTACTCGAGGGCGTTGTCGCCGTAGTTCCGGTCGGCGTTCCTGTCGTAGACCTGGTAGACCTTCCAGCTGATCCCGGCGTTCTCCAGGCCCTCGGCGTAGCTCTGCCAGTTCTGCTCCTTGCGGCGGAAGTCGCCGCCGTTGTAGCTGACCTGGTTGGCTCCGGGCAGGCCCGCGCCGATCGAGCCGGACCACAGGTAGTTGCGGTTGGGGCCGGTGCTGCTGATCACCGAGCAGTGGTAGGCGTCGCAGATGGTGTAGGCGTCCGCGAGCGCGTAGTTGTAGGGCAGGTCGGCGCGGTTCATGTGACCCATCGTCAGACCGGTGCTGGACTTGGCCGCGTACCAGTTGTCCATGCGCCCGTTGTTCCAGGCGTTGTGCTGGTCGCTCCAGCCGTGGCCGCCGCCGTCGATGTGGCACTCCGACCCCTCCCAGCCGGCGGCGTGGGCGCTGAGCTGCCAGGGGAAGATGGAGCCGGTGCCGCGCGGCTGCTGGAAGACGGTGCGGTTCGACGGGCCGGCGGAGGTGCCGGGGAGGTCGATGACGGCGTGGTCGCCGAAGCCGCGGACGCCCTTGAGGGTGCCGAAGTAGTGGTCGAAGCTGCGGTTCTCCTGCATCAGGATCACCACGTGCTCGACCGGGGCCAGGCGCGGGTCCTTGGGCACGGTGCCACCCGCCGGGGTGGCGGCCAGGGCCTGACCGCCACCGAGGCCGAGTGGCAGTCCGACGGTTGCGGTGGCGGCCACGGCGGCGGCCGACAGCAGGAACGCGCGGCGGGGCAGGGAGTTCGTCATGGGGCATCGGTCTCTCGAGAAGTGTGGGGGCACGGCTCGACGCGAAGGACTCGGGGGACAGGGTCTCCCTGACGCACAGCGATGCAGCAGAGTGATCGATTCTGCTCCGTCAGCGCGCTGAAAACGCATCATTGCGCAGCGATCGAGCGGCGGGCAAGGGTGAGCGCCCATCGACTTCAAGGCGAACAACATGCACATTCCTGCTCGAAGATGCGCTAGATTGAGCATCATCGAGCACCAGGGCGGCGGGAAATCGTCGACGGAAGCCCCTGATGAGCGCTCAACCGGCCTATCTGGACGAGGAGTTCGTGGTGAGCAACGAGAGCCTGGCCAACCTGCTCAAGGAGGAGCGTCGCTTCGCGCCGCCCGCGGAGCTGGCGGCCAACGCGAACGTCACCGCGGCCGCG
>NZ_JBSFGS010000028.1:0-98315 GCF_053596675.1 Kitasatospora sp. NPDC001664
CGCCGACCGGGAGGGTGAGCTGGCCGCCGGTGCCGCCCGGCGGGAGCTGTACGGGGTCGGGGAGCACCGGCGAGGTGACGGTGGTGCCGGGGCAGGCGGTGCCGGTGTTGATCTGTACGGTCCCGCCGGGGCGGGTGACGGGCGGGTCGACGGTCATCGGCGCGGGGGACGCCACGACGGGCGAGGCACCCGGGTCGGCCGGGTCGGCCGGATCACCCGGGTCGGCGGGGTCGCCCGGGCCGTCGGTTCCGACGGGTGCGACCTGGGCCGGGCCGCCCTGCGCCGGGCCGGTGGCCGTGGCACTGGGGCTCGGCTTCGGTGGCCGGGGCTTCGGGGTCTCCCCGCACTGGGCGGGGTGGACCGCGCACCAGCCCGGCGGCATTCCGTCCCTCGGTGCCGCGAATGCCGTACCGCCCGTTCCCAGAAATGCTGCCGTTACCGCTGCACCCGCTAGTCCCATGGCGATCTTCGC
Source organism: Kitasatospora sp. NPDC001664 (assembly GCF_053596675.1). NCBI lineage: Bacteria > Bacillati > Actinomycetota > Actinomycetes > Kitasatosporales > Streptomycetaceae > Kitasatospora > Kitasatospora sp. NPDC001664. The sequence continues at coordinate 473 of NZ_JBSFGS010000028.1, forward strand.
CATCACATCGGTTCCTTTCACAGCCGAAGGCCGGGTCTGACCCGAAGTCACACCCGGCTCCGGCGCGAACAATTGCGAAAATGGTGACGGAGAACGGCCTGCCGAGAAACTCGGCGCCTCCGGCCGAAGGACGAGTGGCACCCGCCTGGACTTACCGTTCAACCCGCTCGGCGCAGCATTCGCACACATCCCGTCGTGGACGGTCGGCCGACGGAGCGTCAGGAGAGCTGGGAGCGCGGTCGGCTGAGCCGTGCGGGTGGAGTTGCCACGACGCATCAGATCATGATCGGACGAATCGCCTCCGAGGCGCTACCCCTGGTCATGACGTGGTCCGTCATGACCGGGTTGATGCCTTTTCAGGTGCTGTCAGAGAGGATCACGGCGCCGGGCGGGCTGCGCCGCGGTGCGGACCTTCGGGTAGTGATGCCTCGAAAGGGAACCTGCATGCAGAGGTGGAGAGCGGCCACGTGGAGGGCACTGACCCCACGTCGGATCGCGATGGGGACGACGATCGTCGTCCTGTTGAGTTCGACGGCGGCCGGCCTGGCCTACGCCGCGCCGGTCACGATCGGTGCCAACGCCGCGGTCGTCCGGGACGGATCGGGCGAGTTCACCCTCTCCGACGGGCCGGGCCTGGACAGCGATCCGGCCAACGGCATCGTCCGGACCAATGACACGATCTCCTACCAGGTCGAGATCCAGGCCCTGCGCGGGACGGCCGAGCGGCCGCGGTTCACCGTGCAGGCGCCGCCGAACACCAAGTGGACGGTACTCCCGGACAAGTGCACCGGCGCCGGGTCGGGCATCAGCGCCGGCGGACTGCTCACCTGTGTGCTGCCCGACATGACCGCGCAGACCCAGCAGGTCCCGCTGGTCCTCCAGGTGCTGGGCACCGCGAAGAACGGCGACAAGCTCAACATCTCGGTCAACGCGACGGCCGACAACTCCGACAGCGCGACGGGCACCACGGCCCAGTCGCAGGAGACCACGGTCAGCGCGCTGCCGAAGTACAACCTGATCAAGGACGGCAAGTACGCCTACACCGACCGGCCGGCGGTGGGGCCGAACGGCGAAGCGGGCCGGGTCCAGACCATGCCCATCGTGGTGGAGGCCAGGACCGTCGACCCGAGCCGGGGCGACTTCAGCAAGCTCGGGCAGGAGACCCTGGTCTCCCCGATGACCTTCACGGACGACCTCAGCAAGCTGCTGAACGGCGACCCGACCACGGGCGCCCGGCTGTACACCTGGGACGCGGCGAACCCGGCCTGCGGCACCAACGACGCCACCATCAGCAACGCGCCGTACGGCCGCACGGGCATGGGCGACGCCACCAACAGCACGGCGAACAGCGGCACCTACTCCTGTGTCCAGGGCGCGCCGGGCCAGAACGTCCAGGTCACCATCACCGGTGCCAACAGCACCCCGGACAGCTACCCCTCGAAGGGCGCGGGCGGGGCCGACCTGGCCAAGAACTCGGGGGTGATCAGCGCCGGTTTCCTGCGGATCTGGATCCCGCAGACCGAGATCGACGCCACCACGGCGAAGTTCGGCGGCAGCGCCCTGCTGACCGACACCTACACCGACTTCTCGCCGACCTCCACCAGCGGCCAGACCAACTACGGCACGGGCGGCTCCGAGCCGCTGGAGGACAACTCGCAGCAGATCGGTGTCAACGGCACCGGCACCTTCGGCAAGGAGTACGAGTCCTTCAACGGCGGCCCGCCCGGTACCGCGCCGAAGAAGAAGGACAACAACGCGCTGGTGACCCCCGGCACGATGGTCCGCTCGCACATCTTCATCAACAGCCCCGACAACGCGGACAACCCCAACTTCATCGCCTGCGACGTCTTCGGCGACGGCAACCAGCACATCAGCAAGGCCCCGGCGGGCAACGGGCTGAACGCGACCGGGCAGTACGCGGCAGCAGTCCCGGGCACCCCGGCCGTCACCATCGAGTACGCCGCGTACCAGAACACCGTGCCGGCCACCGCGCTCGCCCGGCGGCTCGACCCGACCGGTGCAGGCGCCCAGCTGAGGCAGACCTGCGAGGATGCGGACGGGCCGTGGTTCGACAGCCCGGAGAAGGTCGCGGGCGGTGTGGCCGCAGTGGGCAAGGTGCGGTTCAAGACCTCGCTGGCCGCAGGAGCCGGCCGTGACTTCTACACCTTCCTGACGGTCAACGACAGCGGTCTGAGCAAGGGTCAGATCGTCCGCAACGCGGGCGTGTTCAAGCCGCTGAGCGGCACCTGGACCCGCGACACCCGGTCGGCCTACGCCCCGGCCGTGGGCGGCGTGATCGACCCCAACAAGAACTACGCCAGCGGCAACCTCGCCGATCACCTGATCATCACTCCCGTGCTCGCACGGGTCGACAAGAAGACGGTCGACCCCGGGGCGGACGCCACGAACACCCCCGACCAGCAGCGTCAGGTCCTCAAGGGGCAGACCTTCACCTTCGGTCTGTACCCGTCGCTGAAGTCGAACGCGGCGGTGCCCAACGCGCAGGACGTGACGATCGTCGACACCCTGCCGAAGGGCTTCACCTACGTCGCGGGCAGCGCGTCGGTCGCCGAGCAGTCCGCGGTCGAGAACGCGGACGGCAGCACCACGATCACCTGGGTGCTGCCGGCCCAGCAGGCCAACGCCGTCATGCTGCCGATCACCTACAAGGTCTCGACGGACGCGGACGCGCCCGAGGGGTCGTACCTGAACACGGTGAAGATCTCGGCCCCGGACGACACCAGCGACGAGGCCCTGCGGACCGCCAAGCGCTCGCTGGCCATCGTCGCCGGCACCGGCGTCACGGTGGTCAAGAGCACCGACACCCCGAAGGTCCCCCGGGACACCGACCTGCCGTGGAAGCTGACCTACAGCAACCCGCAGACCCTCGCCCTCCGCGGCGTCGACATCATCGACGAGCTGCCGTGGGTCGGCGACGGGCGGACACCGGCGACCAAGTTCTCCGGGACGCTCGCCTTCAAGTCGCTCACCCCGGTGCCGGACGACCCGCAGGTCACGCTGGAGTTCACGGCGGCGACCCACGGGACGATCAACCCCGACCCGGCCCACGCCACCAACAAGCCCGGCGGCGCCACCAAGTGGTGCACCCGGACCGACTTCGGCCAGGCCGGCTGCCCGGCCAACGACACCGCCGTCACGGCCGTCAAGGTCAGCGACCCGCGGGTGCTCGCCCCGGGCAAGTCGCGTGACCTGGCGCTGGTGCTGACGCCGAAGGGCAACGTCGGCAAGGACATCTACACCAACAACTTCAGCCTCCACGCGCGGGACCTGGTCTTCCCGGTCATCTCCAACGACGTCCCGATCGAGGTCCCGGACGAGCCGACGCCGACTCCGACTCCCACGCCGGAGCCGAGCCCGACTCCCACTCCGACTCCCACGCCGGAGCCGAGCCCGACTCCCACTCCGACTCCGACTCCGACTCCGACTCCGACTCCGACGCCGGAGCCGACTCCGACTCCGACTCCGACTCCGACGCCGGAGCCGACTCCGACTCCGACTCCGACTCCGACGCCGGAGCCGACTCCGACTCCGACTCCGACTCCGACGCCGGAGCCGACTCCGACTCCGACTCCGACCCCGACGCCGACTCCGACTCCGACTCCGACGCCGGAGCCGACCCCGTCGCCGTCTCCGAGCCCGAGCCCGTCGCCGAGCCCGTCGCCGTCTCCGAGCCCGAGCCCGTCTCCGAGCCCGTCGCCGAGCCCGTCGCCGTCTCCGAGCCCGAGCCCGTCGCCGTCTCCGACGCCGAGCCCGAGCCCGTCGCCGTCGCCGTCTCCGACGCCGAGCCCGAGCCCGTCGCCGTCTCCGAGCCCGTCTCCGAGCCCGTCGCCGTCCCCGTCGGTGACGCCGAGCCCGAGCCCGACGCCGAGCGTGCCGCCGCGTCCGCCGCGCCCGCCGCTCCCCGACACCGGTGTCCCCGCGTTCTGGACGGCGCTGACCGCCATGTCGCTGCTCGCCGGTGGATGGGCGGCCTTCACGGTCAGCCGCAAGCGCAAGAACCAGGAGGGCTAAGCACCTGACCCTAGGGCCGGGGCGGGACCACGAGATCCGTGGTCCCGCCCCGGTCGTCTGCTTTCCGGGGCCTGCAGCATGGTTGATGACGCTTGTTCAGCTGTGGCCCAGGGGCATCCACCACGTTCAGGTCTGGGCTTGGCGCTCGAGCTCCTCGCATCACGCCCCTACTCCCGCTGTACAAAAGGAAGTTGACGGCCCCGGGTGCCATGTCGTTCGCGGCGCGGTCGGCGCCGGTGGCGGCGATGATGCGCCGGGCCGATTCCGCCTGGGCATCCGTCAGGTCGGGGCGGCCGGGCAGCAGGTGGAGTCTGGTGGCCTGCGTTGGCGTGGCCCGTTGCAGGGTGAGGGCGATCAGCACGGTGGCCTTGCCCTCCCTGAGGTCGTCGATGACAGGCTTTCCGGTCACCGCAGGGTCGCCGAAGGCGCCGAGGAGGTCGTCCCGGAGCTGGAAGGCCTCACCGAGGGGGATCGCGAAGTCCGAGAGGGAGCGCAGGAGGGCGTGGTCGGCTCCGGCGAGGGCGGCGCCGAGTTGGAGTGGCCGCTCGACGGTGTACTTGGCGGTCTTGTAGCGGACGATGGTCATCGCGGTGTCGATGCTGGGGTCGGTACTTCCGCCGTGGGTCAGGTCGAGGTACTGGCCGAGGGTGAGCTCGGTGCGCATCGCGTGCAGCAGCTCCTGTGACCAGAACATGGCCAGGTCTCCGACGAGGATCGTCGCTCCTTCGCCGAACCGGTCGGCGGCCGGTGTGCCGGGCGGGTGCTGGGATGAGTGAAGGGCTTGGACGGTGGGCCGGTTGCGGCGCGTTGCGGAGTGGTCCATCACGTCGTCGTGGATGAGGCAGAAGGCGTGGAAGAGCTCGAGGGACGCAGCGAGGTGGAGTGCGGCCGCGGGGCCGCCCGGAGCGCCCGCGGCGTGCCAGCCGAGCATCGCCAGCAAGGGGCGCAACCGCTTTCCCCCGGCCGTCAGGAAGTCCTGGAGCGGCCGTACCAGGTCGGGCAGCCGCCCGCCTTCGGTGATCGTGCGCGCCTTCTCGGCCAGGAAGGCGGTCAGGGTCTCCTCCACGGCGACGCGCAGAGAGGGGAGGTCGAGCTCGTGGGAGGGCGGGGGGACGGGCATGGGCAGAGCCACGACGGCCTCCGTGCCGGGTGGAGTTGCCGGGTGCCGGACCAGCGGCCGGTCAGGTCTTGTGTCGGCGCAGGGCTTGGTCGAGGCGGTGCGCGGCCCGTTGTCCGCTGAGGAGGCTGGAGTTGGTGTCGGAGACCGCGAAGTAGTCGCCGGCGAGTTGGACGGGCGAGCTCGGGTCGATGGCGCGGGTGAAGTCCCTCAGCCGGTGGAAATCGCCCGGGCGCGGCGCGATCAGGGCCGTGTCCCACCGTTGGACGTGGCACACGGCCTGGTGGCGGCGGATGTGTGCGGCCATGGCGGGGGCCACCGATTCGATGTCGGAGAGTGCCTTCGCAGCGACGACGTCGTCCGCGAGTGTGCGGTGGCGGTGGATCCAGTCGCGCCGGTAGAGCGCGGAGACGATGCCGGCGCCCTCGGGCGCGCGGTTGGGGGCGAGGCGGTGGTTGACCACGATGGCGGCGAGGTCCGGGTTCTCCCTCGTGGGCACCATCACGAACGTCGCCCGTTCCGCAGGCGGCCGTGTCAGCCCGAAGAAGACGCTGACGGCGGGCTCGTGGCGGACCCCGTCCAGGTAGCGCCGCTGCTCTTCGGGCAGATCGGGGTGGATCGCCGGCACCGCGGCAGCCGGGACGGCGAGGACGACACCGGCAACGCTGCGGGTGCGGCGCTCGCCCCCGGAGGTCTCCCAGGCCACCTCCAAGCCCTTGCGAGTACGCGCCACCGCGTGCACCTCGGCGCCCAGGACGACGTCGAGGCGTTCGGCGAGCAGCCGGGGCAGGTCGTCGATCCGGCGGTCCATGTTGAAGGTGTCGCTGCCCAGGGCGGACTGGAGCGGAGGGAAGACGGTGGCGGCGGAGAGCCGGTCGGGGTGGTGGAAGTACCAGGCCGAGACCAGGGGGTCGACGAAGTAGTCGAACAGCTCGCGGTTGAGGTGGCGCCGACCGTACTCGGTCACCGTGCCCGTGTCGAGCGGGGCCAGTGCGGCGAGGTCGCCGTGGCCGAAGGCGGACCGGACCGAGTGCAGGTCGCGCAGCAGCCGCAGGGCGCTCGGCTTCGCGCGGTGGGGGATCAGGTCGGTGCGCAGGAGGTCCCGGGCAGCCCGGTGGCCGTTGAAGTGGTGGACCTTCCCGCCGCGGATCACGCCGAACAGATCGGAGGTCCTGATGACGTGTGCGGTCAGCCCGGCCGATCGGATGAGGCCGCGCATCGCTGTGTAGTTGTCCGCGAGCCAGCCGGCGCCGACGTCCAAGGCGTACCCGTCACGCTCGATCGTGTGCATGCGACCGCCGACTCGCTCACCGCGCTCCAGGACGGTGACCCGGTGGCCAGCGGATCGGAGCTGGACGGCGGCGGCCACGCCGGCGATGCCCGCGCCCACCACGATTACCTCGGCGTCATCGGACGTCATCGGGTTTCTCCCGTCGGTGAGGGGTGTGTCCGCCGGTGCGGCCGGTCGCCGGCCACGGTCGCGGGTTGGGCGTCGATGAGGCTTCCGACGCCGACGGCGAGGTAGGTGCCGCGCCACCACTGCTCCATCACCAGGGCCGCGACGGCGGTGCCGTAGGCGCGGCTGAAGCCGTTGGTGTGGCCGGAACGGACCACCCAGGCGAGGTGGTCGCAGTAGGTGCGGTCCATGTGCGCCAGGAAGGCCGGGGCTGAGATGCGCCGCTCGCGCAGCAGCCCCGGCACCACGATGCCGTTGTCCACCAGCCCCATCGGCAGGATGCCGCTGTCGACGGCGTCGCAGACGGCGGTGTGCAGGTCGACGGTCCCGGTGAACTCCCGTCCTTCGACCGTGACGCGGTAGGGCAGGGGCCTGCGGGGGACGCGCAGCCGCGTCGGGTTTGCGGGGGTGGTCGGGTACAGGTCGGGGGTGTAGCAGTCGGCGACCTGGCCGGCCCGGGCGAGCCGGCCGCTGTCGATGCGGTCGGCCAGGTGCGCAGCGAGGGCGTAGTAGCGCCAGACGTCCTGGCGGTGGTTCACCAGTTGCCACATGCAGGTGCCTGCGGTGAGCACGCAGCCCGCGTATCGGTCCGGCCGGATCCGCCCCTCGGGCGTCCACTGGGCGTTGAGCATCCAGACGGTCCGCTCGTGGGCGGCCAGCAGGTCGGGCAGGGCCACCGAACCCCGGGTCAGCGCGAGGACTCCCTGGTTGCACTCGTCGTAGCGCAGGTCCGGGCCGAGGTCGACCCAGTCGTTGACCAGCCGGGTGAGCATCATGTCGTCCCGACCGGCCGGGCCCTGGGCGAAGGAGAGGTAATGCCCGAAGATGCCGCTGTCCGCCGCCGTGTAGTCGCGCCACAGGTCGCGGTCCCGGTGTACCCAGGTCGACAGCCCGTCGGTGGTCACCTCGCTGAGCGCCGCCTCGTGGCGGCGTTTGGCGTCGAAGTACGCCAGTGAGCACATCGTGTGCTCCCGCCGTACCAGCAGCTCAGCAGCCGCGTCCGGCAGGTCCCACAGGGCGAGCACGTCCTGGACGAAGCGCCCGGGAGGTCCCGCGAGCGCGGTGTCGACGTTGTACTCGAGGTAGAAGTTGTAGTCGAGGAGGGCAAGGTAGTCCTGCCGCCAGTCGTCGTACTCGCCGGACAGCAGCCCCATCCACCAACTGCCGGCACCGACCGTCGGGTGGCCGGCGAAACCCCGTAGTCCGAAGTCCTCCATGACCGACTGCCAGGGCCTTGCTGTGCAGTACGCGAACTTCGACTTCGTGCAGCGGCCGCCGTTCGCGCCGCCCTGGGCCCGGGCGAGGATGGCCCCGGCCTCGTCGTCGCCCGTCCGCAACGGCACGCGCGCGAGCGGAGCGGCGGGGTCTCGGGGACCGCCGACGCGCGCGGCCCGGCGGATGTCCATGACGGCGGCCAGGACCGCCTCGGCCCGGGTGAACATCTCGGCGCACTCCCGGGAGGCGCGATCGAACCGCGCACCGTGCCTGCCGGGGTCCTCCGCCAGTGCCCGGAGCGCTCGCTGCGGATCGTAGACCGGGCCGGACCGCTCCGTCACCGGCTGTGCCGGAGTGCGGGCCGTTCGGCTGACCCGTTCGACGTGGTCCGCGAGGAACGACTCCGCCGACCGCCGTCGGGCCCACAATACGTCCAGCTCATCCCGAGGGTGGTCGCGGCGCTCGCGTGCCGCAACGGGGCCCGTCTGCATGCACGGGTCGTGGACCCGCAGGGCCAGCTCCGCCAGGGAGCCAGCCGAGTCGCGTCGGTGTCCAAGGCATACCACAGGTACCACCGTCCTGTCGGGTTACGGGAGTTGCGGGCATAGGCGGCCGCCGCGAGCCTGGCCGGGCCGTAGGAAACGGGCCCCGCCGAAGACCGCCGCAGGACCGCCGCAGAGGAGAAGACGGGCGGGCGGTCGACGGAGGATGAGGGGCACGGTGTGCGAGCACCCAGGGACGCCTGGCGGGGGCCAGCAGGGCGTCCGTTCAGGTCTTCCGTCACCGCCGGGAGCATCGCGTCGGCGTACAGGTGGTCAAGGGTCGCCGGGACAGGGCCGACGGCTGGACGGAGGTGCATGGCGGTCGTTCGCAGCACGTCTGTCCGGTCCACGTCGGCGACATCAAGAGTGCCCCGCATGGCCACAGCGACGCCCTGACGCACCATCACGACCGTGCACCGGATGGAGGCGGTGGAAGACGTCGGGGCGGAGCTCGGAGACGCCCGCCAGCGACTGCCTATCGCCGCCGACCTGGTGAACTCCTTTGTTGAACAACTAAATTCGTTGATCGTGCACTGGTGAAAGCGATCGGATTGGACACGCTTGGCCGGAAGGGCGGTGTAGTTCTCGGCAGGCGGTGCGCAGGGTGTCGGCGACCAGTTCGGTCCGCAGGCGCTCGGCCCGGCGCGTCAGACGTGCGACACGGCGTCGGCTGCACAGCTCGCCGTCGCGTTGGAGGGCGGCGTGAACACGCCTGCTGGACCGTCGCCAGCAGTGCGGGCTGGGCCCACTCCTCGCGGCGACCGGCGTTGAGGGTCTGGACGGCGGCCGAGAACAGCGGGTCCCCGGCCAGCATGGCCGCCGGCAGGCCCTTGACGGAGCAGGGTGCTGGACGGGCGCGGCGCAGTGGGGCATGGTCGGTGACGTCTTCGTGGATCAGGCTGGCGCTGCGGCCGAGTTCGACAGCCACCGCCGCAGGAAGGCCGTTGGCCTGTGAGCGGATCAATGGCTCCACGAGTGCGGCGGTTCGGGAGAGGACCTGCGTGCTGGAGCGGGGCTGGGGTCCATGGGTCAGCCCCTTCCTGCCGGGCGGATCGGGTCGGTCACATTTGTGCCACGGCGCGGTCTCCCACCACAAGCGGCGCTCGTCGTGCACCGGAGGAGTGAGCTGCACAGGATGCGTCTTGAAGTCGCTACCGGACGTCTTCTGCTCGTATGGGTTCCAATGGGGCGATGGTGAGCACCATTGGAACCCGCTTCTGGCGCAAAGCGCCTTCGAATCGCGAACGCGGTCGCCTGGTCAGGGGCGCGCGGGTGGTGCGTCGCGCCGTAGCCGTACTGATCCCATCGGATGAAAGACGATCAGGTCGGACCCGTCGTCGGCCTGTTCCGGCCCTGACGCGGGATCAACTGAGAGCATGCGGAGAACCATCCCCCGGGGCCTGGCCCGGACAACGCGGCTGGCGACGGCCCTCAGCATGCTGTGCGGCACGCTGCTGAGCGGCGCGATCGTCGCCACCCCTGCGCACGCGGCGATCACCTTCAGCAAGACGGTCGACAAGACCGCTCCCGCCCCGGGGGAGCAGGTCACCTACACGCTCTCGTACACCTGCTCCACGAGCGAGTGCGTCAACGGGGAGATCGTCGACGCCCTCCCGCCCGGGATGGAGTTCGTCGGGTGGACCCCGGACGCCTCGACGGTCGACATCGCCGGGTCGACCGTGCCGCCGGCCGGGACGGTGGGGGGCGAGGCCAGGATCAAGCTGGTCAGCCCGCTGGCACCGGGAACGACGGCGACGGTGAAGGTGGTGCTCAAGTACCCCAACTTCACCACGGCCAACGGCCAGAAGGCGACCAACACCGCGACCTTCACGGCCGACGGCGAGCAGCCGCAGAAGGGTGAGGCCACCACCACGGCGGTCGTGCAACCCAAGTACGACGTCAGCAAGGGCGTCCAGTCGAGCAGCCAGGACGGACGGACCGTCACCTACCAGTTCGGGGCCTGCTCCAAGGACGGGGTGCCCAACGTCGACCTGGACACCAGCCGGCTGGTCGACACCCTGCCGCCCGGCGCCGTGGTGGACCTGGCCCGCTCGCCCGGGTGGACGGAGAAGCCGGCGGGCAGCAACACCTGGGAGTACGACAACGGCGAGTTCCGGGCGGGCAACCACCAGGCGGGCTGCCGCTACCCCGGCGCGCTGGTGGTGCAGTACCCCGAGGCCTCCTTCCCCAACGGCACCACCACCAAGAACACCGTCACCCTCAAGGGCGACCCGCTGGGCCCGGACCCGGAGCAGGACCTCTCCACCGCCGAGGCGACCACGCCCGTCTTCCAGCCGCCGGTCACCGGCGTGGTGGTCGGGGCGTCGAAGGTCTGGGGCGCCACCGTCACCTCCGGTGACCTCAACTCGATGAGCCTGTTCCCGAGCAACAACGCCGGCCCCGTCACCAGCCTGGTGATGACCGACCCGGGCTCGGGGAGCAACCCGGCCGACCTCTTCAACTGGCTGGTGCCGCAGAGCATCCAGCTCAACCCGTGGAACCCGACCTCCATCGTCCTGACGTTGGAGTACAAGCTCAACGGCGACCCCGCCTGGCAGACCTTCAACGGACCGGCCTTCAACGGTGCGGCCGCCCGGCGGGTGACCTTCGCCGACGGTGCGGGTGACCCGGCCAACGACGTGTTGGGCATCCCGACCGGGCGCTGGCTGGACGGTCTGCGGTTCAGCTGGAACGGCCCGATCCCGGCCGGCTGGAGCCCGGGCAACGCCGTCCAGTTCCTCTCCCAGGTGATGTACACCGGCCACAACGGCGCCACCGCGCCGACCCCGCTGCACAACTGCGTCGACGTGGTCGGCACCGACGCCTCGGGCGTGAAGGGAACCGCCAACGCCTGCGCCGACACCACCGTGAAGGCGGGCACCAACCTGGGCGCCGCCAAGACCACCGTGGACGGCGGGGTGACGTCGCCCGGTGGCCACGCCACCTTCCAGGTGGTCCCGTTCAACCGGACCGGCCGGGCGCTCGACAAGCCCTTGGTGCTCTTCGACCTGCTGCCTCCGGGCATGGTCTTCACCGAGGGCAGCGTCCGCCCGGACCCGGGCTGGAACCAGAGCAAGGCGCCGGACTCGGTCAGCGTGCTGCCCGGCAAGGACGGCCGACAGCTGATCAAGATGGTCTGGAACCCGCCGGTCCCGGACCAGACCTACCTGCACGAGGACCGCGCCTACCGGGTGCTCTTCGACGCCCAGGTGGCAGGCAGCGCGAAGCCGGGCACGGTGACCAACGAGGTCTTCGTCACGGTTGACGCCCCGTCACCGCCGGTCACCTGCGTCTACTACGGCACCGACAGCTCGGTGCCCGACGCCAAGGACCTGAACGGCAACGGCGACACCACCGAGAAGCTCTGCCGGGCGAGCTCGAACGTGCAGATCGACGTGCCCGCAGTCCTGCGGGCGTACAAGGAGGTCAAGGGCGACAAGGACGCCGACTACGGCTCCTCCGGGACCACCTCGCCCGGCGGCGACATCTCGTACCGGATGACGGTGCGCAACGACTCGCCCGAGCCCGTGACCGAGTTCCTCGCCTACGACCGCCTGCCCACCCCGGGCGACGGCTACGTGCTCAACCCGAACACCGGGCGCGGCTCCTCCTGGACCCCCTCGCTCACCGTGCCGCTGGCGAGCAGCGACCCGACCGTGGTGATCGAGTACACCACCGACCCCAACCCCTGCCGGCCGGCGACCTTGCCGACCACCCCGGCGGACGCGCCCTGCAACTCCGGTGCGAGCTGGACCACTTCGTTCCCCGGCCCGGGTGCGGCCACCTGGTTCCGGATCCGTCGACCGGGGGCCCTCGCCCCCGGTGCGAGCTTCACGCTGACCTGGTCGATGGTGGCCTCGGTGGACGCTCCGGACGCCGGGTTCGCCTGGAACAGCTTCGCCTACACGGCGACCAGCAACGACGGCAAGCCGCTGCTGCCCGCCGAGCCGGCCAAGGTCGGCATCGGCGTGCAGTGGCCGCCGACCCCGCCGAACTCGCTGGGCGACTTCGTCTGGGACGACGCGAACAAGAACGGCCTGCAGGACGCGGGCGAGCCCGGCGTGCCGGGTGTGAAGGTCACCCTGATGGACGGCCAGGGCCGGGTCGTCCGGGACAAGGGCGGCAAGCCCGTCACCACGGTGACCGACGCCGCCGGCAAGTACCTGTTCGCCAAGCTGCCGAACGGCACCTACGGCGTGCAGTTCGACCTGACGACCATCCCGGTCGGCTGGTCGGTGACCACCCGGGCGGCGGGCGACGCGGCGAAGGACTCGGACGCCGACCCGGCGACCGGGCTGACCCAGACCGTCGCCCTCACGGGCGGGACGGACCACATGGACCTCGACATGGGTCTGGTCAAGCCCCCGCAGCCCAACTCGCTGGGCGACTTCGTCTGGGACGACAGCAACCGCAACGGCGTGCAGGACCCGGGTGAGCCCGGGGTGGCCGGTGTGACGGTGTACCTGCTGGACGGTGCCGGCCAGAGTGTCCTGGACGCGAACGGGAAGCCGTTCAGTGCGGTGACGGATGCGAGCGGGAAGTACCTGTTCGCGAAGCTCCCGAACGGGACCTACGGCGTGCGGTTCGACCTGACGACCATCCCGGCCGAGTGGAAGGTCACCCTGCGCGGAGTGGGCGACCCGACGAAGGACTCCGACGCGGACCCGACCACCGGCCTGACCCGCACTGTCCAACTGCCGGGTGGGACTGACCACTTGGACCTGGACATGGGTCTGGTGAAGCCGCTGCCGAACTCCCTCGGCGACTTCGTCTGGGAGGACCTCGACAAGAACGGCCTGCAGGACCCGGGTGAGCCGGGCGTGCCGGGCGTGACCGTGTACCTGGTGGACGAGACCGGGAAGAACATCCTGGACGCGAACGGGAAGCCGATCAGCACGGTGACGGACGCCGGTGGCAAGTACCTGTTCGGGACGCTGAAGGACGGCCGCTACGGCGTGCGGTTCGACCTCTCGACCGTGCCGGCCGGTTGGACTGTGACGATCCCCCGGGCGGGCGACCCGACGAAGGACTCGGACGCCGACCCGAAGACCGGGCTGGCCCCGGCGGTGTCGCTGGCCGGCGGCGCGGAGTTCCTCCAGTTGGACATGGGCCTGATCCGGCCGGTGCCGCCGACTCCCACGCCGGACCCGACTCCCACGCCGGACCCGACCCCGACCCCCTCGCCGTCGCCCACCGTGGACCCGACGCCGTCGCCGACCCGGCCGACGACCCCGACCGCGAGCCCGACGGGGAAGCTGCCGGACACCGGAAGTGACACCCCGTCCGGTCCGCTGGGCGCGCTGGCGGGAGTCCTGGTCCTGCTCGGTGTGCTGCTGACGGTCCGTCGAAGCGGCCGCCACGGCTGACCGTAGGTGATCCGAAGGCGCGAGGCGCCGCCGGAGCTCGGGCCGGACCACCGGCCGGGCTCGCGGGCGGCGCCTCGTGGCATGTCCGGGCCGGTGCGCTGAACGAGTGCATTCCTGCTGGTCAGCGGAGTGCTGCGGCGCGCCGACGAGCCCTCTGATCCGATCAGGCATTCATATACAAAAACCACCGTATGCCTTGATTTGGACAGAAACGGGAACTCGATGGTCGGCAGAGTGAAGCGCCTGATCGCGATGGTTCTGGCCTGTGTGCTGGCCACCTTCGCCTCGCCGTTCTCGTCCGCGGCGGTCGCGCCGGTGCACCGCGCTCCGGCGGAGACCCGGGCGGCGGCCGGTGCCTGTGCGGCGAAGACCTCGGGCTACAACCAGTGCCAGGTCTTCCGCAGCACCGGTTCGCTCCAGACCTTCACGCCGCCGGCCGTGGCGACCGCTGTCCGCTTCCACCTGTGGGGCGGCGGCGGTGGCAACGGCACCGGTGCCACCTCGGGGTGGGGTGGCGGCGGTGGCTACACGCTGGGGAGCGTCTCGGCGCCGCTGGCGGCGTCCTACTCGATCAACGTGCCCGCCGGGGGCGGCGGGGTGTCCAACGCGGGCGGCGGCGGTGGTGCGGCCTGGGTGAAGGACGCGTCCGGCGCGCTGCTGCTGGTCGCCGGTGGCGGTGGTGGCGGTGGCCGGGGGGTCACCGGGTTCGTGGCGGGCGACGGCGGGGCCGGTGGTGGCGCCAACGGCGCGACCGGCGGCGACGGTGCCGGCGGTGTCAAGGGCGGTGCCGGTGCGGCCGGTGCGGTCGGCGGCGCGGCGGGCAACGCCGGTACCCGCGCCGGCAAGGCGGGCGGGGCCGCGCCGCTCGGGGCCGGCGGTGCGGGTGGTACGGACGGGAGCGTCGGCACCAGCAGTGCCGGCGGCGGCGGGGGCGCCGGCTACGCCGGTGGCGCGGGCGGCGACGGTGCGATCGTGACCCAGGCCGGTGGCGGCGGTGGCGGCGGCAGCGGCTTCGTGGACACCACGAAGGTCCCGGACGGCACCACCACGGCAGGGTCGGGGAAGACCCCGGCCGGGACGGACGACCCGTTCTACGACGGTGACAAGTACGGCGATCCGAAGACGGCCGGTGCGGTGGTGGTCGAATGGGCGATCCCGGCCGTGCAGATCACCTCGCCGGGGGACGGCGACACCATCGGCACCGACACCGAGTTCACCGGCACCGGTGCCCCGGGCGCGACCGTGACCCTGACCCGCGGTACGTCGACCAGTGCCATCGGCACGGCGACGGTCGGGGCCGACGGTCGGTGGACGATCGTCGCCAACGGCCAGAGCACCAGCGCCACCCCGGTGGTCTACAAGGCGTCCCAGACGCTGACGTCGGGTCAGACGCCCGTCACCAACAGCATCTCGGTCACGGTGGTCAGCACCGGCCTGATCGACAAGGGCAAGCCGGTGACGAGGATCTCCAACGCCCTGGCGGGCCGCTGCCAGGCCGACTACAACGGCACCTCCCAGTTCTGGTCCGGCGGGAGCGGGCCCAGCTGCAGCTCGGCCCTGAGCATCGGGACCTCCCTGGTCTCGGGGGGCTGGTTCAACGGAGCCAGCTCGCTGACCGGCGTCAGCCAGACGCCCACCACCGGCACCGGAAGCGCGTCCGATCCGTACAGCATGACGACCGTGTACTCGGCCGGGAGCGGGATGCGGCTGTCCCAGGAGGACTCCTACGTCAACGGCCAGAACGGTTTCCGGGTCGACGTCACGGTCGTGAACACCGGCACCACCGCGCGGACGGGAACGTACTACCGGGGCGGTGACTGCCTGCTGGCCGGAGTCGACCAGAGCTACGGGGCGGTGCTCCCGGCGGCTCCGGGGATGGGCAACGGCATCGCGTGCGTGAAGAACTCGGACGGCACCGGCCAGGCGATGATGCTCGTGCCGCTCACCGCCGGCAGCACGTACGCCGAGGGGACCCCGACCAACGTCCGTGACCAGGCGTCGGGTGGCAAGCCCATGCAGAACACCTGCCGGTGCACGGAGAACCTGGACAGCGCGATGGGCCTCTCCTGGCCGTACTCGCTGGCGCCGGGCGAGTCGAAGACCTTCAGCTTCGTCACCTACTTCCGTCCGGCGGACGTCAAGGCGATGACCGCGGAGAAGACGGTCTCACCGGGCAAGGTGAAGCCCGGGGACACCGTCACCTACACGGTGAAGTTCACCAACCCGAACACCTACCCGGTGACCACCTTCGGCTTCACCGACACCCTGGACGCCCGGCTGGACTACGTCGCTGGTTCGACCTCGGGGACGGACCTCAACGAGCCTGTGGTGAACGGTTCCCAGGTGGGGTGGGGAACCTTCACCACGCTGGCCGCCGGAGCGTCGTACACCTTCACCTTCCAGGCGAAGGTGAAGACCACGGCGACCCTGGGGACCGCCACCAACGACTTCTCCGGCGACGGCATCACCACCCTGTCCAAGGTGGCGCCGCTCTTGATCGCGCCGCCGGCGAACCTGACGGTGACCAAGACCGTGGACCGGACGGCGGTGCTGATCGGTGGTCAGGTGGTGTTCACCGTCACGGTGAAGAACGACGGCCCGAACGCGGCGGCCAACGTCGTGCTCACCGACCAGCTGCCGACCGGGCTCACCTGGGTGTCGGACGACTCGGCGGGCAAGTACGACCGCACCACCGGCAAGTGGACGGTCGGCGCACTGGCCAAGGACGCCACGGCGACCCTGAAGATCACGGCGAGGGCCGCCCAGGAGGGCGACTTCCTCAACGCCGTGACGGCGGTGACCTCGGACACCACCAACGGCACGGTGCTGTGCACCGACGCCTCGACCCCGTCGACCTGCCCGAGCGCCCGGGTCACCGCGCGCTCCAGTGACCTGGTGATGACCGCGGCGACCTCCCCGAACCCGGTCGTGCCCGGCGGCGCCACCACGGCGACGCTGACGGTCACCAACAACGGCCCGTCGACCACCGGGTCCGCGGCGACGGTGACCTTCACCCTGCCGCAGCGCACGACGCTCGGCGCCCCGCTCCCGGCCGGCTGCACGGCGGCTGCTGACGGCAGGTCGGTCAGCTGCACCGTGGCCACGGGTCTGGCGAAGGACGCCAAGGCCGTCTTCGCGGTCCCCCTGGTCGTCGACTCCGGTGCCCCGCTCGCGACCGCCCTCACCGGTGGCTCGGCGGTGGTCGCCCTCACCGACGACCCGAACACCGCCAACAACACGGCGGCCGTCCCGCTCACGACGGCCGCCAAGGGCTCGAACGACCTGGCGATCGCGGCGACCTCGCCGTCCGCCCCGGTGACCCCCGGCACGGCGGGCACCGTGACCGGAACGGTCACCAACGGCGGTCCGTCGGACACCACGACGGCCTCGACGGTGACGTTCACCCTGCCCGCCCGCACGACGGCCGCCGCGACGCAGCCCGCCGGGTGCACGGTGGCCGCAGACCGGAGGTCCGTGACGTGCACGATCGCGGCCGGGCTCAAGAACGGGGCCACGGCCTCCTTCGCGGTCTCGGTGGTGGTCGATCCGGACGCGCCGCTCGGCACCGTGCTGTCCGGTGGCACCGCAGCGGTCGCGAACGCCGAGGACCCGGTGGCGACCAACAACTCGGCCGCCTTCACCGTGACGACGGCGGCGACCGGATCGGCCGACGTCTCGATCACGAAGAAGGCCGCGGGCAGCGCGCTCGTCCCGCCCGGCGGGACCTTCGTCTACGACATCGTGGTGACCAACGCCGGCCCGTCCCAGGCGACCGACGTCGTCGTCACGGACACCCTCCCGGCCGCGTTGAAGTTCGTGTCGGCGGACTCGGGCTGCACCGCCTCGGGGCAGGTGGTGACCTGCCCGGCGATCGCGACGCTGAACCCGGGAGCGAAGGGGACGGTCAAGGTCACGGTGCAGCTGGACCCGGCGTACGCGGGGGACGGCAAGGACGTGCGGAACCAGGCCGTGGTCAAGTCGGCCACAGCCGACCCGGACCAGTCCAACAACACGTCGGACGCCTCGACGGGTGGTCTGCCCGGACCGGGGCCGGGTCCGAATCCGCCGGCGCCGGTGAAGGCTGACGTCGCGATCGTGAAGAAGCCGGTCGGCGCCGGGGCGGTCGCGCCGGGTGAGTCGTTCGACTACACGGTCACGGTGACGAACAACGGTCCGTCGGATGCTGCGGGTCTGGTGGTGTCGGATGCCCTGCCCGCAGTGCTGAAGTTCGTTTCGGCGAGCGACGGTTGTACGGCGAGTGGTCAGCAGGTGACGTGCCCGAAGGTGGCCACGCTCGCGGCGAAGGCGTCCAGGACGTTCACCATCAAGGTGCAGTTGGACCCGGCCTACACGGGTGACGGCAGTGACGTGCGGAACCAGGCGAAGGTCGCGACGGACAGTGCGGATCCGGACCTGAGCAACAACACGTCCGACGGTTCGACCGGGACGCTTCCCGGTCCGGACCCCGGGCCGTACCCGCCGGCGCGGGTGAAGGCGGATGTGGCGATCACGAAGAAGGCCACGGCGACTGCGTTGGTGGCTGCGGGTGAGTCGTTCGACTACACGGTCACGGTGACGAACAACGGTCCGTCGGATGCTGCGGGTCTGGTGGTGTCGGATGCCCTGCCTGCGGTGCTGAAGTTCGTTTCGGCGAGCGATGGTTGTACGGCGAGTGGTCAGCAGGTGACGTGCCCGAAGGTCGCGACGTTGGCGGCGAAGGCGTCGAAGACGTACACGGTGACGGTGCAGTTGGACCCGGCGTACGCGGGTGACGGGAAGGATGTGCGGAACCAGGCGAAGGTGGTGACGGACAGCGCGGATCCGGATCTGTCGAACAACACGTCGGATGCGTCGACGGGTGGTCTGCCGGGTCCTGGTCCGGGTCCGAATCCGCCGGCGCCGGTGAAGGCGGATGTCGCGATCACCAAGAAGCCCGCGTCCGCCACTCTCGTGTCGGCGGGTGAGTCGTTCGACTACACGGTGACCGTGACGAACAACGGTCCGTCGGATGCCACGGGTGTGGTGGTGTCGGATGCTCTGCCGTCGATGGTGAAGTTCGTTTCGGCGAGCGATGGTTGTACGGCGAGTGGTCAGCAGGTGACATGCCCGAAGGTCGCGACGTTGGCGGCGAAGGCGTCGAAGACGTACACGGTGACGGTGCAGTTGGACCCGGCGTACGCGGGTGACGGGAAGGATGTGCGGAACCAGGCGAAGGTGGTGACGGACAGCGCGGATCCGGACACGTCCAACAACACGTCGGATGCGTCGACGGGTGGTCTGCCGGGTCCTGGTCCGGGTCCGAATCCGCCGGCGCCGGTGAAGGCGGATGTGGCGATCACCAAGAAGGCCACGAGCACCACGTTGGTGGCCCCGGGTGAGTCGTTCGACTACACGGTCACCGTGACGAACAACGGTCCGTCGGATGCTGCCGGACTGGTGGTCACCGATGCTCTGCCGTCGATGGTGAAGTTCGTTTCGGCGAGCGATGGTTGTACGGCGAGCGGTCAGGATGTCACGTGTCCGAAGGTCGCGACGTTGGCGGCAAAGTCCTCCAGGACGTTCACCATCAAGGTGCAGTTGGACCCCGCGTATGCGGGTGATGGCAAGGATGTGCGGAACCAGGCGAAGGTGGCGACGGAGAGCCCCGACCCGGACTCGAGCAACAACACCTCCGACGCTTCGACGGGTGGTCTGCCGGGTCCTGGTCCGGGGCCGAATCCGCCGGCGCCGGTGAAGGCCGATGTGGCGATCACCAAGAAGGCCACGAGCACCGCGCTGGTGTCGGCGGGTGAGTCCTTCGACTACACGGTGACCGTGACGAACAACGGGCCGTCGCAGGCTTCCGGCCTGGTGGTGACCGACAGCCTTCCCGCAGTGCTCAAGTTCGTCTCGGCGAGCGACGGTTGCTCGGCCTCCGGCCAGGACGTGACGTGTCCGAAGCTGGCGACGCTCGCCGTGGGTTCCTCGAAGACGTACACGGTGAAGGTGCAGTTGGACCCGGCGTACGCGGGTGATGGCAAGGATGTGCGGAACCAGGCGAAGGTGGCGTCGGACAGCGCGGATCCGGACACGTCCAACAACACGTCGGATGCGTCGACGGGTGGTCTGCCGGGTCCTGGTCCGGGTCCGAATCCGCCGGCGCCGGTGAAGGCGGATGTGGCGATCACCAAGAAGGCCACGAGTACCACGCTGGTGTCGGCGGGTGAGTCCTTCGACTACACGGTGACCGTGACGAACAACGGTCCGTCGCAGGCGTCCGGGCTGGTGGTGACCGACAGCCTTCCCGCAGTGCTCAAGTTCGTTTCGGCGAGCGA
The DNA here is from genome assembly GCF_053596675.1 of Kitasatospora sp. NPDC001664. Lineage (NCBI taxonomy): Bacteria > Bacillati > Actinomycetota > Actinomycetes > Kitasatosporales > Streptomycetaceae > Kitasatospora > Kitasatospora sp. NPDC001664. Next base: position 20,515 of record NZ_JBSFGS010000028.1, read on the forward strand.
TGGTTGTACGGCGAGCGGTCAGGACGTCACGTGTCCGAAGGTGGCGACGTTGGCGGCGAAGGCGTCTAGGACCTTCACCGTCAAGGTGCAGTTGGACCCGGTGTATTCCGGTGACGGGAAGGATGTGCGGAACCAGGCGAAGGTGGCGTCGGACAGCGCGGATCCGGATCTGTCGAACAACACGTCTGATGCGTCGACGGGTGGTCTTCCGGGTCCTGGTCCGGGTCCGAATCCGCCGGCGCCGGTGAAGGCCGACGTGGCGATCACCAAGAAGCCCGCGTCAGCTGCGCCCGTGGCCCCCGGTGAGACGTTCGACTACACGGTCACGGTGACGAACAACGGTCCGTCGCAGGCCTCTGGTCTGGTGGTGACGGACAGCCTGCCTGCGGTGCTGAAGTTCGTTTCGGCGAGCGATGGTTGTACCGCGAGCGGGCAGGAGGTGACGTGTCCGAAGCAGGCGACGCTGGCGGTGGGTGCGTCGAAGTCGTACACCGTCAAGGTGCAGTTGGACCCGGCGTACTCCGGTGACGGCAGCGACGTGCGCAACCGGGCGAAGGTCGCGACGGAGAGCCCCGACCCGGACACTTCCAACAACACCTCTGACGGGGCCACTGGAACCCTTCCCGGTCCGGGGCCGAATCCGCCAGCGCCGGTGAAGGCGGATGTGGCGATCACCAAGAAGGCCGCGGGCACCACGTTGGTGGCCCCGGGTGAATCCTTCGATTACGCGATCACGGTGACGAACAACGGTCCGTCGCAGGCTTCTGGTGTGGTGGTGTCGGATGCTCTGCCGTCGATGGTGAAGTTCGTTTCGGCGAGCGATGGTTGTACGGCGAGCGGTCAGGACGTCACCTGTCCGAAGCTGGCGACGCTCGCGGTCGGTGCCTCGAAGACGTACAACGTCAAGGTGCAGTTGGACCCGGCGTACGCGGGTGATGGCAAGGATGTGCGGAACCAGGCGAAGGTGGCGACGGACAGCCCTGACCCGGACTCGAGCAACAACACCTCCGACGCTTCGACGGGTGGTCTTCCGGGTCCTGGTCCGGGTCCGAATCCGCCGGCGCCGGTGAAGGCGGATGTCGCGATCAGCAAGAAGCCCGCGGCGGCTACGCCCGTGGCCCCCGGTGAGACGTTCGACTACACGGTCACGGTGACGAACAACGGCCCGTCGCAGGCGTCCGGGCTGGTGGTGTCGGATGCGTTGCCGTCTATGCTGAAGTTCGTTTCGGCGAGTGATGGTTGCACGGCGAGCGGTCAAGACGTCACCTGTCCGAAGCTGGCGACGCTCGCTGTGAGCACGTCGAAGTCGTACACCATCAAGGTGCAGTTGGACCCGGCGTACTCCGGTGACGGCAGCGATGTGCGGAACCAGGCGAAGGTCGCGACGGAGAGCCCCGACCCGGATCCCTCCAACAACACGTCGGATGCGTCGACGGGTGGTCTGCCCGGTCCGGGCCCCGGCCCGAACCCCCCGGCGCCGGTGAAGGCCGATGTCGCGATTACCAAGAAGCCCGCGTCAGCTGCGCCCGTGGCCCCCGGCGAGACGTTCGACTACATGGTGACCGTCACGAACAACGGTCCGTCGCAGGCTTCCGGCCTGGTGGTGACGGACAGCCTGCCTGCGGTGCTGAAGTTCGTTTCGGCGAGCGATGGTTGTACCGCGAGCGGGCAGGAGGTGACGTGTCCGAAGGTGGCGGCGTTGGCGGCGAAGGCGTCGAAGTCCTACACACTCAAGGTGCAGCTCGACCCGGCCTACTCCGGCGACGGCACCGACGTCCGCAACCAGGCGAAGGTCGCGACGGACAGTGCGGATCCGGACCTGAGCAACAACACGTCCGACGGTTCGACCGGCACTCTCCCTGGTCCGGACCCCGGGCCGTACCCGCCGGCGCCGGTGAAGGCGGACGTGGCGATCACCAAGAAGGCCACGGCGACTGCGTTGGTGGCTCCAGGTGAGTCGTTCGACTACGCGGTGACGGTGACGAACGATGGTCCGTCGGACGCGTTGGGTGTGGTGGTGTCGGATGCTCTGCCGTCGATGCTGAAGTTCGTTTCGGCGAGCGATGGTTGTACGGCTTCCGGGCAGCAGGTCATGTGTCCGAAGGTCGCGACCTTGGCGGCCAAGACTTCCAAGACGTACACGGTGACGGTGCAGTTGGACCCGGCGTACTCCGGTGACGGGAAGGATGTGCGGAACCAGGCGAAGGTGGCGTCGGACAGCGCGGATCCGGATCTGTCGAACAACACGTCGGATGCGTCGACGGGTGGTCTTCCGGGTCCTGGTCCGGGTCCGAATCCGCCGGCGCCGGTGAAGGCCGACGTGGCGATCACCAAGAAGCCCGCGTCAGCTGCGCCCGTGGCCCCCGGTGAGACGTTCGACTACACAGTCACGGTGACGAACAACGGTCCGTCGCAGGCCTCTGGTCTGGTGGTGACGGACAGCCTGCCCGCGGTGCTGAAGTTCGTTTCGGCGAGCGATGGTTGTACCGCGAGCGGGCAGGAGGTGACGTGTCCGAAGCTGGCGACGCTGGCGGTGGGTGCGTCGAAGTCGTACACCGTCAAGGTGCAGTTGGACCCGGCGTACTCCGGTGACGGCAGCGATGTGCGCAACCGGGCGAAGGTCGCGACGGAGAGCCCCGACCCGGACACTTCCAACAACACCTCTGACGGGGCCACTGGAACCCTTCCCGGTCCGGGGCCGAATCCGCCGGCGCCGGTGAAGGCGGATGTGGCGATCACCAAGAAGGCCGCGGGCACCACGTTGGTGGCCCCGGGTGAGTCGTTCGACTACACGGTCACGGTGACGAACAACGGTCCGTCGCAGGCTTCCGGGCTGACGGTGACGGACGCTCTGCCGCTGATGGTGAAGTTTGTTTCGGCGAGCGATGGTTGTACGGCCTCGGGCCAGCAGGTCACCTGTCCGAAGGCGGACACGTTGGCGGTGGGTGCGTCGAAGTCGTACACCGTCAAGGTGCAGTTGGACCCGGTGTACTCCGGTGACGGCAGCGATGTGCGGAACCAGGCGAAGGTCGCGACGGAGAGCCCCGACCCGGATCCCTCCAACAACACGTCGGATGCGTCGACGGGTGGTCTGCCCGGTCCTGGTCCGGGTCCGAATCCGCCGGCGCCGGTGAAGGCCGATGTCGCGATTACCAAGAAGCCCGCGTCCGCTAGCCCCGTGGCCCCCGGCGAGACGTTCGACTACACGATCACGGTGACGAACAAGGGCCCCTCGCAGGCCTCCGGGCTGGTGGTGACGGACAGTCTGCCCGCAGCGTTGAAGTTCGTTTCGGCGAGTGACGGTTGCTCGGCCTCCGGCCAGGACGTGACGTGTCCGAAGCTGGCGACGCTGGCGGTGGGTGCGTCGAAGTCGTACACGGTCAAGGTGCAGTTGGACCCGGCGTACTCCGGCGACGGCACCGACGTGCGGAACCAGGCGAAGGTCGCGACGGAGAGCCCCGACCCGGACACTTCCAACAACACCTCTGACGGGGCCACCGGAACCCTTCCCGGTCCGGGCCCGAACCCGCCCGCCCCTGTGAAGGCGGACGTCGCGATCACCAAGAGGCCGGTCGGGTCCGCGCAGGTGGCCCCCGGTGAGACCTTCGACTACGCGGTCACCGTGACGAACAACGGTCCGTCGGATGCCGCGGGTGTGGTGGTGTCGGATGCTCTGCCGTCGATGGTGAAGTTCGTTTCGGCGAGCGATGGTTGTACGGCGAGCGGTCAGCAGGTGACGTGCCCGAAGGTGCCGACGTTGGCGGCGAAGGCGTCCAGGACGTTCACCATCAGGGTGCAGTTGGATCCGGCGTACTCCGGTGACGGGAAGGATGTGCGGAACCAGGCGTCGGTGGCGTCGGACAGTGCGGATCCGGATCTGTCGAACAACACGTCGGATGCGTCGACGGGTGGTCTGCCGGGTCCTGGTCCGGGTCCGAATCCGCCGGCGCCGGTGAAGGCGGATGTCGCGATCGCCAAGAAGCCCGCTTCGAACGCCCCGGTCGCTCCTGGCGAGACGTTCGATTACGCGATCACGGTGACGAACAACGGTCCGTCCCAGGCCTCCGGCCTGGTGGTGACGGACGCCCTGCCCGCTGCCCTCAAGTTCGTTTCGGCGAGCGATGGTTGTACGTCCTCGGGTCAGCAGGTGACGTGCCCGAAACTGGAGACTCTCGCTGCAAAGGTCTCCAAGACGTACACGGTGAAGGTGCAGTTGGACCCGGCGTACTCCGGTGACGGCAGCGACGTGCGCAACCAGGCGAAGGTCACGACGGACAGCGCCGACCCGGACACTTCCAACAACACCTCCGACGGGGCCACTGGAACCCTTCCCGGTCCGGACCCAGGGCCTTACCCGCCGGCGCCGGTGAAGGCGGATGTGGCGATCACCAAGAAGGCCGCGGGCACCACGTTGGTGGCCCCGGGTGAATCCTTCGATTACGCGATCACGGTGACGAACAACGGTCCGTCGCAGGCCTCGGGTGTGGTGGTGTCGGATGCGTTGCCGTCGATGCTGAAGTTCGTTTCGGCGAGCGATGGTTGTACGGCCACCGGGCAGCAGGTGACGTGTCCGAAGCTGGCGACGCTCGCAGTCGGTTCCTCGAAGACCTTCACGGTGAAGGTGCAGTTGGACCCGGCGTACGCGGGTGATGGCAAGGATGTGCGGAACCAGGCGAAGGTGGCGACGGAGAGCCCCGACCCGGACTCGAGCAACAACACCTCCGACGCTTCGACGGGTGGTCTGCCGGGTCCTGGTCCGGGTCCGAATCCGCCGGCGCCGGTGAAGGCGGATGCCGCGATTACCAAGAAGCCCGCGGCGGCTACGCCTGTGGCCCCCGGTGAGACGTTCGACTACACGGTGACCGTCACGAACAACGGTCCCTCGCAGGCCTCCGGCCTGGTGGTGACGGACAGCCTTCCCGCAGTGCTGAAGTTCGTTTCGGCGAGCGATGGTTGTACGGCCTCCGGCCAGGACGTGACGTGTCCGAAGCTGGCGACGCTCGCGGTGGGTGCGTCGAAGACCTACACCGTCAAGGTGCAGCTCGACCCGGCCTACTCCGGTGACGGCACCGACGTGCGCAACCAGGCGAAGGTCGCGACGGAGAGCCCCGACCCGGACCCGAGCAACAACACCTCTGACGGGGCCACCGGAACCCTTCCCGGTCCGGGCCCGAACCCGCCCGCCCCGGTGAAGGCGGACGTCGCGATCACCAAGAGGCCGGTCGGGTCCGCGCAGGTGGCCCCCGGTGAGACCTTCGACTACGCGGTCACCGTGACGAACAACGGTCCGTCGGATGCCGCGGGTGTGGTGGTGTCGGATGCCCTGCCTGCGGTGCTGAAGTTCGTTTCGGCGAGCGATGGTTGTACGGCGAGCGGTCAGGATGTCACGTGTCCGAAGGTGGCGACGTTGGCGGCGAAGGCGTCCAGGACGTTCACCGTCAAGGTGCAGTTGGACCCGGCGTATGCGGGTGATGGCAAGGATGTGCGGAACCAGGCGAAGGTGGCGTCGGACAGCGCGGATCCGGACACGTCCAACAACACGTCGGATGCGTCGACGGGTGGTCTGCCGGGTCCTGGTCCGGGTCCGAATCCGCCGGCGCCGGTGAAGGCGGACGTGGCGATCACCAAGAAGGCCACGAGTAACACGTTGGTGGCCCCGGGTGAGACCTTCGACTACGCGATCACCGTGACGAACAACGGTCCGTCTCTGGCATCGGGTGTGGTGGTGTCGGATGCTCTGCCGTCGATGCTGAAGTTCGTTTCGACCAGCGACGGTTGCTCGCTCTCCGGCCAGGACGTGACGTGTCCGAAGCTGGCGACGCTCGCGGTCGGTACCTCGAAGACGTACACCGTCAAGGTGCAGCTCGACCCGGCGTACGCCGGTGACGGGAAGGATGTGCGGAACCAGGCGAAGGCGGCGACGGACAGCCCTGACCCGGACTCGAGCAACAACACCTCCGACGCCTCGACGGGTGGTCTGCCGGGTCCTGGTCCGGGGCCGAATCCGCCGGCGCCGGTGAAGGCGGACGTGGCGATCACCAAGAAGGCCGCGGGCGCCACGCCGGTGGCCCCCGGTGAGACCTTCGATTACGCGATCACCGTGACGAACAACGGTCCGTCGCAGGCCTCGGGTGTGGTGGTGTCGGACGCTCTGCCGTCGATGCTGAAGTTCGTTTCGGCGAGCGATGGTTGTACGGCGAGCGGTCAGGACGTCACGTGTCCGAAGCTGGCGACGCTCGCGGTGGGTGCGTCGAAGTCGTACACCGTCAGGGTGCAGCTCGACCCGGCGTACTCCGGTGACGGCACGGACGTGCGCAACCAGGCGAAGGTCGCGACCGACAGCCCCGATCCCGACACTTCCAACAACACCTCCGACGCCTCGACGGGTGGTCTTCCGGGTCCTGGTCCGGGGCCGAATCCGCCGGCGCCGGTGAAGGCGGACGTGGCGATCGCCAAGAAGGCCACGGCGACTGCGTTGGTGGCTGCGGGTGAGTCGTTCGACTACACGGTCACCGTGACGAACAACGGTCCGTCGCAGGCGTCCGGGCTGGTGATGACCGACAGCCTGCCGTCGATGGTGAAGTTCGTTTCGGCGAGCGATGGTTGTACGGTGAGCGGTCAGGACGTCACCTGTCCGAGGCTGGCGACGCTCGCGGTCGGTTCCTCGAAGACGTACACCGTCAGGGTGCAGCTCGACCCGGCCTACTCCGGTGACGGCACGGACGTGCGCAACCAGGCGAAGGTCGGGACGGACAGCCCCGACCCGGACCAGAGCAACAACACCTCCGACGCCTCGACGGGTGGTCTGCCCGGTCCCGGCCCCGGCCCGAACCCCCCGGCGCCGGTGAAGGCGGACGTGGCGATCACCAAGAAGCCGGTCGGCAGCTCCTCGGTCGCTCCGGGTGAGTCGTTCGGCTACGAGATCACGGTGCGGAACGACGGTCCGTCGGATGCCTCGGGTCTGGTGGTGTCGGATGCTCTGCCGTCGATGCTGAAGTTCGTTTCGGCGAGCGATGGTTGCACGGCATCGGGGCAGCAGGTCACGTGCCCGAAGCTGGTGAAGCTCGCGGCCAAGGCGTCCAGGACGTACACGGTGGCCGTGCAGCTCGACCCGGCCTACTCCGCTGACGGGAAGGACGTCCGCAACCAGGCGAAGGTGTCGACGGACACTGCCGACCCCGACCTGAGCAACAACACCTCCGACGCCTCGACGGGTGGTCTTCCGGGTCCTGGTCCGGGGCCGAATCCGCCGGCGCCGGTGAAGGCGGACGTGGCGATCACCAAGAAGCCCGCGTCCGCTACCCCCGTGGCTCCCGGCGAGATCTTCGACTACACGGTCACCGTGACGAACAACGGCCCGTCTCAGGCCTCTGGTCTGGTGGTGACGGACAGTTTGCCCGCGGCACTGAAGTTCGTTTCGGCGAGCGATGGTTGCACCGCGAGCGGGCAGGAGGTGACGTGCCCGAAGGCGCCTGTGCTCGCGGTGGGTGCGTCGAAGTCGTACACCCTCAAGGTGCAGCTCGACCCGGCCTACTCCGGTGACGGCACCGACGTCCGCAACCAGGCAAAGGCCGCGACCGACAGCCCCGACCCGGACACCTCCAACAACACCTCCGACGGATCGACCGGAACCCTCCCCGGTCCGGGCCCCAATCCGCCCGCGCCGGTGAAGGCGGACGTCGCGATCACCAAGAAGCCGGTCGGCACGGGCCTGGTGGCCCCCGGTGAGACCTTCGACTACGCGATCACGGTCACGAACAACGGTCCGTCGCAGGCCTCCGGCCTGGTGGTGACGGACAGTCTGCCCGCGGTGCTGAAGTTCGTTGCGGCGAGCGATGGTTGTACGGCGAGCGGGCAGGAGGTGACGTGCCCGAAGGTGGCGACGCTCGCGGTGGGGGCGTCGAAGACCTACACCGTCAAGGTGCAGTTGGACCCGGCGTACTCCGGTGACGGCAGCGACGTGCGCAACCAGGCGAAGGTCGGGACGGACAGCCCCGACCCGGATCCGAGCAACAACACCTCCGACGCCGCGACCGGCACCCTCCCGGGCCCCGGTCCCGGGCCGAACCCGCCGGCTCCGGCCAAGGCGGACGTCGCGGTCACCAAGAAGCCGGTCGGGTCCGCCCCCGTGGCTCCCGGTGAGACCTTCGACTACGCGATCACGGTGACCAACGCCGGGCCTTCCCGGGCCATGGACGTACGGACGACCGACGCACTGCCGGCACCCCTCGCGTTCGTCTCCTCGTCCGACGGGTGCACCGCAGCCGGGCAGGACGTGACGTGCCCGACCCTGCCGACCCTGGCGGTGAACGGAACGCGGACCTTCACCTTCACCGTGCGGCTGGACCAGGACTACGAAGGGAACGGCTCGGACATCGGGAACATCGCCAAGGTGACGGCCGGCACGGCGGACCCGGAGCTCGCGAACAACTCCTCGGCCGCGGCCGGGCTGCCCGGCGGGAAGCCCCGGCGGGGCGAGGCCGACCTCGCGGTCGACAAGTCGGCCGGCGGGAGCGCGGTGGTCCCCGGTGAGACCGTGGACTACACGATCACCGTCACCAACAACGGGCCCTCGTCGGACGGGTACAACGTGGTCCTGACCGATCGGCTGCCCGCGGCTCTGACCTACGTCTCCTCCCAGCCGGCCGGCTGCACGGTGGAGGCCACCACCCGGACGGTCACCTGCCCGGCCCGCGGCCGTCTGAAGGTGGGTCAGAAGATGACCTACGTGCTCACCGCACGGCTGGACGCCTCCTACCGGGGTGACGGCACCGACGTCGTCAACCGGGCCGTGGTGCACGCCGACAACATCGACCCCAACTCCGCCAACGACGGTGACGACGCCCCGCTGCCGGACAACGGGCGCCCCGCTCCGCCGAAGCGCGACATGGCGGCGCGGGTCACCCTCTCGCAGGAGACGGTGGTGCCCGGCGAGACGGTGAAGCTCATCGCGAGGATCACCAACAACGGGCCCTCCACCCACCACGGCGAGGCCACCTTCACGGTCACCCTGCCCGAGGAGCTCTCCTTCGCCCGGGCGCTGCCCGGCCACTGCACGGCGGTCGGTGCCAAGCGGGCCGTCTGCAAGCTCCCCGCCGGGCTCCTGCCCAAGCCTCGGAACGGTGCCGGCGATCCGGCGGTCGGTGTCCTGGAGACGGAGTTCGAGGTAAGGGTCTCCCCGGAGGCCCAGGCCGGGCGGACCCTGACGGAGCGGGTCCGGGTGACCGATCCGGCGGACGGACTCGCCGAGAACGACGAGGACGTCTACGCGCTCCGGGTCGGCACCCCCGTGGCCGACCTCGCGCTGACCAAGTCCGCCGCCTACCCGGTGGGCAAGGACCGGGTGGACGCGGGCGACACCTTCACCTACACCGTCACCACCACCAACAACGGCCCGTCGACCGCGATGGGCGTCCGGGTGACCGACCCGCTGCCCGCCGAGCTCGCGTTCGTGTCCTCGCCCGACGGGTGCGGCGCGGACGGACGGACCGTCAGGTGCGGTCCGGTGGCCCGGCTGGCGCCCGGTGAGAAGGCCGTCCACCGCGTCCTGGTGACGCTCTCCCCGCGCTACGCCGGGAACGGCCGGGACGTGGACAACATCGCCACGACCGGCTCGGAGACCTTCGACCCCCGCCCGGCCGACAACAGCAACAAGCTGGGCACCAACGGGCCCGACGGCGGTCCGCTCCGGACCGTGCCGGCCCCGCTGCCGCCCGGACCGACGCCGAAGCCGAAGCCGGGGCCGCTGCCGGACACCGGAACGGCGGTCGCAGCCGCCACCACCGCCGCGACGCTCCTGCTCCTGCTCGGGCTTGCCTGCACCGCCGTGGTGCGGCGCCGCTCGCGCCGAGCGGGGGAGTGAGGACGGTGGCAGGACGGAAGGGCCGGGCACGGCCGAGCGGCGGCACGGCGGTGACCCGGACGGATGACCGGCGCGCGGCACGAACGGCCGGACGGGCCGGAGCGCCTGTCACCCGGGCAGAGTCACTGACGGTCCGTCAGCACGTTCCGTGCGGCGCATGCTCCAGGAGGTCGAGGAATTGGTGAGTTCCAACCGGCGGCGGACGGCGTCCCTGGCCGTCGTCGCCCTACCGGCGGCCGTGTGGTGCGGGGCCGCCTCCGCCGAGACGCCGGCACCCCCGCCGGCGGCGGCACCGGCGACCGCACCGGTGCTGGTGTCGATCGACGCGGGCGGCGGGCAGGCACGGGCCGGCGGCACCCTCGACTACACGGTGCGGGTCCGCAACGAGAGCGACCGGCCGATCGCGGCGGCCGAGGTCTACCAGATGCTGCCGGCCACGCTCCAGGCCGGTTCGGTGGGGGAGGGCGGCCGGATCGACGCCACCCAGGTCACCTGGACCGCCGAACTGCCTCCCCGGCGCGAGGTCACCCTCACCCTGACCACCAAGGTCGGGGAGCGGACCACCGGCGGCGACAAGGTCGTGACCACCGCCTGCGTGCGCACGGACCCGGGGCAGCCGCTTGCCGGTTGCGCCTCCAGCCAGGTCGCCTGGGCTCCGGAGGACGGAGGAAGGGGCGGAGCCGCACCGTCCCGGCTCCCGATGATGGCCGGCGCGGCAGCTGCGGTTGCCGTGGCCGGGGGCGTGTTCCTGCTGCGCGGGCGTCGTCGGCGCCGACGGTCGGACCCGGTCACCGAGAGCGGTTGACCTCCACTCGGCCGGGGCGTCGTGCACCGGCCGCCGGGGTCGGCCCGCCGCAGTAGGACGGCTGCCGACCCTGCGTCGAGCACGGTGTGCGGGGGCGGTGTGGCGGCGCGTCCGTCGGTGGACGCACGGCTAGGGTCGGTCCGGTGATCCAACCCAACCGACCGGTCCTCGCGTTCCTCGCAGCCCTCGCGATGCTGGTGCCGTCCGCCCAGGTGCACGCGGCCGGAGCCTCAGGGCCCAGGTGCCCGAACGGGGCTCCGGCGCCCGTGCCGACCGGCACCTACGTGGTGCCGAGCCTCGCGTCCTCCTGGACCGCGGAGGACTGGGTGGCGCAGCTGCGCGCGCTGGACGACGTGGGGATGAACGAGGTCTACGTGCAGTGGGCGGCCGACAGCACCTCACGGCTCGTCTACTACCCCGGGTCGAGCCTCGGCTGGAAGACCGTCAGCGCCCCCGACGGCTCGGTCGAACTCGACAACCTCTTCCGGGCGGCGGACCTGGTCGGACGGGAGCCGGGGCGGCATCCGGTCCGCATCCACCTCGGCCTGACCGCGAACGAGAAGCTGTGGTGGCGTCAGCGGCCGTCCGACCCGGGCTGGTTGGTCACCGAGGCCGAGAACTCCCGGCGGGTGGCGGCCGACCTGTGGAACCTCTACGGCAGCCGGTACCCGGGGCTGCTGGCCGGGTGGTACCTCTGGCCGGAGGTGCAGGCCCCGCTCTGGACCACCCCGGAGTACCTGGCCGCCTTCGAGGAGTACGTGCGCGGGGTGGCCACCTCGGTGAAGGCCCTCTCGGCCCCCGGCGCGCCGCTGCCCGTCCTCATCGCCCCGTTCTACGGAGGCGAGTTGACCGAGGAGGGGCTGCGCACCTGGACCGCGCTCTGGCACGGCGTCCTGACCCGGACCGCCCCGGCGATCGACGCGATCGCGATCCAGGACGGCGGCGGCACCGGGCGCTCGCCGGCCGACATCGGCCGGCTGTTCGCGGCGGCCTCCGAAGGGCTCGCCGACCTGCCCGTCGCGATCTGGAACGACGCCGAGACCTACGACCCCTTCGACGGCGACGACCTGCCGATCCGGACCCTCGCCGAGAACCTGTGCGCGAGCAGGGCTTCCCGCTACCTGACCTTCGCGGCGAACCACCTGCTGCCGACCGATCCGGCCAGGATCACGTACCCGGCGGCCAACTCGACCTACCTCGCCTACGCCTCCTGGACCCGGGGCGAGGCCGCGTCTCCGCCGCCGGCGTTCCGCGGCGGGCTGCGCTCCGTCGCCGCCGGGCACGGCACGGTGCGGCTGTACTGGGACGCCGCGACCAGCAAGGCACCCGGTGGTGTGGCCGGGTACCGGATCCGGCGCGACGGGGAACTGGTGGAGATCCTCCGCGAGCCGAAGGCCCGTGGGTTCACGGACCGTCAACTGGCCTCGGCCACCCACTCCTACCGGGTGGAGGCCTTCGACGCCTTCGGCGGCACCACGGCGAGCGGGGCGTCGTCGGTGGTGGTCCCCGAGCGCGAGGAGCTCGCGGACCTGGCCGTGCGGCGTCCCTACGTCATCGAGGGGTGGGGCCAGGCCAACCACCCGGACGACGGCTCCCGCCTGACCGACGGGCTGCACGGCCCGCTCGACCCCTTCGACCCGGCCTGGGTCGGTGCCGACCTGCTCGACGACGACCCGGCCCAGTGGTCGGTGACGGTCGACCTCGGGGCCGACGCGCCGGCGGGCAGGTCGGTCGGCGCCCTGTCGACCGGCTGGCTCCAGGCGCGCGACACCGGGATCTTCCTGCCGACCGCGGTCGAGTACGCGGTGAGCGCGGGCGACGGTGCGCCGTGGACCACGGTGGGACGGGTCGAGCGCCCGGCCGTCCCGCACCGGCCGCTGGCCCAGGACTACCGCCTGGACCTGCCGGTCCCGGTGACGGCCCGGTACGTCCGGGCCACGGTCACCGGGAACGGCATCGGCTCCTGGGCGCTGACCGACGAGATCGAGGTACTGGGCCGGGGCCGGACGCCCTGAGTGCGGCGGAGGCCGGCCCCGGCTGCCGTCCGGGTCAGCCCGGGAGCCGCCGGAAGAGCGGCCGCGGCAGGTGGCGCAGCACCGACATCACGACCCGCAGGACGGAGGGGGCCCAGACGGTGGAGGCACCGTGCAGCAGCCCCTGCACGGTGGCGGTGGCCACGGCGTCGGCGGTGGTGGCGAACGGGGCCGGCTTCATGCCCGCCGTCATCCGGGTGCGGACGAATCCGGGGCGGACCACCATCACCCGGGCCCCCGAGCCGTGCAGCGCGTCGCCGAGGCCCTGGGCGAAGGCGTCGAGCCCGGCCTTGGCGGAGCCGTAGATGAAGTTGGCGCGCCGGGCCCGTTCCGCGGCCACCGAGGAGAGCACCACCAGGGTCCCGTGGCCCTGCCGCCGCAGCTGCCGGGCGCAGACCAGGCCGGCGGAGACCGCTCCGACGTAGTTGACCTCGGCGACCCGGGTCGCGGCCAACGGGTCCTCCTCGTCCCGGAGTTGGTCTCCGAGCAGGCCGAAGGCGAGCAGCACCACGTCGACGTCGGTCTCGGCGAAGACCTTGCCGAGCGCGCTCTCGTGGTCCTCGTAGTCGGTGGCGTCGAAGGCGATCTCACTGACGATGGCCCCCCGGTCCGCCAGCTCGGCGGCGGCGGCGGTCAGCTCGGGGGAGGGGCGTCCGGCCAGGTAGACCCGGTCGGTGCGGCGGCCGACCAGAAGGCGGGCGGTGGCGAGGGCGATCTCGGAGGAGCCGCCGAGGATGAGCAGGGACTGGGTGTCGCCGAGGGCGTTCTTCATGAGCTGGTGGCCTGACTGGGTACGGGGACGGGGAAGAGGGGTCCGGATGGCGGCCGGGCGGTTCACAGGGCCAGCCGACGGGCGAGGTCGGAGGTGAAGACGCCGTTCGGGTCGAGCGCACGGCGCAGGCTCCGGAAGTCGTCCAGCCGGGGGTACATGGCCCGCAGGGTCGCGGGCCTGAGGCGGGAGTCCTTGGCCAGGTAGACCCGGCCTCCGGCCTCCGCCACCCAGCTGTCGAGCTCGTCGAGCAGCGCGTTCAGCCCGGGCGTGCGGGTGGGGAGGTCGAGGGCGAGCGTCCAGCCGGGCACCGGGAACGACAGCCACCCCGGTCCGGCCGGACCGAAGCGCTTGAGGACGGCCAGGAAGGTGGGGCAGCTCGCGCGGCTGATCCGCTCCACGATCCTGCGCAGCGTCTCCTCCTGGCCGTCCGCCACCACGAACTGGTACTGGAGGAAGCCGGCCGGTCCGTAGATGCGGTTCCAGTCGGGCAGGCCGTCCAAGGGGTGGAAGAAGGTGGAGATGGTCTGGAGCTCGTCCCTGCGGAAGCGCGGGGCCTTGCGGTACCAGAGCTGGTTGAACGCCCGCACCGTGCTGGGGCGCAACAGACCGCCGGGCAGGTGCGGGGCCCCGGGCAGGGAGGACGGACGGAACAGCAGCGGGTCACGCCGGGCCGCCGGTGGCAGTGCCTCGGCCGGTGCGTGGTCGCCGCGGGTGATCACCGCCCGCCCCATCGCCGAGCCCCTGGCCAGCAGGTCGATCCAGGCCACGGAGTAGCGGTAGTGGTGGTCGCCGGACTTCAGACGGTCCATCAGGACGTCCAGATGGCCGACCCGTTCGGTGTCGACGGTCATCAGGGAGGACCGCACGGGCAGCAGCCGGAGGGTGACCGAGGTGATCACGCCGGTCAGGCCCATCCCGCCGGCGGTGGCGGCGAAGAGCTCCGACCCGGGGAGCACGGTGGTGAGGGCGCCGTCGGCGGTGACCAGGTCGAACTCGGTGACGTGGTTGGTGAACCCACCGCTGACGTGGTGGTTCTTGCCGTGCACGTCGGCGGCCACCGCCCCGCCCAGCGTGACCATCCGGGTCCCGGGCGTGACGGGCGGGAACCAGCCGAACGGCAGTACCGCGCGCATCAGTTGATGGAGGCTCAGGCCGGCGTCCGCGGTGATGAGGCCGTTCGGTACGTCGAAGGAGCGGATCGCCGCGCAGGCGGTCATGTCGAGGACCGACCCGCCGGCGTTCTGCGCGGCGTCGCCGTAGGCGCGGCCGAGACCGCGGGCCAGGATCCCCCGGGGGCCTGCCGCCGACACGGCGGCCCGGATCTGCTCGACGCGGCCCGGGATGACCACCCGTGCGGGTGAGGGCGCGGTGCGTCCCCAGCCGGACAGCAAGGCGGTCGGGGCCTCCTCGGACTGGCGAGGCCGGGGGGGTGGTGGCGGGGCCGATTGCTCCAGGAGTGGGGAATGCAAAGGAGTCGGCGTAGTGCCTGGGGAGCGTGACATGGCTCCTACGCTAGCGTCGCTGACTGCTGACGAGGCGAAGCGAGAATGCCTTCCGACCGAATGGCGTAGCGACTGGAAAAGTCGCTACTCATCATATTTTCCTGATCTCCATTCTCTCGCCGGAGGACGGGTCGCGGCGCTTTCCCTGAATTCCTGAACGCTCTGGACAACGAATCGTGTGTCGGAAGGTAATGTGCTGATGGCGGACAAGTCGGTGGAGCGGGGATACGACACCCGTCCGCTCCACACGGTCTTCGTGGCGACCGGTGGGGAGCCGGTGGTGAGGGCGGCCCGCGGACCCTCCTGGTGCGGCGAGCACGTCACGGCGGGGGTGGTGCTCGGGGCGGCCGTCGGCGGACTCGGCCGCCGCTGGACCGCGGAGGGGGTGACCCGTGGCTGACCGGACCGTGGCCGTCGGCGACCTGGTGCCCAACCCGTCGCCCAGGGTGCCCCGCCCCGCAGGCGCTCAGCCCGTGGCGGCCGGGCGGACAGCGGCCTCCGTGGCGGTCGGACTGCTCCGGACCGTGCGGCCGCGCCAGTGGGCGAAGAACCTCCTGGTCCTGGCGGCGCCGGCCGCGGCCGGCCAGCTCACCGCGTCGGGGAACCCGTCCCGGCTCCTCCTGGTCTTCGTCCTGTTCACGGCGGCGGCGGGCGCGGTCTATCTGCTGAACGACGCGCTCGACGTCGAGGCGGACCGGGCGCACCCGGCGAAGTGCCGCCGTCCGATCGCCGCCGGGACCGTTCCGGTGGCGCTGGCGTTCGCCGCCGCCGCCGTGCTCGCGTGCACCGCACTGGTGGGCTCGTACCTGGCGCTGAACGCCATGGCCACGGCGGCGGTCGCCGCCTACCTGGTGGTCCAGGCCGTCTACTGCACCACCTTCAAGCACCTCCTGGTGGTCGACCTCGTGGTGGTCTCCTCCGGGTTCCTGGTGCGGGCGCTGGTCGGCGGACTGGCGATCGGGGTGCCGATCTCCGGGTGGTTCCTGATCACGACGAGCTTCGGCGCCCTGTTCGTGGTGTCGGCCAAGCGGTACTCCGAGCTCAAGCTGATGGCGGACCGGGCCGGTGCCACCCGGGAGCTGCTGGCCGACTACTCGGTCGGTTACCTGCGCTTCGTCTGGCAGCTGGCGGCCGGCGCCACCATGCTGAGCTACTGCCTCTGGGCGACTGGGTACCCGGCCGCCACCGCGGTGACCCATCCGGCCGTGCTGCCGTGGCGGGAGCTCTCCATCGCCCCGTTCCTGATCGGCGTCCTGCGGTACGGGGTGTTCGCCGACCACGGCACCGCCGGTGCCCCGGAGGACGTCATCCTCCGCGACCGGCCGCTGCTGATCACCGCGCTGGTCTGGACCGCGGTGTACGGGTGCGCCGTCCACGGTCGCTGAAAAATCGGACGACATTCCTTATGTCAAATTCGCCGGGAGCCGGGGCGGCGCGTCGACATCCGTGCCCTTCCGGTGGCGCTCGTAGAATCCTGCACCGAGAGCCCCCGGAGGTGAATTCCGGAAAGTCGGCTCCTGGCGGCCACGTGCCTTTCACTATTCTTTGGAGCCTTCGGTGACCATCATCTCCGATAGCCGGTCGAATACGGATCAGCTGAGCAGACCGGAGAGCCCGCCCGAGGAGCCGGGGGGACGGTGGCGGACCACCCGGCTCACGGAGGCGGCCGCCGTCGTCCTTCCGTGCGCGCTGCTCGCGGTCGGCGCCTACCGGCACCGTTGGATGGCCGACGACGGACTGATCGTCACCCGGACGGTGCGTCAGCTCATGGCGGGCAACGGGCCGGTGTTCAACGTCGGCGAACGGGCCGAGACCAACACCTCGACGCTCTGGACCTACCTGCTCGCGGCGCTGCGGTACGTGCTGCCGGTCGACCTGGGCCTGCTGGCGGTGTGGACGGGTTTGGTCTGCACCGTCCTCGGCCTGCTCGGCGCGCTGCTCGGGGCCCGGCGGCTGATCGGGACCGCCCCGGCCGGCTCCTTCGCCCTTCCGGCCGGCGCGCTGACCGTCGCCGTGCTGCCGCCGTTCTGGGACTTCGCCACCTCGGCGCTGGAGAGCGGACTGGTCTTCGGCTGGCTCGGCCTCTGCTGGTACGCGCTGACCCGGGTGCCCACCGGTGGGCGGAGGGCCGAGGCGCTCGCGTACGTCGTCACCGGGCTCGGCTGGCTGGTGCGGCCGGACCTGCTGCTGATCAGCGTGGTCTGGATGTCCTGGCTGATCTGGCGCGGCAGGCCGTCCTGGCCCCGGCTGACGCTGCTCCTGGCGCTCGCCTGGGCCGTCCCGCTGGCCTACCAGGTGTTCCGGATGGGCTACTACGGGCTGCTGTCGCCGCTGCCGGCGGTGGCCAAGGAGGCCGGCTCGGCCGACGTCCCGCGCGGCCTGGCCTACCTCCAGGACTTCGCCGACACCTACTACCTCTGGCTGCCGGTGCTGCTGACCCGGCTGCTGGCGATGGTCGCGCCGAAGGGCGAGCGGGTCCGCGAGGGCGGCGGCGAGGGGGCCCTGCGGTGGATGACGCTGGCCGGCGGCGTGTTGATGACCATCTACGTGGTCCGGGTCGGCGGCGACTTCATGCACGCGCGGATGCTGCTGCCGGCGCTCTTCACCCTGCTGCTGCCCACCATGCTGGTGCACGTCCGCCGGGCCGGCCTGGTGCTGGCCGGCGGGCTGGCCGCCTGGGCCGTGACCTGCCTGGTGGCCCTGCGGGTGGACGCGATGTGGAACACCTGGGGCGTGTCCAACGAGCGGGCCTGGACCCAGAAGTACACGGGCAGCGCCCACCCCGACACCACCGCAGTCCACATCAAGGACCAGGCCGGCTTCGGGGAGACCTTCCGGCTCGCCCCGACGGACGCGGCGCCGAGCCTGCAGCTCTGGTTCCCGGACGCCGCCGGCGGCCAGTACCGGGTGCCGGTCAAGCTCGACTACCCGACACCGGTCAGGTACGCGGTGACCCAGGGCGGTCTCGGGGCGGTCGGCGCGGCGATCCCGCTGGACGCCCTGGTGATCGACCCGGCCGGGCTGGCGTATCCGCTGGGCGCGCACGCCGCGATGGGCCAGCGGGTCCGGGCCGGGCACGAGAAGCTCGTCCCGATGGAGTGGCTGGTGGCCGACTACGCGGCCGCCGACGCCGCGCTCGACAAGGTCCCCGGCCTCAACCCCGACGCCACCGCGGCGGCCCGGGCCAAGCTGGCCTGCGGCGAGCTCCAGGAGCTCCAGCAGTCGGTCCGTGCGCCGATGACCGCCTCCCGCTTCTGGGAGAACCTGACCGGGGCGTTCCAGCGGACGGTGCTCCGCTACGACGGCCAGCACCCGAACGCCCCGGCGCCGGGGTGCACGCCGCTGTCCTGACCGAGCGTCACGGAGCGGGGCCCGGACCACCGGTGGTCCGGGCCCCGCTCAGTGCTCCGGCGGCTCCCTGAGGTGCGAACGCACCGTCAGGACCGGCACGGGCAGGGCCGTGCGGAGTAGCCGGACGTGTCCTGCGGTGGGCGCACGCGTTGAGCCCGCCAGGACGGCGGCGGGTCCGGGCGGGAGCGGCCCGCCGGACGGGCTCCCGCCCGAGAGTCGAGGACGAGCATGACGGTCTCCAAGCCCCGCAGGGACAGCAAGGTGAGCAAGGCCAGGGAGAGCAGGGAGCGCAGACGGCAGGCCGCCGAGCGCACCAGCGCTACGGAGTGGTTCGGCAGCGGCGTGCACGCGGCGAGGGGGCTGATGCACCTCGACGTGCGCGCGGCCGGCAACGGGCTGCTGCTGACCGCCTCGCCGGCCGAGGCCGAAGGGGACGTCGGCATCTGGCAGTTGAGGCTCCGCAACGACGCCGATGGCCGGATCCTGCGCGAGCTCGCGGCGGCCTTCCGGGACGGCACCCAGTACGCGCTGGCGCAGCCCGAGGACGTCCCGGGACCGGTCGCGTTCTTCCCCGACCCGGCCCCGTCGGGCCTGGGGATCCTGGTCGCGCTCCGGCCCGACGGGCCGGAGGAGGCCGGGGGGTTCGAGGTCATCCGACGGGCCGAGCTGCCGCTCTCGTTGTGGGCCGAGGCGGGCGTCGCGATGGAGCCGATCATCGCCGGGCTCGACACGGACGTGCCGCCCGGGCTCTGGGAGCGTGAGGAGGCGGTGGCCTGCCCGGGCTGCCTGCGCCCGGTCTACGGCGACGAGGCGTCCACCGGGGTCCTGGTCGGCGGCGGGTACCCGGTGGTCGGGCTCTGCCGGATGTGCGTGAGCGGGCAGACGCTGCGGGCGATCCGGATGACCGGACTGGCGGTCCCGCAGCAGCAGGGCGTCGTGCTGGCGTCGCTGGAAGCGGCACGGGAAGCATGACCGGGGTGGCCGGGGTGGCCGGGCCGACCGTCGTGGTGGCGGTCGGACGGGCCACCGGCACCGCCGGGGGAGCGTCGCCCGCCCGTGGCGGGGAGGCGGGGTGAGCAGCCAGCCGGGCCGCCGGCTGCTCGGTCGGCGGCGTGGCCGGGGCCGCTGTGCCCGGCCGACCGTGCTGACCCTGGTGGCGCCGTCGGGCGAGCCGGTGACCCTGGCGGCACAGCTGTGCTACCTGGCGGCGGACCCGTACGCGGTGCACCTCGACTGCGAGGCCGCCCCGGGGGCGGCGGTGGTGCGCTGGACCTTCGCCCGCGAGTTGCTGGTCACCGGCCTGCGGGAGCGTGCCGGCATCGGGGACGTCAGGATCTTCCCTCCCGGCGTCGGGGACCCCGAGCACCTCGTGATGGTGCTCTGCGGAGTCGAGAGCAGCGCACTGCTGCTGGCCCCGGTGGCCGACGTCGAGGACTTCCTGGCAGCTGCGGAGCGCCTCGTTCCCACCGGGTCCGAGCACCGCCACCTCGGCGTCGACCGACTGCCCTCGGACCTCCGGCGGCCGCCCGGGTCCCGGCCGTGACTGACGGGGCGTCACCGGCCGGCCCTGTCGTACCCGCCGTCCGGCGGGGGTCCGGCGGGGCGTCGGGTCGAGGAACCCGCAGGTCGGCGGGGGTGCACCGGGACTTTGGTCCTGTTTCGGACACCGATGGGTCCACGACTGTTCCCCCGGATGTGTGGATCGTGTGAGGATCGCCACCGAGCCGCCCCGGGAGCCGGTGCACATCCTGGCCCGGGGCGGCACCCAATGCCGCGGCACGTGCTGACGGCGGCCCGGAGAGGTGCCCGATGAGGATCCTGACGCAGGTCGGCTTCGCCGCCGCTACCCTTGCCGCCCTGGTGGCCGTCGTGCTGATCGTCCGGGACTGGCGGCGGCTGGGCGGGGCTGCCGTAGCGCCGCACGCGGATGGAGCAGTGCCGGCTCACCCGTGCGGGTGGAAGCCGTAGTGACATCGGGGGAGTTTCGGACCTTCCGCGTGGTTCCGGGCTCGCGTGGGCGCCACCCCGACGGGTTCAATCACCGCCGTGCATCCGATTCAGCCGAACCGATCCAGCACTCCCCGGCGCGCCCTCCTGGGGGGAGCAGCCGCCCTGGCCGTCGGCACGACGGCCTGGTACGCCGGCCGGTCCGTACCCCGCCCGGCGGGGGGCCCGGTCCCGCCGCCGGAGTCCCGGCCGACGGTGCGTCAGCCCGGGCTCGTGGCGCCGCCGTTGCCGCACGTGCTGCTGCTCGCCTACGACCTGACCGGCGCCGCCGGCGAACGGGCGGCGAAGGCCCTGGAAGCGCTCGTCGGAGCCTGGAACGACACGGCTCGCAGGGCCTCGGTCGTCACCGTCCTCGGGGTCGGTCCGGGCCTGTCGCAGCGGGTCCCGCTGAACGCCCCCGAGGGGTTCCGGGAGCTGCCCCCGCTGCCCGGCGACCGCCTGGATCCGGGCCGGAGCGGCGCGGACGTCCTGCTGCAGGTGAGCGGTGCGGGCAGCGAAGCCCTCCGGACGGCAGCCGATGTGATGGACGGTCAGGCGGCGGGCCTGTTGAGCGCCCGCTGGCGGCAGGCCGGGTACCTGCCGCCCACACCGGCCGGGGAGACTCCCAGGAACCTGTTCGCCTTCAAGGACGGCACGGCCAACCCCGGCCCCTCGGGCGACCGGTGGATCTGGCTGGAGGACGGGCCGCAGGCCGGCGGGACCTACCTGGTCTACCGACGCATCGTCATGTCCGTGGAGGCCTTCGCCCAACTGCCGCTGGAGCGGCAGGAGGCGGTGATCGGGCGGCAGCGGGAGGACGGGCGGCCGCTCGGCGGCAGCCGGGAGCACGACGAGCCGGACTTCCACGCCAAGACCCCGGAGGGGCGCTACCTCATCCCGGCCACCGCGCACATCCGGATCGCCAACCCGCGCCTCGACGGCGGGGCGCGCATGCTGCGCCGGGGATACAACTACGCGGACGGGCCGGACGACCAGGGTCTGCTGTTCTGCGCCTACATGAAGGACCCGGCCCTGTTCGTCCGGGTGCAGGAGCGCATGGCCGAGCGGGACGCGCTGACCCCGTTCGTCGAGCACCGGGCCTCGGCCGTCCTCTACGTGCCCCCGGGCTCGGGAGAAGGGCTGTTCGGCCGCTGAGGCGGTGAGGCCCGCCCATGGCAAGGGGCCGAGCGGCTGACGGTGCGTGAGGGTCCGGTCACGCCGTGCTGGTATATCTGGCGACATGTCCGACACAGTCATGATTGTTCATCGGCGCCGAAGGCGGCGCTGGATGTCCGGCCTGCTCGCCGGTGCCGCCGTCATCTCCCTTGGCGGGGCCGCCGGTTGTTCCTCCGACGGCGGGCAGTCGCCCCCGCCGCCACCGGCCGTCATCCGGGTGCCCGAGGACGCGCCCACGATCCAGCAGGCGGTCGACCGGGCCCGGCCGGACGACCAGGTCCTGGTCTCGCCGGGGGTCTACCGGGAGAGCGTCCGGGTCAGCCGTGAACGGATCGTCCTGCGCGGCACCGACCGCAACTCGGTGGTGATCGACGGCGAGTTCAAGCGCGGGGACGGGGTCGTGGTGACCGGCGCGGGCTCCGTGGTGGAGAACCTGACGATCCGCAACAACCTCTTCAACGGCCTGCTGTTCACCGGCGTGACCGACCCCAACTTCCAGGGACGGGGCGGTAGCAGTGGCGAGTACCAGGCGATGGACACCACCCGGTTCCCGGCGATGCGCGGATTCCGGGCCTCGTACGTGACGGTGCACAACAACGGCCTGTACGGCATCTACGCCTTCGACACCCGGGCCGGTCTGATCGAGCACTCCTACGCCTCCGGCCATGCCGACTCGGGTTTCTACGTGGGCCAGTGCGACCCGTGCGACACGCTGCTGCGCGGTAACCTGGCCGAACACAACGCCATCGGCGCCGAGTTCACCAACGCCTCGGCCGGGCTGCAGGTGGTCGGCAACCGGTTCTCCGGCAACCGGGTCGGGGTGAGCATGGGGTCCGACACCCTGGAGGCCCTGGCTCCCCAGCACGGGGCGGTCTTCGCGGGCAACGTGGTGACGGACAACGCCGACGCCCTCTCGCCCGAGCAGGCCGAAGGCGGCTTCGGCATCGGCCTGGGCATCGGTGGCGGGGTCGCCAACGTGGTGGTCAACAACCTGGTGACCGGCAATCCGACGGCGGGCATCATCGTCTCGACCGCCAACGGCTTCAAGCCGATCGACAACAAGGCCACCGGAAACTCCCTGAGCGGCAACGGAGTTGACATCGCCTTCACCGGCAAGCCGGACGCCGGAGCGAGCGGGAACTGCTTCGCGGGCAACGCCGCGACGAGCGCCACGCCCGAGGGTTTGCTGTCCGGCCCCTGCCCGGCGGCGGCCGGCGGGACGGCGCCCACGGGAACGGGGGCCGTGCCACCCGGAGTCTCCTTCCACGACGTCCCGGTGCCCGGCCCGCAGCCCGGTGCTCCCGGGGTGAGCGGCGGCCCGGCCGTGGGCGATCCGCCGCTGTTGGCCGATCCGGCGACGGCGCCGCTGCCCTCCGACCCGAAGGCGGTGCCCGGCGATGCGCGGTGACGGAGTGCGGACGGGGCGGAGCGTCAGGTGGCTCAGGGTGTTGGCGACGCTGGCGGTGCTCGCGGCGGCCGGTTGCGGGCCCGGGGGTGACGACGGCCCGGCGAAGGACCCGGCGCACGACACGGCGGAGGGGTCGACCAAGCTCGACCGGCTCGCCACGGTCCGGTTCACGGCCGGGATGACGGGCGGGGCGCACTTCTCCTCGGTCCTGTCAGGCTCGGGCCTCTACCAGTCGATGTCCGGAAAGGTGGACTGGAAGAACCACGTGGCGCAGGCGGCCGTGACGAACAAGGAGTCCGACGGTTCGGTCGGCCATTACACGATGGTCTGGAACTCCGGGGCGCTGGCGTTCAAGAGCCTCGACGCGGGTGCGCTCCAGGGGAATTCCGAATGGAAGACGCGTCCGCTGAATCCCACCGGATCGGTGGTCGAGCGGGCCATGTGGACAGTGCTCGCGATTCCCTCCGACCGGCCCGAGAATCCCGTGCTGCTGGGCTCCGGAGGGGCTATGTGGCTGCGGAAGGACCGGGTGGAACAGCAGGAGGTCGACGTCTTCCGGGGGCCGGGGCAGCGCGCGGAGGGGCAGGAGAAACTGGCTGCCGCGGCCGTTTCCCCGGAGTTCTGGTTGGACGCCGACGGGCAGCTCCGCCGATTCCGTGCCCCGATCGAAAATGGGATGTTCAGCTTGGATTTCTCCGAATGGGGGAATCAGCAGATCGCCGATTCAGCCCAATTGTCGGAACGGGTTCCATCGGAATCCCCGGCTGCTGCACCCACCCCTTGAGCGGTGGTGCGTGGGCTGACCGGGTGGCCCCCGTGCGACACGGCGAGTAAATGAGCGAGGAGCGTCATTGAGCCGCGTTACGAATGTGGCCGGTCGCAGCGGGTGATCACTGGCTTCATGTCATATCAGATGCTCGGCCCCATTTGAGGCGCGGCTCCAAGCCTAGATGCCGTGACATTTTTCCGTGACAAGGTGTCGCGAAAGGGAATGACGTATGCAGAGGTGGACTGCACCTGACCGGAGAATCCTGTCTCCGCGAAGGGTCGCCATGGGGACGGGTCTTCTCGTCCTGCTGAGCTCGTCCGCGGTGGGACTGGCCAGCGCCGCAACGGTCAGCATCGGGGTGAACGCCGCGGTGGTGCAGGACGGGTCCGGTGAGTTCACCGCCTCCGATGGGCCGGGTCTGGACAGCGGCCCGAAGAACGGCATCGTGCGCACCAACGACTCGATCGCCTACCAGGTCGAGATCCAGGCGCTGACCGGCACGGCCAACCGGCCCCGGTTCACGGTGGAGGCCCCGCCCAACACCAAGTGGACCGTGCTCCCGCAGAAGTGCACCGGGACCGGTTCGGGGATCTCGGGCAGCACGCTCACGTGTGTGCTGCCCGACATGACCTCGCAGACCGAGCAGGTGCCGCTGGTCCTGCAGATCCTGGGGACGGCGAAGAACAACGACAAGGTCAAGATCGAGGTCAAGGGCACCGCGGACAACGCGGAGGGCGGCGGTTCGAGCTCGACCTCCCCGGAGACCACGGTCAGCGCGCTGCCGAAGTACAACCTGGTCAAGGACGGCAAGTACAGCTACGGCGACAAGCCCGCCAGCGGCCCGAACGGCGAGGCCGGCCGACTGCTGACCATGCCGATCGTGGTCGAGGCCCGCACGGTCGACCCGGCGCGCGGTGACTTCAGCAAGCTCGGCCAGGAGACCCTGGTCTCGCCGATGAAGTTCACCGACGACATCTCGAAGCTGATGAACGGGGCGGCCAGTGCCGGCGCCCGGCTCTACACCTGGGACCCGGCCAAGCCCGCCTGCGGCGCCAACGACGCCACGATCACGAACGCGCCGTACGGCGTCGCGGGTCAGGGCACCGCCGTCAACACCACCGCGGGCAGCGGGACCTTCAGCTGCGTCCAGGGCGCCCCGGGGCAGAACGTCGACGTCACCATCGCCGACGCCGTCTCCACCCCGCCCTCCTACCCGACCAAGGGCGCGGACGGCACCGACCTGCCGAAGAGCTCCGGCGTCATCAGCGCGGGCTACCTGCGGATCTGGGTCCCGCAGACCGAACTGGACACCCTCACCGCCTCGACCGGTGGCAGTGCGCTGCTGACCAACACGTACACCGGGTTCTCGCCCACCTCGGTCAGCGGCCAGACCAACTACGGCACCGGCAAGACCGAGCCGTTGGAGGACAACTCGCAGACCGTCGGTGTCAACGGCACCGGCTCCTTCGGCAAGGAGTACGAGAGCGTGGCCGGCGGCCCGCCCGGCACCGCGCCGAAGAAGAAGGACAACAACGCCCTGGTCACCCCCGGTACCCAGGTGCGGTCCCACGTCTTCATGAACTCGACCGACACCGAGGACAACCCGAACTTCATCGCCTGCGACGTCTTCGGCGACGGCAACCAGACGATCAGCAAGGCGCCGGCCGAGAACGGCATCAACGCCACCGGCAAGTACGCCACCGCCGTGCCGGCCGATCCGTCCGTGGTCATCGAGTACGCCGCCTACAAGAACTCGGTGCCTGCCACCGCCCTCGGGAAGAAGCTCGACCCGATCGGTGCGGGCGCCCAGCTCAAGCGGACGTGCGACGACGCCGACGGGCCGTGGTTCGCCACCCCGGAGGAGGTGCCGGGCGGTGTCGCGGCGGTCGGCAAGGTCCGCTTCAAGACCACGCTGCCGAAGGGCGGTGCCCGGGACTTCTACACCTTCCTCACCGTCAACGGCACGGGCCTGGAGAAGGGCGACATTGTCCGCAACGCGGCCGCGCTCAAGCCGCTGAGCGGGAGCTGGCAGAACGACACCAGGCCGGCGTACGCCCCGAAGGGGGCCGACGGTGTCATCGACCCGAAGAAGAACTACGCCAGTGGTGCGCTGGCGGACCACCTGCTGATCACCCCGGTGCTGGCCCGGATCGACAAGAAGACCGTCGACCCCGGCGCGGACGCGCTGAGCACCCCGGACCAGCAGCGCCAGGTCCTCAGGGGCCAGACGTTCACCTACGCGCTCTACCCGTCGCTGAAGTCCAACGCGGACGTGCCGCACGACCAGGACCTCACGGTCGTCGACACCCTGCCGGCCGGCTTCGCCTACGTCACCGGCTCCGCCTCGGTGGCGGAGCAGTCGGCGGTCAGGAACGCCGACGGCACCACGACCGTCACCTGGGTGCTGCCGGCCCAGAAGGCCAACTCCACGATCGCGCCGATCACCTACAAGGTCGCGACCGACGCGAACGCGGCCGACGGCACGTACCAGAACAAGGTCGTGGTCTCCGCACCTGACGACCTCAGCCCGGAGGACCTGCGCCAGGCCAAGCGTGCGCTGACCATCGTCGCGGGCACCGGCGTCACGGTGAAGAAGTCCACCGACACCCCGATCGTGCCGACCGACTCGGACCTGGTCTGGAAGCTCACCTACAACAACCCGCAGACCCTTCCGCTGACCGGTCTCGACATCATCGACGAGCTGCCGTGGATCGGTGACGGCCGGACTCCGGCGACGAGGTTCACCGGGACGCTGGCGTTCAAGTCGCTGAACGCGCTGCCGGCCGACCCGCAGGTGACCCTCAAGTTCACCGCCGCGGCGCACGGAAGCATCAAGTCCGACCCGGCCGACCCGACGAACAAGGCGGGCGGCGCCACCAAGTGGTGCGCCAAGACCGAGTTCGGCCAGGCCGGTTGCCCGACCGACGACGCGGCCGTCACGGCGGTCATGGTCAACGACCCGCGGACGCTGGCGGCGGGTCAGTCGCGCGACCTGCAGCTGGTGCTGAAGCCCACCGGCAACGCGGGCAGCGACATCTACACCAACAACTTCAGCCTGCACGCGCGGGAGTTGGTGTTCCCGGTCATCTCCAACGACGTGCCGATCACGGTGCCGGCGCGGACCCTCCCGACGCCGACTCCCACGCCGACGCCGACTCCCACGCCGACGCCGACCCCGACTCCCACGCCGACGCCGACCCCGACCCCGACTCCCACGCCGACTCCCACCCCGACCCCGCCGGTGACGCCTAGCCCGACCCCGAGCAAGCCGCCGAAGCCGCCGAAGCCGCCGCTCCCGGACACGGGCGTGAACCTGCTCTGGGCGGAGATCGCCGCGGCGAGCCTGCTCGCGGCGGGCACGCTCACCGTGGTCGTGAAGCGCAAGCGCAAGGGCCTGGACGGCTAACCCCGTTCCATCCGCCAGCCCGGGGCGGGAGCACCGCATCGGTGGTCCCGCCCCGGGCCTCTCCGTGCCACCCGTTGTTCCGCGTACGACTCACGAGGACCTCGATGACCCTGACCGCGGTGCCCGCCGGACATCTCCCGCCGGGCCCTGAATCCGAGCAGCCCACCCGCCCGTGGCCGGCCTCCGTCACGATGGCCGGCACCCTGTCGGTGGCCGGCGCCTGCATGATCATCTTCAATGAGTACCTCCGGGCCCTGGAGGCCAGGGCCGCCGCCTGGCTGTACTCCCAGGTCATGGACGAGACCACGGCCGCGGTGAAGACCGCACTGCTCGTCAACTTCGACGACGCGAAGATCGTCGGCGTGGACGTCACCCAGTCGTGCAGCTCGGCCCTGCTGGTGCCCCCCTTCCTGCTGATGGCGGCGGCCGTCCTGCTCTCCGCCCGACGGACCGCCCGCGAGGTCCTCGGCGGGCTGCTCCTGGCGGCGACCATCGTGGCCGTCGGCAACCTGATCCGTCTCGTGCTGATCGCCCTGGTCACCGTGCACTACGGCCAGCAGGGCTACCTCTGGTCGCACACGCTCGGCGGCTCCCTGCTCAGCATGATCACGATGGTCCTCGCCCTGGGCGCCTTCCTGCGCTACGGCGTCCGCGGCGGCCGGCTGGAGAACGGCCCGCGGCACGCCACGCCCGACGGGAGCGCGGCCTGATGCAGCTGCTCATCGCCGTCGCGCAGAGCCTCTCGCTGGTCCTCTGCGGCATCTTCATCCTCTACGTCGCCACGCTGATCCGCGCCTACCGCGCCTGGCGCCCGCAGGCGCCCGGGCGGTCCGAGGACTTCCAGTGGCACTTCCTCATCCCGTGCCGGGACGAGGAGGCCGTCATCGGACAGACCGTCACCGGCCTGCGCGGCAAGTTCCCCGGCGCCCACCTCTGGGTGATCGACGACGACTCGGACGACCAGACGGGTGCGATCGTCGAGGCCTTCGCCTCCGGTGACGACCGGGTCCACCTGGTGTCCCGCAAGCGCCCGGAGGCGCGGACCGGCAAGGGCGACGCGCTGAACGCGGCGTACCGGGCGCTGGAGGCCTGGCTGCCGCCGGACGCCGACCCGCACGGCGTGGTGGTCGGCGTGTTCGACGCCGACGGCCTGCCGGCCCCCGAGTGCCTCGACGTCTGTGCCGCGCCGCACCTCTTCGGTGACCCCACGGTCGGGGCGGTGCAGATCGAGGTGCGCATCCTGAACCTGAACGAGCGTCACCTGCTGCCGGAGAAGGGCCGGGCGGCCAACCTGTTCGCCCGGACCCTGCTGCGCATGCAGGACATCGAGTTCCGGGTGCCCATCGCCGCGCTGCAGTTGGTGCGCCGGCGGATCGGCACCGTCGGCATGGGCGGCAACGGCCAGTTCACCCGCCTGTCCGCACTGCGGGACATCGACGAGGGCAACGGCATCCCCTGGCGGGGTTCGCTGCTGGAGGACTTCGAGCTCGGCCTGCACGTCCTGCTGGCGGGGTGGCGCAACGAGTACACCCGGGACACCTACGTCGAGCAGGAGGGCCTGTTCGACCTGAAGCGCCTGATCACCCAGCGGACCCGCTGGGGCCAGGGCAACATGCAGTGCTCGCGCTACATGCCGGACGCCTGGTCCTCCTACCACGTGACCAACGCGGGCGTCTCCGAGCTCACCTACTACCTGATCCAGCCCTGGCTGCAGATCCTCGGTACCTTCGTCTACCCGCTGCCGCTGCTGGCCGTCGGCATCACCGCCCTGTTCGACCCGGCCGGGCTGCAGTCCTTCCTGATGGACGGCGGATGGGCCCTGTTCGCGGCCTACCTGGTGGTCGGGGCGGGGCAGTTCGCGGTCTGGGCGTTCCTCTACGTCGCGGCGAACGAACGGCAGAGCGGCTGGTGGCGCGCCGCCGGCTGGGGAATGGCGTACGTCCTGTACACCTACAAGTTCTACGTGACCTCGTGGAAAGCGATGATGCGCATTCTCACCGGCCGCAGCGGATGGTCGAAGACCCGGCGCAACGCCGAGATCTCCTTCGACGGCCCGATCGCGAAAGAAGCCTGAGGCCCGGGTCGAACGCAATAGTCGATCCCCCGGTTGTACGAACGCCCCCGTCCGCACGGACGGGGGCTTTTTTTCATGCCCGGTTCCCGGGCATCAGTGCGCTGACCAGCAGATTTCCCTGATGGCTCAATGGCAATATTCTCGGCTGATTTGCTTCACTCCGGAGTGTTGCGGCATACCGGTGAATCTCCGCGTGCAGTGGGCGCGCGCGGGTCAGGTGGAGGCACTTCCGGGTGTCGAATGCCCCTGTGCGCCGGTCGCTTCGTCCGCCTGCGGACGACCGACGGCTTTCTGGTGGCACAGTCCACGCGAGACTCGGAGGACATTAACGTGCGTTTTGCTGCGTACCGATCGAGATCCCCTCGGTGGCGGCGCGCGGTGACCGGCTTCACGGTGATCTGCTGGCCCATTGTCGGGGCCGCAGCCGTGCTGGTGACCGCGCCTGCCGTCCTGCACCAGGCGGTCGAGACACTCTCACCCGCCATGTTCCGTCCGGTCGATGACGTCGCGTCAGACCGGTACCGGGCGGAAGCCCTCGAACCCACCACCCTCAACTACGTGATGGCCGCTGCCGCTTCGCAGCTCCGCGCGGAGACCACCGGCCCCGGCATCGCCGGGATCTCGGTGGACAGCAACGCGGACCAGAACGGCAACGTCCCCATCCAGACCGGTGGCCCCGGCCGCAACGACCACCGGTACGACATCGGCATCTACCCCTCGCCGGCCTTCCCGCTGCTCGGGGACGGCCCGGTGGCGACCTTCACCGGCTCGCTCGCCGTCGTCGGCCTCGGCACCGGCTTCGTCCTGTGGCGGCGCTCCAAGGAGTCCACCGCCTGGCTCCCGGCGAGGCAGGCGGCGTGAACACCACCGACGACAGCCCGAGACACCGAGCAGACGTGAGGAGACCGACGCAGTGAGCAACACCCGTAGGGCCACCGGCCGCGTGCGGGCCGGAACCCTGGCCGCCATCCTGGCCACCACCGGCGGCCTGTTGGTCCCCGTCACCACCGCCGTCGCCGCCGCGGGCGACGGCACCATCACCGTCACGGTGATCCACGACACCGACTCCAGCGGTACCTTCCGGGCCGGCAAGCCCGGCGTGGCCGGCCAGACCATCACGGTCACGGACGACACCAACACCAAGGTCACCGGCACCACCGACGCCAACGGCGTGGCGACCTTCACCGCCGCCACGATGGCCACGCTGACCACCGGCAAGTACCGCGTGGAGATGCTGGAGCCGGCCGCGCCGTGGTGGTACGCCCCCGCCTACGGGCCCCGGAAGACGCCGGTGCCCGACGAGTTGCCCGACGGCGACCAGACCGGTACGCCGCTCTCCTCCTCGGTCGAGTTCGTCGACGTCTCCGGCGGCAAGAACGCCTCCCTGACCATCGGGGTGGTCCAGCCGGACGCCGTCGCGCCGAACCCGAAGCCGAAGGCGCCCACGCAGCTCGCCGCACCGATCTACCTCGGATCGACGGTGAAGCCCACGCCCGGTGTGGCCACCAGCGACATGCCGGCGCTGATCACCTGGGCCCCCGACGCGACCGGCATCGAGGCCTCGCCCAACGTGATCGCCACGATGCCCGAGATCGGTGCCACCTGGGGCGTGGTGTGGAGCGACACCAAGAAGCTCTACATGACGGGTGCGTTCCTGCGGCGCTCGACCTTCTACGGGCCGGGCGGCTCCGGTGCGATCTACGCCACCGACCCGGTGACCAAGAGGTCGGCGCAGATCGCCACCGTGCCGAACGCGGGGAGCACCACGCACCGGTTCCCGGCCGCCGGGGACGCGAACTACCCCTTCTACCGCGATTCGCTCGCGGTCTGGAACAAGACGAGCAAGGAGGGCCTCGGCGCCCTGGAGCTCACCCCGGACGAGAAGACGATGTACGGGGTCAACCTCAACACCAAGGAGCTCTTCACGCTCGACGTCTCCGGTGCCACGGTGGCCGCGGCTCCGAACCCGCAGCCGGCCCCGGCCACCCCGAGCTCCAACGTCGCGATCCCCAACCAGTGCACCGACGCCAACGACTGGCGCCCCTGGGGCGTCGGCATCAACCCGAGCGACGGCAAGGTCTACGTCGGAGGCGTCTGCTCGGCGGAGTCGCTCTTCTCCGGCACTACGGCCGCTGCGACCCCTGCCTCCCGGGCGGGGCTGAAGGCGGTCGTGCTCCGCTACGACCCGGCGACCAAGGCGTTCGACCCGACGCCGGTGCTCAGCCAGCCGCTGGACTACAACCGGGCGGACATCTGCACGGTGTGCGTGGGCGGGACCAACAAGACCCACTGGAACCCGTGGCTGCCGGACGGCACCGCCACCTGGTTCGGCAAGAGCACGTGGAACAACTACGCGCAGCCGATCCTGTCCGAGATCGAGTTCGACAAGTCCGGCAACATGATCATCGCCCTCCGTGACCGGTTCGGCGACCAGCTCGGCAACAACGACTACGGCCCGGTCGACGCGCCGTTCTCGCTCGCCGACATGGGCGGCACCGGTGGTGACCTGCGCAAGGCCTGCCTGGTCAACGGCTCCTACGTCTGGGACGACGGCTCGAACAAGGCGTGCCCCGGCACGGTCGACAACCCGTCCACGACGATGGAGGGCAGCCGCAGGCCGTACTACGACAGGCTCGGTCGGCCGAACGTCAACCCGAGCGACGGCTTCTTCAGCGACTCCTACGCCTACACCACCAACCACATCCCGCAGGGCGGTCTGGCGTACGACTCCTTCAACGACAAGGTGGTGAGCACGGCCACCGACCCCCTGGCCACCAGCGACGCCAATGCCTACACCGGTGGTGTCCGGTGGTTCAACAACACGACCGGCAAGGCGCCGAACACGGGCTACCAGCCGTACCCGATCCTCACCTGGCGCACGTCCACCTTCGGCAAGGCCAACGGCATGGGCGACCTGGCGCTGCTGCAGCCGCGGGACATCCCGGTGCCGGCCATCCTGCCGCTGCAGATCGGCAACCGGGTCTGGTTCGACACCAACAAGGACGGCATCCAGCAGCCCTCGGAGCCCCCGCTGGGCAACGTCGAGCTGGTGCTGTACGACGCCAAGGACGAGCCGATCGCGGTGAAGAACACCGACGCCCAGGGTCGGTGGGACTTCTGGGTGAAGCCCAACACGAAGTACAAGCTCTCCATGGAGATCGCCCCGGACGGCTGGACCGGTCTCCCGGCCGGTGTCGACAAGTCCACGCTGGTGTTCACCACGAAGGGCTCGGTCACCGCCCGCCCGCCGCTCTCGCGCTCCACGCAGGACGGCGGCAAGCTCCCGGCCAACGCGACGGTGGAGTTCCGCACCCCCGCGTTCGGTAACGCGGTGGGCCCGGAGCAGTTCGGCTCCCTCGTCACCAAGGGGAACGACAGCCAGGGCTGAGCCCCGGCCCGACCCCGCCCGGGCCGGGACGACCCCGGCCCGGGGAAGTGCCACGCGGCCGCGGACGGAGCCGAACGAAAGCTCCGTCCGCGGCCGCGGTCCGGTCCCGCCCGTGCACCGGACCCTCCCTCACCTCCCGCCCGAAAGGAAGGCCGTCCATGGCCGCCATCTGCTCTCCGCGTGTCGCCGTGGTCGTCGGTACCCGGCCCGAGATCGTCAAGGTCTCCCACATCGTCGAGCTCCTGGGTGCGCAGGGGTACCTCGTCAACACCGGTCAGCACTACGACCACGACATGTCCGGCTCCTTCCTGAACGGCCTGGCCGCTCCGGAAGTCGAGCTGGAAGGCGTCGGCGGCCAGTCGAGGTCCCGGCAGTTCTCCCGGATCATCGACGGCCTCGGCGAGCACTTCGACCGCCGGCCCGCCGCGGCGGTGATCGTCCAGGGCGACACCAACACCGCGGCCGCCGCAGCGCAGGCCGCGCAGTACGCGGGCATCCCGGTGATCCACGTCGAAGCGGGCCTGCGCTCGCGGGACCGTGCGATGCCCGAGGAGATCAACCGGATGATGGTGGGGGTGCTGGCCGACTGGCACTGCGCGCCCACCCGGCAGGACCGGGAGAACCTCCTCAACGAGGGCGTGGACCCGACCCGCGTGGTGGTGACCGGCAACACCATCGTCGAGGCCACCTGGTCCGCCGTCCCCGGGGCCGCCCAGCGTGCCGAGCTGCTGGCCCGGTACGGCCTGGACCACGGCCGGTTCGTGCTGGCCACCATCCACCGGCCGGAGAACACCGACGACGCCGGACGGCTCTCGGCGATCCTCACCCAGTTCGCCAAGCTCCCGCTCCCGGTGCTCTTCGCGGCGCATCCGCGGACCCGGGCCGCCGCCGCCCGCCACGGCCTCCAGGCGGACTTCGACCGCCTCAGCCCGACCGGTCCGCTCGACCACCGCACCTACCTGGCGCTGGCGAGCTCCGCGCGGCTGCTCATCTCCGACTCCGGCGGCCTCCAGGAGGAGACGACCGTGCTGAAGAAGCCGCTCATCGTGGTCCGCAACTCCACCGAGCGCCCGGAGTCCATCACCGCCGGCTTCGCCCACCTGGTCGCGCCCGGCCCGGAGATCTCCCGCCTCGCCCACGCCCTCATCGGCGACACCGGACTGCCGGCCCGGCTGGCCTCCGTCCCGAGCCCGTACGGCGACGGACGCGCCTCGGCCCGCATCGCGGCCCTGGCGGCCGACTACCTGCACTGAGGTGTGCCCGGGCCGCACCCCCAGTGGTCCATCGGGGTGGTAGCGGCCGTGGAGCCGTCGGCCTGGGCCCGGGGCGGGTGGGGGAGTGGAGCACCATGGGGCCATGACACAGAGTGACCGGATCGACACGTCCGGGCTGCCCTCCCGCTCCGACTCCCCGACCGACCCGCCCCCGCCGGCGGCCGTCCGCCCCTGGGCCCCGGCACGGCTGCCGGTCCTGCTGGTGCTCGGAACCTGCCTGCTCGGCATCCTGCAGAAACTGCCCTGCTACCGGCGGGACTGGTTCTTCGGCGCGGCGGACCAGTACACCCACGCCTGCTACAGCGACATCCCGCACCTGTACAGCTGGCGGGGGCTGGCGGCGGGCCTCCACCCGTACCTGGACCGTCTGCCGAACCCCACGCCGAACATGCAGTTCCTGGAGTACCCGGTGCTGACCGGCCTGTTCATGCAGGTGGCGGCCTGGCTGACACCGGCCAGCGGGGAGACCAGGGCCCGGGAGCAGTGGTTCTGGCTGGTCAACTCCGGGATGCTGACCCTCTGCGCGGTGGTGACCGTGGTGGCCCTGCTCCGGGCCCACCGCGGCCGCCGGGACGCCCTGCTGTTCGCCCTGGCCCCGGCGCTGGCGCTCGACCTCACCATCAACTGGGACCTGCTGGCGGTGGCGCTGGCCGCCGTCGCGATGGCGTACTGGTCCGCCGAACGGCCGGGGGCGGCCGGGGTGTTCATCGGTCTGGCCACCGCGGCCAAGTTCTACCCCTTCCTGCTGCTCGGCCCGCTGCTGCTGCTCTGCTGGCGGGCCGGAAAGTGGCGTGACTTCCGGCAGGCGCTGGCCGGTGCGGCGGCCGGCTGGTTGTTCGTCAACTTCCCAGTGATGTACGCGAGTTCCGAGGGCTGGGCCACCTTCTACACCTTCAGCCAGGCCCGCAAGGAGGACTTCGGTTCGTTCTGGCTGATCCTGATGCAGGAGCGGAACGCCCAGCTGGAGAGCCTCAACACCTGGGTCGCCGGCCTGCTGATCGCCGCCTGCCTGGGGATCTGCCGGCTGGCGCTCTCCGCCCGGCGCCGCCCGCGCTTCGCCCAGCTGGCGTTCCTGATCGTGGCCGCGTTCATCCTGACCAACAAGGTCTACTCGCCGCAGTACGTGCTCTGGCTGATCCCGCTCGCCGCGCTGGCCCGCCCGCGCCGGCGGGACTTCCTGATCTGGCAGGCCTGCGAGGTGCTCTACTTCCTCGGCATCTGGTCCTACCTGGCCCGGGCCATCGACTCCAAGGTGTGGGGCATCGACCAGGACTGGTACCAGGCCGCGATCTGCGTCCACCTGCTCGGCACGCTCTACCTGTGCGTGATGGTGGTCCGCGACGTGCTGCGCCCCGAGCTCGACCCGGTCCGCCGCGACGGCGCGGACGACCCCTCGGGCGGCGTGCTCGACCGGGCCCCGGACGTCTTCGTGCTCGGCGCCGCCCGCCGCCGCCCGTCAGTCCCGGCCGCCGCGGGTCACCAGCATGACGACGGCGTCGTCGTCCCGGGCCTTCCCGTGCGCGTGCCCGAGCAGGTCGGCGCCGATGCGGTCGACCGCCCGCTCCAGGTCCGCCGTCCCCCACGCAAGCTCGGGTGGTGACGGGGTGAGGAGCACCGCGAGCCGGTCGTGCAGCGGATAGAACTCGCCCTCGGCGTTGCGCGCCTCCAGGACGCCGTCGGTGACCAGGACCAGGACCTCGCCCGGCCGGAAGGGCACTGACCAGGCCTTCCCGTCGTCGCCCGGCAGACCGAGCCCGAGTGGTGTGCCGGGCTCGGGCGGCTCCAGGTCGCGCACCCCTGTGGGCCCGACCACGATCGGCGCCACGTGCCCGCGGTGCAGCAGGACCAGGTGGTCGTCGTGGACCTCGACGAGCAGGGCGGTGACGAACTCGCCGCCCTCGCCGAACCGCGTGACGTTCACGTCGACCCGGTCGGCCACCGTCTCCAGCTGGGCGTGGTCCACCGCCGCCTCGCGGAAGGCGTTCAGCACGATCGAAGCGGTCCGCACCGCCCCGAGCCCCTTGCCGCAGACGTCCCCGATCAGGATCCGGGTGCCGAACGGGGTGTCCACCGCGGCGTACAGGTCGCCGCCGATCCTGGCCTCGGCCGCCGCCGCGAAGTACCGCATCCCGATGCGCACCGAGCCGACCGTGCCCGGCAGCGTCGGCAGCAGGACCTCCTGGGCGGCGAGCGCGACCGAGGTCACGTGGGCCAGCGTGGTCTCGCGGCGCAGGCGCACCTGCGCCTGGTAGGCACACAGGGCGATCGCCACCAGGAACACCACCGTGTTGACCACGAAGACCGTCGAGGTGATCAGCTCGTTGGGGTGGTCGTACCGGTACAGGATCAGGCGCACGGGCAGGCAGACGGCGCCGACCACCACCACGCCACGGGGTGTCGCGGTGAGCGCGGCGAGCGCGGGGCAGAGGATCAGGAACGGGTAGAAGACCGTGTCCCGCCCCGTGACGACGTCCGTCCCCGCGATGACGGCCAGGACGAGCAGCGGCAGCCGGAGAGGTGCCGCTGCTCGGGCCAGGCGCGTGAGGGACATCAGCCATTGGTCTCACGTCGGCGCGCGCCCGCGCGAGCCGGAAGCGCTCGTGGAGTGACCGTCAGCCGAGGACCGGCTCCGCGACGGGCCGGCCGGCCGGCTGCCCGTCCGGCGTCGAGGCTGGGCGCACCACCCCGGCCACCGGCATCCGGTGCAGCGAGGTGAGGCGGACGACCGTCCCGGGCCGGGGTGCGTGGACCACCAGACCGTCGCCGACGTAGAGGCCGACGTGGGTGGCGTCCGCGAAGTAGATCACCAGGTCGCCCGGCCGCAGCGGGGTGTGCTCGGGCACCCGGGGAAGGTGGGCCCACTGCTCCTGGCTGGTGCGCGGGATCGTGGTCCCGGCGGCGGCCCAGGCCTGTGAGGTCAGGCCGGAGCAGTCGAACTCGCCCGGCCCGACCGCCCCCCAGACGTACGGGCTGCCGATCTTGCTCAGTGCGTAGGCGACCGCCTGCTGGGCGGTGGCGTCCGGCCGCTCGTCCGGGAGCGCGGCGGCGTCGTACGGGCCGGGCTTCCAGCTGCCGTCGCCGAAGCGGTCGGCGAGGTCGGAGCGCAGCCGCCCCTGACGGCTGGTCAATTCGTCGCGCAGGGCCCCGGCCCTGTCGACCTCGGCGGCTCCGGTGGTGGCCGCCGCCCGGGCGAGGCCGGCCTCCTGGGCACGGGCCTGGTA
This sequence comes from Kitasatospora sp. NPDC001664, assembly GCF_053596675.1. NCBI lineage: Bacteria > Bacillati > Actinomycetota > Actinomycetes > Kitasatosporales > Streptomycetaceae > Kitasatospora > Kitasatospora sp. NPDC001664. Next base: position 57,542 of record NZ_JBSFGS010000028.1, read on the forward strand.
CACCTCCTCGGCCTCCCGGTAGCGGTGGGCCAGGGCGGCGGCGCCGAGCTGGTCGTCCCGCCAGCGCTCCAGGCTCTGGGCGGGCGTGGAGTTGAGGAAGGTGGCCAGCCTGGTCAGCCCTCCGCCGGTGTACTGGGCCCGGGCCAGCGCGCTCAGCAGGTCACCCAGCATCTCCTGCCGGATCCGGCCGGCGTCCGCCAGTGCCTCGCTGGCGGTGGCGGTGCGGGCGAGGCGCTCGGACTCGGCCCGCAGGGCGGGGAGCCGGCCCTCGGCCAGCTCGATGCCCTGAGCCGTGGCCACCCAGTCGCGCAGGGTCTCGACGGACGGTGCCGGGCCGGGGGCGGCCACTTCGGCGGGCTGGCCGTCGGGGCCGAGCGGACCGAGGGCCGGGACGAATTCCTCGGTGGGGCGGACGGCGGAGGCGGACGGCGTGGGGTCCGGGAGCGGGCGGGCGTGGGCGGTGCCGCAGCAGAAGGCGGCCACGGTGCCGAGGACCACGGCCGCGGCCAGACGCGCGGCACGGCCGCCGCGCGGACCGTTCGTCGAAGGGGAGTTCACCCGTCCCAAGGAGACAGAGCGCGGTGGACCGGCGGGGGAGCAGCGCTCTGGGCCTCCCTCGACCGGGTGACCCGGGCACGGCCGAACGGGCCCCGGCGGCCCCGGCGGCGGCCGCCCCGGAGGGAAGGGCCGTCGGGGTCCGGGAATGCACCCAGTCCGGTGACGGCCCGATGAATAGTCATATCGCCGTATTTGACCGGGTACTGACGGAGCATTGAGAGGGACCTGTCGGCTGGAGAAGACACGTGACGGAACCGGAGGTGCCGAGGACGGCTCGGCGCCGCGCGCGGACGAGGCGGGCCCGCCGCTTCCTGCCCGCCTTGCTGGCCCTGGCCGTGCTCGGCACCGCGACGGGCGGGCCGGCCGTCGCGGGGGAGGGCGGCTGTACGGACGGGGCCGACGGGCTGACGAGCCGTCGGAGCCGGACGTCGGAGCCGGACGGTCCGCTGCTCCTCTCCCTGGCGAACGGCGGTGCCGCCCCGCGCTCCGGGCTCGCGGTCCGGTCCGGGCCCGGCGAGCCGGTCTGGCAGGGGGACCTCCCGCCGGGCCGGGAGGTGACGGTGACCCGGGCGGTACCGCCCGGGGACGGCTCACCGGAGCCCGGACTCTCCGTCAGCTCCCCGCAGTGCCCCGCTCCTTCGCCCGTCCCGGACGCCGGGGGTCACCTCCCGGACGGTGTGCCGCAGGCCCGGTTGCAGTCCTGGGGCAGGCCGCCGACCGCCCGCGTCGCCCCGGGGGAGACCTTCCGCTACACCATCACGGTGGTCAACCACGGCCCCTCGGCGGCCCGCGACGTGGTGGTGACGGACAACCTCCCCCGGCCACTGCTGTTCGTCTCCTCCGAGGACGGCTGTGCCGCCCGCGGGCAGAAGGTCACCTGTGGCCCGCGACCCCTGGTGGTGCCGGGCACCACCGCCTCGTGGGTCATCCTGGTCCGGCTGGACCCGGCGTACTCCGGGACCGGGGAGGAGATCGCCAACCAGGGGAGCGTGGCCGCCGGCACCCCCGACCCGCGCCCGGCCAACAACACCGGGCCCCGGCCGGGTGCCGGGCTGCCGGGCGGATCCGTCACCGGGCCGACGGCGGACCTGGCGATCACCAAGAAGCACGCGGCGACCGGGCCGGCCGGTCCCGGCGAGACCTTCGACTACCTGCTCACGGTGGTCAACCACGGCCCCTCCGAGGCGGCCCGGGTGGTGGTGGCCGACCGCCTGCCGCCCGCCCTGGCCTTCGTCTCCTCCGCCGACGGCTGCACCGGCCCGGCCGACGCCTACGGCGCCGAGCTGTCCTGCCCGGTCGCGGACCGCCTGGCGCCGGACACCCCCAAGACCTACGCCCTCACGGTGCGGCTCGATCCGGACTACCGGGGCGACGGTGCGGACGTGGTCAACCGGGCCACCGTGAGCTCGGCCACCGCGGACCCGGTGCCCGCCAACGACACCGCCGCGCTGACCGGCCTGCCGAACCTCGACGGCTCCGTCCGGCCGGGCCCGCCGACCGCGGACCACGCCGTCACCGTCGCCTCCGCCACAGCCGTCCAGCCCGGCCGGCGCAGCACCGCCCGGCTCACCGTCAGCAACCTCGGCCCGTCCACCCGGCGGCAGCCCGCCGCCGTCACGGTGACGATGCCGGAGCGGACCAGGGTGCCGGACAGCGGGCTCCCTCCCGGCTGCGAGGCCGAGCAGGGCGGCCGCCGGATGCGCTGCACCGTCACCCCGGGCCTTCGCCGGGCCGCTGACGGTCCGTTCGCGGTGGACTTCCCGGTCGACGTCGCCCCGTCCGCCCCGCCCAACGCCCCGCTCGCGGGCGGCAGCGCCGTCGTCAGCAGCCCGGAGGACCGCAACTCCACCAACGACAGCGCCAGTTGGAACGCCGCCACGCTGGGCGGCAGCGCCGACCTGGAGACCACCAAACGGGCCGTCCTCGGCTCCGGACGGCAGGCGGTCTCGCCCGGCGACGTGTTCACCTACCGGGTCGGAGTGCGCAACCACGGCCCCTCCGACGCGCGCGGCGTGACCGTCACGGATCCGCTCCCCGCCCCGCTCGTCCTGGTCTCCGCGCCGGACGGGTGCGGCGCCGTCGGTCGGACCGTCACCTGCCGCCCCCCGGGGCCCCTTCCGGCCGGTGAGACGGTCCGGTTCGAGCTGACGGTGCGGCTGGCGGAGCAGTTCCGGGGCACGGGCGTGGCGGTGGACAACATCGCGACCGCCACCTCGGACACCCCCGACCCCGACCCGGCCAACAACTCCAACCGGCCGGCCACCACCGGCCCCGATGGCGGCCCGCTGCCCGTCACGGTCCCGCCGACGCCGACGCCGAGCCCGACGTCCTCTCCGAGCCCCAACCCGAGTCCCACCGTCGTGCCGACGCCCCCGCCTACCCCCGCGCCCACACCGAAGCCGCTCCCCGACACCGGCAGCCACCTGCCGGCCAGTCTGCCGCTGGCCGCGTCGCTCGCGCTCCTCGCCGGTGCCGCCCTCGTGACGCTCTCCCGCCGCCGGCGGCCCCGACGCGGACCGCGGTCATGACCCATCCCACGGAAGGCGCAGGACACGTGCAGCCATCCCCGCCCCGGCGACGGCGCAGGCCAGGCCCTCTCAAGGCCGCGGCCGCCGCCCTCCTCGGCCTCGGACTGATAGCCGGAGTCGCCGGAACCCCCGGTCACGCCGAGCCGCCGGGCCGCGCAGGGCATCGGGCCACCGTTGCCTTCCCGGTCCGGGAACCCTTCGACTCCGCCACCAACAGCGGCACCACCACCGGCGCGGTGACCTTCGACAACGGCTGGATGCGCCTCACCAACACCAGCGCCAGCCAGACCGGCGCCTGGCTGATGAACGACTCCTTCCCCGCCGACCTGGGCATCATCGCCGAGTTCCAGTACGCCAGTTGGGGCGGAACCAGCTACGACAACAAGCGCGGCGACGGCATGGCCTTCTTCCTCGCCGACGGCGCGGCCGCCCGTGGCACCGGCGCCCTCGGTGGGGCCCTGGGCTACGCGTGCAGCGGCACGGCGAACTCGTGCAGCACGAACGGCGTGCCCGGGGCCTTCCTGGGGATCGGCATCGACGAGTTCGGCAACTTCTCGGCCAACGTGACCGGCAACAGCGGCCCCGGCCTGGCCGCGAACAAGATCGTGCTGCGTGGCGGCGGCAACAAGACCACCGGCTACCGTTTCGGCACCAGTGCCAACGGCCCCGGCGGTTCGGTCGAGACCGGCAGCCGGGCCAACCTGCGGACCATCAGGCTCTCCCTGCTCCCCAAGGGCACGAAGTGGGTGCTCTCGCTCTGGTCGAACAGCGGGCCTGACACCGCCATGACCCAGCTGATCACGGACTTCGACATCAACACCGTCACCGACCAGCCGAAGCTCCCCAGCACGCTCAGGGTGGGCTTCTCGGCCGGCACAGGCGGGGCCACCAACAACCACGAGGTCGCCGACCTCGCCATCAACGTGCCGGCCAACCTCTCCATCACCAAGACGGGAGCCCCGAGTTCCGCGAGAGCCGGAGCCGACCGGGTGACCTACACCGTCACCGCCGCCAACGACGGCACCAACGACGTCAGCGGCGCCCGGGTCCAGGACACCGTGCCCGGCCTGACCTCGGTGTCCTGGACCTGCGTGGCCTCCACCGGCAGCACCTGCGGAGCCGTCTCCGGCACCGGCAACACGATCGACACCACCGCCGACCTCAAGCGCAACGGCACCGCCACGTACACGGTCACCGGCACGGCCCCGACTTCCCCGACCACCCTGCGCAACACCGCCACCGTCACCGCACCGTCGAACCGGACCGACCTCAACCCCGCCGACAACACCGCCACCGCCGTCACGGAGATCACCGCGGGCCCGGCCGACATCGCCACCGGGAAGGCGGCCCTCGGCACCGGCCCGGTCGTGCCGGGGCAGACCTTCGACTACCGGATCACCACCACCAACCGCGGCCCGGCCGACACCACCAGGGCCACCATGACGGACGTGCTGCCCAGCCCGCTGGTGTACGTCTCCTCCTCGCCGGGGTGCGCCGCCAACGGACGGAGCATCAGCTGCGGCCCCGTCGCGAACCTGGCCTCCGGGGCGGCGGTCTCATGGACCGTCACCGTGCGGCTGGACCCCGCCTACACGGGCGACGGCAGCGACGTCCTCAACACCGCGACCTCCTCCTCGGACGCCGTGGACCCGGTCCCCGCCAACAACACCAGCCCGGCCACCGGGCCGCCGGGCGGCGTGGCGGCCGCCCAGGCGGACCTGTCCATCACCAAGCAGGCCGTCGGCACCACCCCGGTCGCCCCGGGCGAGACCTTCGACTACAAGGTGACGGTCACCAACGCCGGTCCCTCGCAGGCGGTCGGCCTCCAGGCGCTCGACCTGCTCCCGAGCACGATGGCGTTCGTCTCCTCCACCGACCGGTGCGGTTCGTCGGGACAGTCCGTGACCTGTACGAGCACCGACCCGCTCGCCCCCGGGGCGATCAGGACGTGGACCTTCACCGTCCGACTCGACCCCGGCTACCGCGGCGACGGCTCGGACGTCCGCAACACCGCGACGGCCACCGCGACCACCGCCGACCCCGTGACCCCGAACAACACCAGCAGACCGGCCGGACCGCCCGGCGGCACCGTCCGTTCCCCGGAGGCGGACCTGGACTTCGGCAAGAGCTCCCCCTGACGACCCGTCACCGGCCGTCCGCCGCTGACCCACCCGTGGAACAGGAACCGATGCACACCACCAGACCCACCACGTACCGGTGGCCGCCCCGGCGGCTGACGGCCGGCGTGCTCAGCACGCTGCTGGCGCTGGGGCCGGCCGCCGCCGCGTCGGCCGTGGCGCCGGGCGAGACCTTCACCTACACCCTCAGCACCAAGAACAAGGGCCCGTCGGTGGCCAAGAACGTCACGGCCAAGGACACCCTCCCGGAGGGCATCACCTTCGTCTCCTCCGACGACGGCTGCACCGCGGTCGGACAGAAGGTCACCTGCGGCCCGGCGCCGGAACTGGCGGTCGGCGCGACCAAGAGCTGGAGCATGGTGGTCCGGCTGAGCCCCTCCTACGAGGGCGACGGCTCGGACCTCGGCAACGTCGCCAGCACCGCCTCGGACGCCCACGACCCGGCCACCACCAACAACACCAACGCACCGGTGCGGCCTGACGGTCCGTTCGACCGCAAGTCCGACCTCTCCACCACCAAGACCGGAGTGGGCGCCGGGCCGGTCGTGCCGGGCACCGAGTTCGAGTACCTGATCACCACCACCAACAACGGGCCCTCGGACGCCCCGAACGCGATGGTCACCGACAAGCTGCCCACCGGGCTCACCTTCGTCTCCTCGGCGGACGGCTGCACCGCGACCGGCCAGGACGTGACCTGCGGGCCGGTGAGGAAGCTGGCCGCCGGCGCCGCCACGGCCTGGAAGATCAAGGTCCTGCTGGCCGCCTCCTACCGGGGCGACGGCACCGACCTGAAGAACACCGCCACCTCCAAGTCCGACGCGGCCGACCCCGTCCCCGGGAACAACACCAGCAAGCCCGCCGACCTGCCGGGCGGCCTCGGCGGCGCCGCGGCGGACCTCAGCGCCGTGAAGAAGGCGGGCTCCGACACCCCCGTCGCCCCCGGCGAGACCTTCGACTACCGGATCACCGCCACCAACAAGGGCCCGTCCGACGCCACCGTGGTGACCGCGACGGACAAGCTCCCGGCGATGCTGAGCTTCGTCTCCTCGCCCGACGGCTGCACCGCCAACGGACAGACCGTCAACTGCGGCCCGCAGCCGACCCTGGTGGCGGGGGATTCCCTCACCTGGACCCTCAAGGTGAAGATCGCCCCCGGCTACAAGGGGGACGGCTCGGACATCCTCAACACCGCCACCGTGGCCTCCGCCACCAAGGACCCGGTGCCTGCCGACAACACCAGCAACGCGGCCGGCCCGCCCGGCTCCAAGGTCAACCCGCCGACCGCGGACCTGGGCGTCACCAAGAAGGCGGTCGGCACCTCGGCACCGACCCCCGGCGCGACCTTCGACTACCTGATCACCGTGGTCAACAACGGCCCCTCGGCGGACGCGTACGGCGTGACCCTCGCCGACAAGCTCCCCGCCGAACTGAGCTACGTCTCCTCCACCCCGGCCGGCTGCACCGAGACCGGCTCGGTGGTCACCTGCAAGCGGCCCACCGCACTGAAGGTCGGCGAGAGCGAGCAGTACGTGCTGACCGTCCGGCTCGACCCCGCGTACCGGGGCGACGGGACCACCATCAAGAACAGCGCCAAGGTCACCGCCGACAACATCGACCCGAGGACCGACAACGACAGCTCCACCTCCGGCTTGCCCGGTGACAAGGCCGGCCCGCCCAAGGCCGACGTCAGCACAGCAAAGGAGACCGTCACCACCACCCCGATCGCCCCCGGCGAGACCTTCCAGTACGCCGTGACCGCCACCGACAACGGCCCCTCCGACGCCCTCGGCGTCACGATCGGCGACACGCTCCCCGCCCAGCTGCTCTTCGTCTCCTCGGCCGACGGCTGCACCGCCTCCGGACGGGTCGTCAGCTGCGGACCGGCGGCCATCGCCTCCGGCACCTCGCACCGCTGGGTCTTCACCGTCCAGCTCGACCCGGCGTACGTCGGCAACGGCTCCGACATCCGCAACATCGCCAAGGCCACCGCCACCACCGAGGACCCGGCCCCCGACAACAACACCAGCAACCCGGCCGGGCCGCCGGGGAACACCGTCCGGGGCCCGGAAGCCGACCTGGAGATCGACAAGCGGCCGTCCTGACGGCCCCGGCCACCCCGCCGACCAGCTGGAAACCTCCCCCGCCGATCGGCGGGGGAGGTTTCCGCGTCATGGGACGTCCATGCAGGTCAGACGGCCTTCAAGCCTGGGAACTGCCGCTTCGTTCGCCCGTTCGAGCCCGGTCCGTTCGAGATGCGGGCCCCCGATTGAGCCGAGAGGGTGGTCGGCGGGGGTTCGGCTACACCTCGGGAGTGACAGATGGAAAAGCGCGCACTCATCAGCGAGTTCCTCGGAACGCTGGTCCTGGTGCTGTTCGCGGTCGGTGCGGCGGTGGTCGCGGGCCAGTGGATCGGAACGGTGGGGATCGCGCTGGCGTTCGGCTTCACACTGCTCGCCCTGGCCTACTCCATCGGTCCCGTCTCGGGCTGCCACGTCAATCCGGCGGTCACCCTCGGCTTCCTGCTGGCCCGCCGGATCGACGGTCGGACCGCCGTCTCCTACTGGATCGCGCAGTTCCTCGGCGGGATCGCGGGCGCCGCGCTGGTGCTGCTGCTCGCGAAGCAGATACCCGGGGTGCAGACCAGCGGCAAGCTCGGCAGCAACGGCTGGGGCGACCGCTCCGAGGTGCACATCAACCTCTTCGGTGCCTTCCTCACCGAGGTGCTGCTGACCTTCCTCCTGGTGTACGTGGTCCTCTCGGTGACCCACCGGCTCGCCGTCACCGGCTTCGACGGCCTGCCGATCGGGCTGGCCCTGGTCGTGGTGCACCTGGTCGGCATCCCGCTCACCGGCACCTCGGTCAACCCGGCCCGCTCGCTCGGCCCGGCGCTGTTCGCCGGGGGGCAGGCGCTCTCCCAGGTGTGGCTCTTCCTGCTCGCCCCGCTGGTCGGCGGCGCCATCGCCGCCGGGGTGCACCAACTGACCCACTCCGAGCGGCTGCCCGTCGAGGCGCGGACCACCGTCCGGGTCTGAGCCTCGGTGGGTTCCCACGGGCCGGTGCGTCACCGACGCACCGGCCCGTCGTCGCGTGCGGACCGGGCCGTTCGGGTGACGCCGTCCGCCCCAGGGGTTGCGGCGCCCAGGTGAATGTGGGCGGGGCGTGCGCGGGGCGCGGCGTGATCGGCGGAGGGCGTTCGTACGCTGGCGCCGCGCACTGCCGACCGCTCCAGAAGGCCCTCGATGCTCACCGGACTGCTCGAACGAACCGCGCTGATCCCGTCCCCCGCCAGGTCGCCGGAGGCGACCCGGAGCCGGTGGCTGCGGCCCGGGGACCGTGACGTCCTCTGGCTCTACGCGGCGAGCCGGATCGGCCTCTGGGCCCTCGCCCACTGCGCGCGGTGGGTGTTCTCGGCCGACGGGGGAGTGCGGCACCCGGCCGGAGTGCTCACCCCGTTCGAGCGGTGGGACTGGACGCACTTCCTCGCCATCGCCAAGGACGGCTACTTCCCCGGCCGGTCCGGCCCGTGGCAGGCCGGCTGGGACCACCGGGAGGCCTTCTTCCCCGGCTTCCCGGCCTGCCTGCGCCTGGTCCACTTCGTGGTGCCGGACTGGACCGTGGCGGGGCTGCTGGTCTCGTTCGTCGCGGGGGCCGTCGCCGTTCTGGCCCTGGCGCGCATCGCCGAGCAGGAACTGGCGGACGCGGCGGCCGGCCGACGGGCGGCGCTGCTCCTGCTGCTCTCGCCGTGCGCCGTCTTCCTGGCGCTCGGCTACTCGGAGTCGCTCTTCCTCGCCTTCGCGCTGCCGGCCTGGCTCGCGGCCCGCCGGGGCGACTGGGGGGCCGCGTCGCTGCTGGCCGCCTTCGCGACCGCCGTCCGGGTGAGCGGGCTCTTCCTGGTCGCCGCGCTGCTGGTGCAGTTCGTGGTGGCGGGCCGGGCCCGACGGGCGACGTGGCGCCAGTGGTGCGAGGGCCTGTGGTTCCTGTTCCCGTTCCTGCCGGTGGCCCACTTCCACTGGTACCTCTACACCCGCACCGGGGACTGGTCGGCCTGGACCCACGCCCAACAGAAGGGCTGGGGAAGGGAGTTCTACGCTCCCTGGGAGACCTGGCAGCACACCTGGAACAGCGCGTTCAGCCACACGCAGCCCATCAGCTTCGCCGCCGAGTTCCAGCTGGAGCTGTGCGCGGCGGTGGCCGGTCTGCTCCTGCTGGCCGTGCTGACGGCCCGTCGCCGGTGGGCCGAGGCGGTCTACGTCCTGCTCAACCTGGCCGCGCTGGCGAGCTCCTTCTGGTACATGTCCGTCCCGCGCGCCACCCTCCTGTGGTGGCCGCTCTGGATCGTGCTGGCCAAGCGCAGCCTCGCCTCGCCGCGGTTCACCACCGGCTACCTGACCGTCGTCGCCCCGCTGTCCACCGTGGTCGCCCTGGCCTTCTTCTCCGGCCGCTGGAGCGGCTGAGCGGCCGGTGCGGGTCGATGCGGACCGTGCGGCCCGCACGGTCACCACCGCGCAAGAGAACGGAGCATCCATGAAGAACACCTCTGACCGCCACGGCGGTCGCGGCCCGTCCCGACGGCGGGCGACCAGCCTGCTCGCCGGTGCCGCCGCCGTCCTGATGGTGGGTGGCGTCGCGCACGCCGCACCGGCGGCCGACGGCGGCCCGGAACGGACGGCGCGGGCGGCCACCCTGGTGAAGATCCTGCCCTTGGGGGACTCGATCACGGCGGGCTGGGGCGGCAGCGGGGACTGGACGGGGTACCGGAAGCCGCTGCTGCCGCTCATCCAGGCCCCGAGCCGTGACGTCCGCTTCGTCGGTTCGCAGACCTCGGCGTTCGCCCCCGAGCTGCGGCACGAGGGCTACTCCGGGTACACGATCCAGCAGCTCGAGACCGTCGTGACCCGCGGCAGCCTGGTGGCCAAGGCGGCACCGGACCAGATCCTCCTGCACATCGGCACCAACGACATGCGCCTCGGGCTCGCGGCCGGTGCTCCGGAGCGGTTGGAGAAGCTGGTCCGCGAAGTGAACCGGCAGGCACCCAAGGCGAGGATCCACCTGGCCTCGATCATCCCCATCGCCAACCCCCGCCTCCCGGTGGACGCCTACAACGTGGGCGTCCAGGCCGTGGCCAAGAAGCTGGCGGGCGAGGGCATCCCGCTCACCTTCGTCGACATGGCGACGGCGCTCACCACGGCGGACCTCGGCGACGGAGTCCACCCGAACGTCACCGGCTACGCGAAGATGGCCAAGGTCTGGGCCGGTTCCCTCGAACCGCTCCTCCCGGCGCGGAACCAGGCGTTCGTCCTGGCCTGAACGGTGGTGCTCGCCGGGTGCCGCGGGCGCCGGCGAGCACCTTGTGCCGTTCGGGGGACATCCGGTCTCCGGAGCCCGTCCAGGTGGTACCCACAGCGGCATGAGCCGGGTGGACCTGGGGCTGTACCTGATGGCGCTGCTACTGGCAGCGCTCCTCGTGATCGTCGTGAACCGGTACCTTCCGCACCAGCGCCGTGCCCGCTACAACGAGGTGACCAGCTTCGTGTTCGCGGCGGTGGCGGCGATCTACGCGGTGCTGCTGGCCTTCGTCGTGGTGGCGGTCTGGGACAACATCCCCCGGGCCCGCGAGGCCACCTTCCGGGAGGCCGACGCGCTGGCCGGCCTGTACTGGATCTCCCGGGAGGTGCCCGTGGAGCAGGGCGCACCGCTGGAGCGGCTGACCCTGGAGTACGCCCACCGGGTCGTCGAGGTCGAATGGCCGCTGATGGCGGAGCGCCGCAGCGACGAGCGGACCACGGCGGTCCTCTACCGCATGCGGGAGGGCACCTTCGCCCTGAACCCGTCCGCCGACGCGCGGAGCCAGGCCCTCTACGAGCACGCCCTCTCCCACCTGGAGGACCTCGCCTCGGGGCGGCGCGAGCGGCTGAACGAGATCCGGCACTCGGTGCCGCCGCTGCTCTGGATCACCCTGATCGACGGTGCGCTGGTGACGGTGGGGTTCTGCGTCGCCTTCGGCGTGGCGAACCGTGCCCTCCACCTCGTCATGGCGCTGGCGCTGACCTCGGTGGTCGCCGTCTCCCTGATCACCATCAAGGAGATGAACTACCCGTTCGCCGGCGTCACACGCGTGGCCCCCACCGCCTTCCAGGTCTTCCTCGACAAGCTCCCTCCGCCACGGGGGTGATGCCCGTGGCGGAGGGATGACGGCACGTCAGGACGGTCGTCACCGGATGGAGTCGTGCGGTTGTGGTGGGTACGCACCGTACTTAGCGTTCGATTTGTCCGGGTCGGTCCGGCCCGGGCGCTCGTCGTCCGCCCGTCCGTGTCCGTTCGGAGATCCCCGTGCTCAGTTCGTTCCCACGCGCCGTCAGAATCGGCGCGCTCACCGGCAGTCTGCTGCTCGCCGCCCCGGTGGCGACGGCGGCCACCCGGCCGGCCGCGTCGCCGCAGGTGACGCAGGTGTCGTTGACGCCCACCACCGCCGCACCGAACACCCCGGTCGCGGCCCAGCTGTCGGTCAAGTCCTCGGCCTGCGTCACGGTGGCCTCGCTGGGCGTGGGCATCCGCGACGCCGCGGGCAACAACCTGGACTTTCCCGGTGGCCTGACGAACCAGCAGATCTGCTCGCAGGGGGTGACGCTCACCACGGGCACGCGGTCGTTCCCGGCGGGGACGTACCGGATGTTCGGCTACTACCAGGAGCTCGGCGGCGGGTGGAAGAACCTGCCGGAGCAGACGCTCACGGTGGCCGAGCCCCCGCTGGTGGTGAAGGGAGACCGGCTGGGGCCGACGACCGCGGAGCCGAACACACCGGTGGCGGGTCAGATGACGCTGGACGCGTCGAAGTGCTTCACCGCGGCCGTGGTCGGCGTCGGGGTGCGGGACGCGGCCAACAACAACCTGGACTTCCCGGGCGCCTTGACCAACCAGCAGATCTGCCCACAGGGCCTGACCGTCAAGACCGGCATGCGGTCCTTCCCGGCGGGGACGTACCGGATGTTCGGCTACTACCAGGAGCAGAGCGGGGCCTGGAAGAACCTGCCGGAGCAGACCTTCACGGTGGCGGCGGCCCCGTTGGTGGTGACGCTGGACCGGGCCGCCCCGGGTGACGCGGCGGCCGGCGCGCAGGTGGCCGGGCAGCTGACGCTGCACGCGTCGAAGTGCTTCACGGCGGCGGTGATGGGCGTCGGGGTGCGGGACGCGGCCGACAACAACCTGGACTTCCCCGGGGCGGTGACGAACCAGCAGGTCTGCACCGAGGACGTGACGATCAAGACCGGCACCCGGTCGTTCCCGGCCGGCACCTACCGGCTGTTCGGGTACTACCAGGAGCAGAACGGCACCTGGCGGAACCTGCCCGAGCAGACCTTCACCGTCACCGGCTCCTCCACCGCCGACCCGGCGGCGCCGGTGGCCGACAAGAAGCTGATCTGGCGCGAGGAGTTCGACGCGGACGTCGCCGCGGCCAAGTGGAACAAGACGACCAGCAGTGCCTACCGGTACGGCACCTACAACCCGGACGACGACAAGCTCGACCGGATCGACCCGCAGAAGGTCGCGGTGGCCGACGGCGTGGCCGTCTTCAGCGCCCAGGCCAGCACCTTCACCCTCCCCAGCGGCAAGAAGGCCTGGGACACCGGCCTGATCACCACCGAGAACACGGCCGAACGGTTCATGGTGAAGACCGGCGACTACGCCGAGACCCGGATCCGGATGCCGAAGGAGATGGGCGCCTGGCCGGCCCTGTGGACCTGGCACCAGGGCGGCAACGAGATCGACTCCTTCGAGTACCACCCCGACAACCCGAACCTGCTGGAGCTGACCAACCACGTCGTCTCGACCAAGCCCCTGCCCCAGAAGTACTGGAACGACGACTCGGCGGTGAAGCCCGGGGAGTGGGTCACCATCGGCACCCACTACCGCGCCAACACGGTGGACTGGTACGTCAACGACGTGAAGGTCTTCGAGGACAAGGCGGGGGTCGGCGCCAACTGGACGGCCTACCTGATCCTGAACCTCTCGCTCTGCTCCGGTGACTTCCACCCGGGCCCGAGGGGCGGCACGGTGAGCTTCGCCTCGGACTACGTCCGGGTCTACCGCTGATCCCAGGACGGCGGCGGGGCGGTGACGTGGCGTCAGGCGCCGGGTCACCGCCCCGCCGACGTGTCGGCCGACTCGTGGCTAGTCGTCGGTGAGCACCGTGTCGGCCACCGCGATGTCGAAGGGCGCGACGTCGACCGAGTCCGGCACGGTGTCCTCGCCGACCAGGGCCATGCCGCCGTTGAGGACGCCAGTGGCGTTGGCGGCGATCCGGACCGGAATGATGGCCACCGCCGTGTTCCCCGGGAGTAGGCCCTTGGGGTAGTGACAGGTCACCGTGAGGACGTCGACCTCGCAGTTGTCGGGGAAGAACGTGTCGTCGGGGAGGGTCTCCTCGGGGAGCACGCCCTCGGGGAGGACGACCACCACGGTGAACGCCGCGCTCCGGTCCTCGCCGGTGTTCTTCACCACGGGCCGGACGCTGGTCTTCTCACCGGCCCTGGCCGGGAGGGGTTCGGGGACGCGAACGCTGAGCTGACTCGCCCCGGCCCGCTGGGCCGGGGGCGCCGGGTGGTGCGCGGCGGGACGGAACCTGGCAGCCGCCGCACCACCCCCCGGCCGGTCGGGCGCCGCCATGGCGGGCGCCGCGGCGACCAAGGTCGCCAGTACGGAGCAGACGGCTGCCGCCGTCGCCAATCTACGGACCATCGGACCAACTCCCCAGGGGACGTGGCACTACCGGAACGGTGTGCGAATGCCTGACCACCGTAGGCAGAGCGCCCCTTCTCCCGCCCGCACCGGAACGCTCGCCGCACGGCGCGCTCGCCCGAACCGAGTAGTGCGGCAGGCGTCGCGGCGCACGCGGATGCCAGCATCGACGCATGAGATCCGATCGGGCCGGGGAGCCGGACACGGGCCCCGACTGGGGCAAGCGGCTGCTGCTGGGCACCGTGGCGCTGGCCGTCCTGGTCGCGGCCTACTTCCTCCTGGCGGCGACCGTCCCGCGCTGGTGGTCCCAGCGGGTCGGGGACGCGGTCGACGGCCGTCTGAGCACCGGCTTGGTGATCGGTCTGGCGCTGGGCGTCAGCTGCACGCTGCTGCCGCTGGTGGTGGCCTGGTTCGGCCTCCGGAGTCTCGACGGGACGGCACTGCCGCCGGCGCGGCAGTGCCGGACGCCGGAGCCGCCTCCGTTGGGGTCGGTGGGGGACCCCGGTCCCGGCGTCGGTGCCCAGCCAACCCGAGTTCCTATGAGGTCGTAGGGTCGGGCGCCGGCGCGGCCCGTCCCGTGTGGCGGGGCGGATCAAGGCCCTTCGGAGTTGCGCCCGTTCGGAATGAGCACCAGCTGCTCCCGGTCGGCCCGCAGCAGACCCCTGAACCAGTGCGGCGACCGTACGGCCAGGCCGAGCCCGACGATCGCCACGGCCCGGGCGAGCAGCCCGGGCGTGCCGTGCAGGCGCCTCATGGGACCGAGGTCGCCGACGGCGAGGGCGGCCACGGCCTGCGTGGTCTCGGGCGGGTGGTGCAGGACGCCGGGTCGGGCGAGGTGCTCGGCGAGGAGATGATGGGGACGCGCGGTGGTGGCCGGTCCGCCGGAGAGCAGGCCGACCTGGGTCAGTGCGTCGGCGAGGAGTTCGTTCAGCTGCTGCTCACAGGAGTACGCGTACCGGCCCGGGTCGGCGGTGGTGCGCAGGTGGCGGATGACGGTGGTGACCGCCTGGCCGTCCTGGGCGAGAACGGCCAGGACCAGGTCGAACGCGGCGATCCGTCCCTGCGTGCGGTCCGGGGTGAGCGTGCCGGGTGGGGGGAGGGTAGTCATGCCCGGTCAACGAGGGACGGGCCGGGCCGGCGGTGCGGTGCCGCCCAGAGGCCCCCGAACAGCCGAAGGAAACGATCCTGCCGACCGTTCGAGCCCCTGATCCGCGTGGTGGTCGGCTCCCCACGGAGCCGACCACCACCGAGGGAGTGGATCCGTGACGGTCCGTCGGATCAGGCGTCGGCGCTGAGCTGGACGGCCGCCTCGACGCCGGAGGCGATCGCGCCCGCGATCCAGGCGTGGTAGCGCGGTTGGCAGTGGTCGCCCGCGAAGTAGATCCGGCCGTCCACCGGGGTGGCGACGTGCGGGCCGAGGCTGATCAGCTGCCCCGGGGTCTCGATCGCCGCCTCGCCCAGCGCCCAGCGGTTGCGGAGCCAGGACTGCGAGACGTGGCGGTCGGTGGCGTAGCGCCGGATGCGGTCGCCGAACAGGTCGGCCAGGTGGTCGAGCGCCTCGGTGTGGCGGTCGGCCGGGGTGAGTGCGTCGAAGCGCAGCGCGTCCTCGGCCCAGTTGTACGCGGCGAGGACGACCCCGCCCGGTGCGCCGTGGTCGCTCGGGTGCGAGGGGAAGTAGACGAACCGGCTGGCCTGGTCCGAGACGCAGCCCCCGCCCACCGCCGGCTCGGCGTCGCCGTGCGGGGCGGGGCGGTAGTCCGGGCCCAGCCGGTCGCGCCAGGTGGGCTCGTCCCACTCCCACCAGCGCTCGGTGAACTCCACCAGGACCTTGTGGGCGGTGTCGTGGTTCAGTTCGTTGATCGCCCGGCGCTTGCCGTAGGGGAGGATCGGCGCGAAGTCCACGTGGCGCAGGGCGGCGAACGGGACGGCGAGCACCACGGCGTCCGCCTCGTACGTCCTCGCTTCACCGCCGGTCGAACCCTCGCACGCCTCGTCCTCGGAACCGGTCTCCGGCATGGTGACGACGGTGACCCGGCCGTCCCTGACGGTCAGTTCGGTGAGGACCCGGTCCTGCTCGATGGCCAGTCCCTCGGCGAGCGCCGTGGTCAGGGCGTCGGTCCCGTCCTCGAACTCGAAGTAGGTCACGGCCGGGTTGATGTCGGCGACGTCGAAGGCCGTGTGGAGGAAGCCGTAGGAGAGCCGGCTGGTGAAGTTCTCCAGGGTGCCGACCGCCTGGAGCTGGGCGTCGCCCCAGTCCGCCTTCTCGGAGAGATAGCGCAGCAGGGAGTAGTCGTCCAGCTCGTAGAGCAGCCGGGCCATGCCCTCGACCCGCTGGTCGATCGGCTTGTCGGTCCAACTGCCGTCGCTGCCAAGGGTCTGGGTGTAGGAGCGGGCCGCGGCGAGTGCCTCGTCGAAGGCCTGAGCGGCGGTGCTGCCGCTGTCCCAGCCGAAGCTCTTGTTCACCGGCCCGGGGTCGTTCTCGTAGGCGGCCTTGGTGACGGTCTGCCCGTTGACGTGGATCAGCCGGCCTCCGCACCCCCTCGGTGCCCGGTAGGCCTGGCGCCCACCGGTGGCGAACTCCTCACCCGTCCAGGAGCGGTAGACCACCTGGCTGTCCCCGGAGACGGCGTCCGGCGCCGGGGGGACGTCGACCAGGTGGAACGGCCGGCGCCGGACACCGAGGTGGTCGGCCAGTGCCAGGGTGAGCACGTGGCTGGACGGGATCCGCATGGCGCCGGCCTCGGCGTGCAGCCTCGGGTCCTGCCAGACCTCGCCGCGGAAGGTCTTGACCCGGCCGCCGACCCGGTTCCGGTTCGCCTCCAGCAGCCGGACCTCGTGGCCTGCGGCCAGCAGGACCCGGGCGGCGACCATCCCGGCCACGCCGGCACCCACGACGATCACGTCCCGTTTTCGGCCGGGGGTCAGTGCCGTCCGTCCGGTCAGCAGCTTCAAGTAACGCAGCGTCAGGTCGTCGTGGTGCTCGTCGGTGAGCAGGATCCGCCGGGCCATGACCAGGGCCGCCTCCCAACGGGCCGGATCGGTGGTGTGCGGACTTCTGTCACCGGCCTTGTGGGCGACGGCAGTTGCGGTCGCGGCGGAGACGGCCGGGAGTGCGGCGGCGCCAAGGGTGGCACCGGAGACGGCAAAAAGCTTTCGTCGTGAAATCACGAACGTCAGGGTGGCACTCGTTCGGTGCGCCGATGGGGAGACGGGCATCGGGGCGACCCACTGTCATCCGAATGCCGGAGCGCTGCCCGGGACGGACGATTCGGAGGCCTTGTGGGGTGCCCATTTCAGACGTGGGCGAACAGTTGTCTGAGCCGATCGAGTCAATCTGGCGCTGCTCGGAGCGTCGGGGCGCCGGGCCGTGGGAGAGGTCGGGCAAGCATGGCGGGGTGATCGCTTGCCGAGAAGGTGCCGAAGTGCGCCGCGACAGCCAGGCCGCAGTCCGGCGCCGATGCGGCGCGACCGTGGCGGCGGTGCTGCTCGTCGGCTGCCTGAGCAGTGGTGCGGGAGCCGTCGGAGCGGTGCCGGGGAGCCTCCCGGCCGAACTCCGCGGCGGCGAGGCCCGGGACGCGCTGGTGCTCAGCGTCCGTACGAACGCCACCGAGGGCGTCTCGGTGCCGGTCAGGTCGGGCGGGCAACTGCTGCGCGTCTACCGGGTGGTGAACAAGGCGGAGTACCGGCTCGTCGCCCGGGTCGACGACCCCGAACTGCCCGGTGGGCGGGCGGACTGCGGGGGCGGAGACGGAGCGCTGGTGGTGCCTCGGCTCGCGACGGTCGAGTGTGCCGTCCGGTTCACCGCTCAGGCGGGTCGGCGGGAGAGCCTCGTGCGGGTGGAGGGGGTGGCGCAGGGGCTGCCCAAGGCGGTGGCGACGGCCCGTGCCGGGTACGTGGGCATGACGGCGGGGTTGGCGCTGGAGCCGCTCGGGCCGCCGTCGGGCACGGGGGTGGCGGTGAGGTCACGGCCGGTCGCTGCGGCGCCAGGCGTGGTTGAACTCCGCTACCGGGTATGGGCGTTGGGCGATGGAGTGGTGAACGGAGTCCGGGTGGCCTCGACCCTTCCGGGTGCCGACACGGTCTCCTGCGGTGGCGGGGGAGCGGCGGTCGAGCGGCTCGGGGCGGGAAGTGCGGTGGAGTGCTCGGTGCGGGGGACGGCCAGGCCCGGACCGCAGGCGGGGACGGTCAGGGCCGAGGGCGTGGTCGACGACGGCGCGGTGGGCGAGGACGGGCGCCGGTTGGGGGCTCGGCCGGTGGGTGCCGATGCGGCGGCGGGCTACGAAGGGGGACGCGGTTCGGGTGGGTCCGGTGGGTCCGGTGGGTCCGCCGGGTCGGGCGGCGGTTCCGGGGGTTCGGGCGGGTCCGGCGGCTCCGGCGGGTCAGGTGCGGTCGGGGGGCCGGGTGGCATCGGAGGTGCTGGAGCTACGGGTGGTGGGAGCGGCGCTCACGCGGGAAGCGGAGCGGCGGCCACCGGCGGTGGCCGCCCGAGCAGCGGGTCCGGCGGATCAGGTGCGGCCGGGGCGGTGGGTGGGGCCGGTAGCGGCGCGGCCCGGCAGGACGGTGCGAGCGCGGACGCGCTCGTGGCGGGCCTCGGTCGGTTCGGAGTGCTGACGCCGTACCTCGGCGGAGCTGCGGCGTCGCCGGGCGCCGTGGGCCGGTTCGGGGCACCTGGGGGCGACGCCGGTACGGCTGCCGCCACGGCGGCGCCCGGCTCCCAGACGGCCGGAGCTTCACCGGGGGCTGCCGCAGGTGGTCCCGCCGACGCCGTCGGCCCGGTCGCCGTCGGCCCGGTCGGGCCCGGTCCCGCCCTGCCGGGACACGGACTACGCACGCCGGAGGACGAGCGGGACGGCGAGCTGGACGAGGTGATGGCGCTCCTGCTGGCCATCCTCCTTCCGGTGCTCTGTGCGATCGCCGCGGCGCTCGGCACCATTCCGAAGAAGCGCTGAGCACGGAGAGGGGAGCCGTCTGATGTGGACCGTCGCGCTGGTCTCGGTGGCGGGGGCCGCCCTGGCCCTGCTCCTGGGCCTGCTGCTCGGCAGGACGCAGCGGTCGAAGGCCGGGGAGACCTCACCGCAGGCGCTCGCCTTCTCGGGTGCCGCCGTGCTCGGCTTCTTCGCCCTGTTCACCGGCTTCAGCATCGCCGGTGCCTGGCAGCAGCTGAACGTGGCGCGGGAGCAGACCTTCGCCGAGTCCCGGGCGTTGACCGAGACGTACTGGACCGCGAAGGGACTGGCTGCCCCGGACCGGGTGCTCGTCCGGACCCAACTCCGCACCTACACGGGGCTGGTGAAGGGGGAGGAGTGGCGGGAGATGCAGCACGGGCACGGCAGTGCCCAGGCCTGGCGTGCGATCGACGACGTCCGGACCACGGCCGAGCACGCCCGGGCGGAGTCACCGGACGAGGTGGCCGCCCGGGCGGACGTGGTGAGGAACCTGACGGACGTCTACGCCAAGCGGACCACCCGGGTGGCCGACACCAAGGCGGCGGTGCCCGAGGTGGTGCTGGGCGGGCTGTTCGTCGGAGCGTTCTTCGTGCTGGCGACCCCGCCGGTGATCGGCCTGACGTCCAACGCGCGCAACCTGGTGCTGATGTGCTTCGTCGGCGCGTCCGTCGCCTTCGGGGTGAGCCTGGTGGTCGAGCTCAGCGGCCCCTACACCGGCGTGGTCCGGGTCCAGCCGACCGCGTTCGAACTGGCCGAGTTCCGGTTCGGCCAGATCGACACGGGCACCGTCCCGGGGTAGGGGCGGCGGAGCGCCCCGGCGTGCGGTGCCCCTGAGGGACCGGGGCACCGCACGTCCGTGGAGTCATCGCGGGGCGAGGCAGTTGACCTTCCGGCCCTGATCGCCCGTCACCTCGCAGACGGCGAAGGTCGGTCCGCCGTCGATGCCTCGGTCGCGGGCCCCGGTGTTGTCGCCCTTGACGGTGATGGTGTTGTTGATCGGGGCCCTGGCCCGGCCCACCGTCAGCAGACCCCGGTTGTCGCCGGTGGCCAGGATGGTGTTGAGGCCGGGCGGGTTGTTGCCGGAGGTGACCCGTCCGGCGTAGGTGTTGGCGGCGCCGTCGGCTCCCCTGCGGCCGCTCCCGCTGAAGCTGGGGTCGCCGCCCCTCCCGCCTGCCACGCCGATCCTGTTGTCCGTGTCGTCGGCACCGTTGAGCTTGTTGCTGTTCCCGGCACCGCCGTCGCCGCCGGAACCACCGGCGCCCTGCCCGCCGCTGCCGGCGCCGCTGCCCCCTCTGCTCCCGTTGCCTCCGTCGCCGCCCGCGACGGCGACCTCCTTGGCGGTGAGGGTGCCGCTGTTCCCGATGCCGCCGGCGCCGCCGTAGTTGCCCGGGCCGCCGGGGGTGGGCGTGTTGGAGTCGCCTGCGCCGCCGAGCCCGCCGTCGCCGCCCCGGCCGCCGAACACGGTCGCGGGCTCGTCGGTGGTGGCCGCGGCGGTGAGGGTCCCGCTGTTGCCGGCACCGCCGCCGCCGCCGCTGCCGCCGGTGCCACCACGCGTACCGCCGCCGCCCCCGCCGCCGCCCTTGCCGCCGCCACCGCCGTTGAGCTCGGTGTCGCCCTTGCGGACGGTGAGGGTGCCGCTGTTGGCCGCGCCGCCGGTACCACCGCTCCCGCCGTGGCCGCCGTAGTTCCCGGAGCCGGCGAACCCGCCCTCACCGCCGGTACCGCCGGACGTGGTGACGGTGTCGGCGACCAGCTTGCCGCTGTTGCCGGCGCCGCCGCTGCCGCCTTCGCCACCGGTTCCGCCGTTTCCGAACGGGAAGGGGAAGCCCTTCGGAGGCTTGTAGTAGTTGCCGCCGAAGCCGCCTTCGCCGCCGGTACCGCCGGTGCAGGTGACCGAGGCGGCCTCCACCTCGCCGCTGTTGCCGGCACCCCCGAGACCGCCGACACCGCCGGTGTGGCCGTTCTGGGCGAAAGCGGTGCCGTCGCCGCCCGTGCCGCCGTCGGTGCCCGACCCGCCGATCAGTGTGACGGTGCCGGTGCCGTAGATGTAGCCCTTGTTGCCGTCGCCCGCCTTCGCGCCGGATCCGCCCTTGGCACTCCGGCCGCCGGTGAGCGTGGCCTTTCCGCCCTCCATGACCAGCACGCCCTCGTTCGCGGCGTATCCCGTACCGCCGGTCACCTTGAGGGTGATCTCGGAACCCTTGAGGGAGACCGAAGGACCGCTGTTGGGGTGCAGCTTGGTGCCGGGGCCGGACGTGGCGGTGATGGTGATGGTCTGCGTACTGCTCGTCTCGCTGAAGACGCGGCCCTCGACCGTGCCGTTGATGACGACCTCGGTCGCCTGGCTGACGTCGAGTTCGACGAGCTCGTGGATCCCGTACGGGCAGGTGATGACCGTGCCCGACGTGGTGCAGCCGTTCTCGACGGCCGCCCGGGCCGGGCCCTGCGTCAGGGCCGAGACCAGCCCGCCGACGAGGACGGTGGCTGCCGCCAGTGCCACCGACCGTCGGTGGGGCAGGGAGTGGGAGGAAGACATGGACACCGTCTCCGTCAGGCCAGGGACGCGCAGTAGGCGTACGGGGTGATGGGGAAGGTCGCGCCGGTCGCGGTGTTCTGCTGGTAGGACACCTTCCACGAGTTCGCGGCGAGGTCGGCCCGGCTCTCCCAGAACCAGAAGTCGGGGATCTTCGACGTGTCGTCGCGGACGCCGTGCACGAAGCCGCCACCGACGACCTTGGTCCCGGCCGGGCAGACCGCGGTCGCGGTCACCTTGCCGTCCTTGGCGGAGGGCTCGTTGACGGTCGCTCCGACGACCTCCTGCGTTTCCAGGGTCTTGGCGGGCCCGGGGTCGCCCTTGGGGCCCTGGGCTCCGGCTGCTCCGGGGTCACCCTTCGGCCCTTGCGCTCCGGCTGTGCCGGCCGCTCCGGGGTCGCCCTTGGGTCCCTGGGCCCCGGCCGTTCCCGGGTCGCCCTTGGCCCCCGGGGTTCCGGCCGCGCCGGGGTCGCCCTTCGGCCCCTGCGGGCCCTGCGGACCCACAACGCCTTCAACGACCTTCTCCTCCTTGGGAGTTGCGTCGCAGAAAGCCACCGGAGCCGAGTTCTTCACGAAGCGCGCACTCATCCAACCGCTGCGGTTGGCGAGCCGGTACCAGAGGTCGTTGCCGTCCACGTTCTGACCGCGCACCTTGCAGGCGATCTGCACCTTGGCGCCGGTGGCGTACTCTCCGATGATCTTCGACGTCGTGGTCGGCTCCACCCGGACCATCTGGCCGATCCTCGACGTCACCCGACCATTGCCCGGAGTGGACGACTCCGCCAGGGGCGACATCGCCACCGACGCCACCACGACCAACCCGGCGGTCACGAGAACGGACCTCCTGCTGACGACCATTTCCTCTTCTCCTCATCACGCGGTGAACACGTCAGCGACAGTGCAACACCGATGCGAATCGCATTCGCCTGACACGCACGAAAACTGACGGTGCGTTAGCGAGTTCGGTCCAGCTCGCGCGCGATGCTCGGATCAGCCGTTGATGCGACCATCCGCCGACCACCTCCCGCCCTCCGGTGCACAGCGGCGGAACGCCCGGCCGGAAGGATCGGGCCGGGCGTTCCGTTCGGGGATTGTGCCGCTACATCCGGTGCTGGCGGCGGTGGTGCTGCCGTGTCAGCAGGGCGAGTGCCCCGAGGCCGACCAGGGCGAGCGCGGCGACCGAGGCGATCAACGTGCCGAACCCGGCTCCGGTCTGGGGGAGTTGGTGCTTGCCGCCGCGGCAGTGGGAGTCGCGGCTGCCCGGTGAGCAGGAGGCGGCTGCCGTGGCGGACCTGCTCGGCGTCGGCGCGGGGCTGACGGTCGAGGTCGCGGAGGACGTCGGGGACGGGCCCGGGAGGGGTGCCGGTGGCACGGGCGCCGGGGCCGGTGCGCGGTTGCAGTGGAGCGTCGCGTCCGGATTGTTGTCGGTGGTGATCCGGCAGGTGTTGCCGAGCGCGGAGCTGGCGTCGACGGAGCCGTCGTTGGTGGTGATGCCGATGGTGTTGGTACCGCCGCTGCCGGCGTCGATCTTGCCGGTGTTGGTGTCGAGGGTCACGGTGTTGCCGGTGCCCGCCAAGGTGATGGAGGCGGTGTTGCCCGCACCGGTCTTGCCGGCCGCCCCCGCGGTGCCGGTGGTGCCGGCCGCGGTGCCGGCCTGGCCACCAGGGCCGGCCGCGGCGCCGGTGGCGGTGATCACGGCCGGCTTTCCGGCCGCCCCGGTGACGGTGGCGCTGTTCCCGTTGCCGCCGTCACCGCCCTGGCCGCCGTTGAGGCCCACGGTCCAGTCGGTGGCCACGCCGTCGGGGTCGGGGGCGTCGGAGGCGCCGCTCCCGCCCTTGCCACCGGGACCCGCGGTGGCGGTGTAGCGGGTGGTGGTGACGGTACCGCCCGAGGCGCCGTCCCCGCCGCGGCCGCCCCGGCCGGCGGGCTTGCCGACGTAGGTGGAGCCGACGCCGCCGGTCCCGCCGGAGCCGCCGGTGGTGGTGACGGAGTCGGCGGTCACGGTGGTGCCGGCGATTCCGTGGCCGCCGCGGCCACCCGGTGACCGGCCGCCCGCGTAGGCGCTGTCCCCGCCCGGGGCGCCGACCGCTTCGACGACGGCCGCCTTCACGGAGCCGCCGACCACGCCGTTGCCGCCGTTTCCCCCGATTCCGCCCGGATACGTGCTGCTGGTCCCGGCGCCACCGGCGAGCTTCACACTGCCTGCGGCATTGGTGATCGTGCAGTCGACGGCACCGTCGCCGCCGTGACCGCCGAAGGAGGTGGTGCCGACGATGCTGCCGCCGGCCACGGTGACGCTGCCCCTGGGGACGGTGATGGTGCAGTTCCTACCGCCGTCACCGCCCGGGCCCGCTGTGCCTTGGCGCGGGTTGAGGGAGCCGTCCCCTCCGGTGACGGCGACCGCCACGTCGGTGGCGGAGTCGTCGACGACGATGCTGCCCAGCAGGCCGGGGGCGCCGGCTTCGGTGAAGCGGCCGCTGCTGCCGCCGCGCACGTTGACCTTGGCGCTGCCGGAGCCCGAGTACCGCAGGGTGACGCCCTCGGCGATGCCGGCGGGGGGCGTACCGCTTCCGCTGTTGGAGATGTTGACCACGGTGTCGCCGCCGCCGAGCGTCCAGTCCTGCTGCAGGCCCTGGGTGCAGGTGTAGGTGGTGGTCGTGCCGGCGGTGTCCTTGGCGCAGCCCGGGGGAGCAGGACGACGGGCGCGCCGGTGCAGTTGTAGGTGCTGTCGGGCGCGTTGTTGTACGTGATGGCGCAGGTGTTGCCGCCGCCCGCGCCGCCCTTGCCGCCCTGGGAGTTGACCGTCGCGGCGGGGACGGACCCGCCCGGGGCCGCGGTGACGAGCGTCCCCGCGTTGGCCACGCCGCCGTTGCCGCCGGTGCCGCCGGTGCCGTTGGCCGAGCCGTCGGTCCCGCCGTTGCCGCCGTTGGCGGTGAAGCTGTTGGGGTTGGCGACGGTCCCCTTGGGGGCGGTCAGGGTGATCTTCTTGGCCCCGTTGCCGTACCCGCCCGAGCCGCCCCGGCCGTCCGCACCGCCGTTGCCGCCGTTGCCGCCGCGCAGGACGACGGCACTCGCGGTGACCGTCGCGTCGTTGACGGCGCCTCCACCGGACCCGCCCTCGCCGAGGCTCGACGAGCCGCCGTCCCCGCCGGTGGCGGTCAGGAGGTCGGCCGTGACCGTCCCGCCGCTGACGCCCTCGCCCCCTGTCGGGGCGTACGTCGTGGTGCCCGTGGTGATCGCGCCGCCCTTGCCCCCGGTGGCCTTGACGGACCCGGCGGTGGCGGTGAGGGCGCAGCCGGTGCTGCCGACCGCGCCGTCCACGCCGTCACCGCCCTTCAGACTGACGGTGCCGCGCGGGATGCTGATGGTGCCGTTGGTGCAGCCGGAGGGTGCCGGCAGGAAGGCGCCGCCGCCCTTGCCGCCGGTGACGGTGATCGTGGCGTCGGTGGCGGCGGGGCCGACGGTGATGGCGCCGCGGTCGAGTCCGGCGCCGCCCGGCGCGGAGTCGTCCCCGGCCCGCCCGCCCTCAACCGGCCGCCGTGACAGTACGCAACCAGTCGCTATGTACGGTGCTGGACGGTACTGAGAGTGACGGGGAAGGCCGCGGAGCCACGCTCTGCGCATTCAGGTGACGGACCGAGGACGTCACCGGTCGCGCCGCCGCCCCGGCCGGTGTGAGGATCGGTGCATGGTCGACGCCGGGTCCCACGGGACGAATCCCCTGGTCATGCTCACCGAGGCCCAGGCGGACGCGGCGCGTGAGCTCCTCGAGAAGGCCGCGGCGGAGGGTCTGTTCCTGGACGACCCGCGTCCGTTGGCCGGGGACTACCGGCTGGCCCGGCAGGTGCTGGACCGCGCGAGCGTCGGCATCGCGGTCCTCGACGGATCACTGCGCTACCGCTACGTCAACGAGGCGCTCGCCGCGTTCAACGGCGTACCCGCCGAAGGCCACCTGGGGAGGCGGATCGCCGAGGTCATTCCGACGATCAACGTCGACGAGGCGGAGGCGGCGCTGCGCGCGGTGCTCGCCGACGGGCGGCCCCGTGCGATCACCGTCGAGGGCACGGCGGCGTCGGACGGGTCCGGACGGCTGCGGTGGTGGCACAACGCCTACCACCGCGTCGGGTCGAGCTCCGGACCGGCCGGCGTGGTCGCGATGGTCCTGGAGATCACCCAGGACCGGCGGATCATGCAGGCGCTGCACCGGGCCCGCACCCGGCTGGCCCTGCTGGACCAGGCCG
Source organism: Kitasatospora sp. NPDC001664 (assembly GCF_053596675.1). Classification (NCBI taxonomy): domain Bacteria; kingdom Bacillati; phylum Actinomycetota; class Actinomycetes; order Kitasatosporales; family Streptomycetaceae; genus Kitasatospora; species Kitasatospora sp. NPDC001664. The sequence continues at coordinate 83,221 of NZ_JBSFGS010000028.1, forward strand.
CCACCCGGATCGGCACCACCCTGGACGCGCAGAAGACCTGCGAGGAACTGGCCAACCTGCTGGTCCCCAGGCTCGCCGACCTGGTCACCGTCGACGTCCTGGACCTGGAACGGCTGCCCGGCCCGGACGGCCCGGTGCGGCTGCGCAGGCTCGCCCTGAGCGCGGTCCCCGCATTGCGGGAGGCCGGGGCGCTGTTCGGCGCCCAAGGGGCTGTGATCACGGCGCAGCCGTCGTCCGGTGTGTGGCGCTGCCTGGACGAGCAGCGACCGGTGGTCTCGAACTTCCCCGACGACGTCGAACTGCGGAGCCTGGCCCGGCGGGCCGGGCTGGTGGACGGGTTCCGAGAGCTCGCCCTGCAGTCCGTCTGCTACCTCCCCCTCACGGCGGGCGTCGAGGTGATCGGAGCGGTGCTGCTGGTCCGGACGGACGCCACCGCCGGCTTCTCGGCGCAGGACGTCGAACTGGCCGCCGAGCTGGTGGCCCGGGCGGCGGGCAGCATCGACAACGCCCGGCGCTACGCCGAGCAGCGCGACGCGGCGATGCTGCTCCAGCGTGCCCTGCTGTCCACGCGCACGGTCCCGCACCCGGACGTGGAGTGCGTCGGCCGCTACCTCCCGTCCGGTGCCGGGGCGGAGGTCGGAGGCGACTGGTTCGACAGCATCGCGCTGCCCGACGGCACCACCGCCCTGGTCGTCGGCGACGTGATGGGTCACGGGTTGGAGGCGGCGGCGTCCATGGCCGAGTACCGCTCGACCGTACGGACCCTGGTGTTCCAGGGGCTGCCGCCCGAGGAGGTCCTGGGGCAGGCCGACCGGATCGCCCAGGCCCTCGACCTGGAGCGGATGGCCACCTGCCTGGTCGCGGTGGTCGACCCGAGGACGCGGACGGCCGTGTGCGGATCCGCCGGGCACCTGCCGCCGCTTCTGATCTCCCGTCAGGAGGGCAACCTGCTGCTGGACCTGCCGGTGGGCGCGCCCCTGGGTGCGGGGTCCGGCTCGTACGACGCCCGGACGCTGGCACTCCCCGAGGGCTCGGCCCTCCTCCTCTACACCGACGGCCTGGTGGAGCGCCGCGCCGAGGACATCGAGACGCGCCTCCGGGCCCTCGCCGACCTCTCCCTCGACGCCGCCGCCCCGCTGGAACGCCTCCTCGACAAGGTCCTGTCACGACTGGCCACCGAACTGGTCGACGACGACGTGGCGCTGCTGGTCGCGCGGGTGAGGTGATCCCGCGCCCTCGGTGAGGCCTTCCGTTCCTCTGCGGGCCTTCCGGCGAGGCCGGGTCCGATCGGTACGTTCCGTCACTCCTGGCCGATGGGTACGAGACCGCGGCGTCGTCGACGTGTGCGGAGGCGGCCGTACGGAACGCTCCGGGGAGATGCGCTGAATGGATGGCGCTGCCTTCAACATGAGCTCGCAGGCTCGCACATCAGTTGTGCTGTGGGGATAGTCATCCGGACAGGAGAGAAAATTTCGAATCCTTTGAGAGGAAATTCCGTGCGCTCTCTTTCATCAGTGGTCAAGTCGGCTGTGCTCGCCGCCGCGATGCTGGCCCCGGCCATGCTGTTCACTGCACCGGCGCACGCCGATGGGGAAGTCCTCAAAATCGTCTCCGCCAAGGTCAGCCAGGGGGGCAGCGCGGTCGACGTGACCTACGACTACACCTGCCCGCAGGGCGTGGAGGTCGAATCCGTCACGGTCTCGATCGGTGACCTGACGACCGAGCGGACGGGTGTTCTCCTCCTCAACAACCGCGACGGTCAAATCGGGTTGGCGTGTGACGGCGTGCAGCACCAGAAAACGATGCAGGTGTCCGTCGCGGCCACCGACGGCATCACGGTCGCGAAGGGCGACGAGATCGTCGCCACGATCGAAATCATCACCAACCTGGGCCGTTGGGACGTCGACGTGAAGACGACGCTGGAGTGACGGCCGACCGGAAACGCCAGGGACCGCAGGTGTACCGATCATTCCGGGCGTGCGTTCGACGGGTGAACTCGGCCGGGGTGACGCCGAGGCGGACTCCCCGGGAGGGGGTCACGGTCCGCGCGTCCTGACCGCAGGCCGCCCGAGAGGCCGGATCACGCCGGTGTCGAGCCCCCTGGCGTGGCCGATGCGATCGCGGTCCCCGAGCCGTTCCGGTCCGACCCGTTCTCGGGACGGGCGGCGACGCCCGGATCCGCGCCCGGTTCGGGGAGGGCACGGAGGGACCCCGGCCGGACGGGCCAGGGTCCCTCGGCGCGGCATCGTGCACAGGGTCGGGCTTCGACGGTGTGCTGGGAGGGGGACAGCGTGGCTGCGATCTACGTGTCGGCCATGCCCGCGGCCACCGGAGCGGCCACGTTCAGTTCTCCTGGGGTGAGCGGGGAAGAGGGTTGCGTGGCGGGCGCGGTCCGGCGTTGGGCTCCGGGCCGGTGAGTGAAGACCGCTGCTGCCAGGGTGCCCGGCCGGGTCCGCAGGACGGTCAGCCCGGACGCGTACGCCTCGACCAGTTCCGGCCCCCTGCCCCCGGCCGCCCGCTTCGGACCGGCGCTCCCGGTTCCGCGGAACCCGTGTCGACGCCGCCAGTGGCCGCTGTCCTTGCCCTGGACCGTCACCGCGCTGTCGTCGAGCGCCAGCAGTACCGTGACCGTCGACGCCGCAGCATCGGGACGGCATCGATGCGGGCGGGGACGGCGGAAGCGGCCGTCGTGCGGCGCGGCCTTCGGCCGGCCCGCTCGAGGGCCCGGACCGATCGCCGGGCGGGGCGGCGGTGGGAACGTGCGGGCCCTGCTCAGCCGGTGAACAACTGCCTTAGCTTCAGGGTGAGTTCGTAGACCCCGTAGGCGAAGGGCGAGCCGACCCAGAGCCAGGCGACGGCGAACAGGGCGCGGTGGCGGCCGGTCACGGGGCCGTTCCCTTCTGCGGGACGAGGGCGGCCGGGAGGTCGGCTGTCGGCGGTTCGTGGTGGCGGGGGTGCACGGGCCGTACCAGTTCGTTGGCCACGAAGCCGATGGCCAGGAGGCCGATCATGATGAAGAAGGACGTGCTGTAGAGGGCGGTGCCGGTGCGCCCGGCGGCCTTCTGGGCGTCCGCGACGGCGTTGACGATCAGCGGTCCGAGGACTCCGGCGAGGGACCAGGCGGTGAGCAGCCGGCCGTGGATCGCGCCGACCTGGTAGGTGCCGAAGAGGTCCTTCAGGTAGGCGGGGATCGTGGCGAAGCCGCCTCCGTAGAAGGAGAGGACGACGGCGGCGCACACGATGAAGAGCGGCTTGGAGGAGCTTCCGGTGAGCGCGATGAGGAGGTACATCAGCGCGCCCGCGCCCAGGTAGAGGCGGTAGACGTTCTTGCGGCCGGCGAAGTCGGAGACGGAGGACCACAGGATCCGGCCCAGCATGTTGGCGAGCGAGAGCAGTCCGACGAAGCCCGCGGCCGCGCTCGCCGCGACCGGTACCGAGGTGCCCGAGAAGAAGTCGGCGATCATCGGGGCGGCCTTCTCCAGGATGCCGATGCCCGCGGTGACATTCATGCACAGGACCACCCACAGGCACCAGAACTGCGGGGTGCGCAGCGCGTTGCGGGCGGAGACCTGCGCGTCGGCCGTCCGAGGGCGCCCGGTCGCGGCCGGTGGCGGGCCGGGCGGTGCCCAGCCCGGCGGGGGCAGCCGTACGAGGAGCACTCCGAGGGTCATGAAGACGGCGTAGCAGACTCCCATGACCAGGAAGGTCTTCGAGATCCCCGCGGGGTCCTTGCCGAACGAGGCCAGCAGCTGGGCCGACCAGGGAGCGGCGATCAGCGCGCCGCCGCCGAAGCCCATGATGGCGATGCCGGTGGCCATGCCCGGGCGATCGGGGAACCACTTGAGGAGGGTGGAGACCGGCGAGATGTAGCCGATGCCGAGCCCGATCCCGCCGATGAGTCCGTAGCCGAGCACCACGAGCCAGTACTGGCGGGTGGCGGCGCCGAGCGAGGCCACGAGGAACCCGGACGCGAAGCAGAGCGCCGATACGGTCATCGCCCAGCGCGGACCGTTGCGCTCGACGAAGGTGCCGCCGAAGGCGGCGGACAGTCCGAGCATGACGATCGCCAGTTGGAACGGCAGGGCGGACGCGGTGCCGGAGAGTCCGAGGGAGGTCTCCAGGGGCGGCTTGAAGACACTCCAGGCGTAGGCCTGGCCGATGGCGAGGTGGATGGACAGGGCGGCGGGCGGAACGAGCCATCGGCTCCACCCCTGAGGTGCGGGCGTACGGAGGCCAGCGAGCATGTCGCGGACCGTACCGCAACTCCCACACCTCCTGGAAGGTTGACCCGCCCGGTTCCGGCAGCAAGCCCAGGATCGGCGTGCCCGCTCGTCCCCGTGGGTGACGCCGGCCGACGGCGCGGGCTGGCATCGACCGCGATACCCCAGGCCGTAGGTCCCCTCTGGAGGCCCGGGCCCGGTGCCGCGCAAGACGGATGCCCAGGACTGTGCTTGAACCGTTCCGGGTTCGGTAGGGGACTCAGGTTGTGGTGGTGAGCTGGGGTTGTGCGGCAGTAGGTGGTCTCGTATTCGGCGGGTGGGACGTGGCCGGTCTCACCGTGGAGTCCGCGGTGGCGATACCGGTCGGTCGCCTGGACGGAGGCCTTCGCCCGGTTCGGCCACTACCCGGCGATGGCCAAGGCCGCTGCCCAGGCGGACGTGCCCCGCATCGCGGTGCTGTCCGGTGGCTTCGGCGAGCCGGTGATGAGCGTCGCGGCGGCTCGGCTGCGTGCCTTGTGACCCTGACGGTTCCGCCTTCGCCCGACGCCCGCTCAGCGCTCCGCCCAGGACGCCCCGCTCTCCCCCTCGGGGCGGGGCGTCCCCGAGTCTGGGCCCACCCGCTGGTCCACCTGGCGCCCTGGTAGGAGCGGCCCCACTGGACGGGGGCACCACCGACTACGACGACGACGGCAGCGAGCGCACCTGAGTGGTCGTCAGGGCGGCGTTCGCACCGGGGTGGAGGCCCGTCGGAGGGGAGATCGAATCGCAACCGTGCGGCGCTGGACCGGGCCGTTGCGGTACGACCACAGTGGTCCGGTCGGTTCGGGGCGGGGGCGGGGGCGGGGACAGTGGGTGGCGTGGGCCGGGTCAGGTACGTGGACTTCCTGCGGGGCGTGGCGATCGTGTTGGTGGTGCTCGGGCACTGGGTGATCACCGCACTGGTGCGGCACCCGGACGGCACCATCGGTGCGCCGGAGTTGCTGGCCACGGTCGAGTGGACGCAGTGGCTGACACTGGTCTTCCAGATCATGCCGGTGTTCTTCCTGGCGGGCGGGCACGCCGCGGCCGGATCCTGGCGCCGGCACCGGGACGGTGGCGGCGGGGCGGCCGGGTGGGTGCGCGGGCGGGCCGTGCGCCTGCTGCTGCCGACGGCGGCGTACGTGGCGGTCGCGGTGGCGGGTCTGGCGGCGGGGCGGGCGGCCGGGGCCGATCGCGGGTTGCTGGCGATGGTCGGTTGGGCGTTGGCGATGCAGTTCTGGTTCCTGCCGGTGTACCTGGTGATCAGTGCGCTGACGCCGTGGCTGTACGCCGCGTACCGGCGCTGGGGTGTCGGGTCCGTGGCCGCGCTCGCGACGCTCGCCGCGGTGGCGGGCCTGGTCCACCTGGTGGGTGGGAGCCCTTGGGTCGGGGCGGCCGACTACGTCCTGGTGTGGACGGTGGCGTACCAGCTCGGATTCGGTTGGCAGGACGGCCGGCTGACGGCGCGTCGGCCGCTGCTGGTGGCGGTGGGCGCGGGCGGGGCGGGGGCGTTCGCGGCGCTGGTGGCGTACGGGCCGTTCCCGGTCAGTCTGATCCTGGTGAGCACGGAGGAGGTCAGCAACACCGACCCGCCGTCGCTCGCGATGCTCGCGTGGGTGCTCGCCCAGTGCGCGCTGTGCCTGCTGGCGGCGCCGGCGATGGAGCGTGCGCTCCGGGCGGACTGGCTGTGGCGGCTGGTCCGGCCGCTCGGGCGCGTGTCGATGACCTTGTACCTGTGGCACATGGTGCCGGTCCTGGTGGCGGCGGCCGCGTTCTACCTGCCGGACGTGGCGCCCGAGCCCGCGGTCGGCTCTGGCGTTTGGTGGGCGTGGCGGCCGGTGTGGATCGCGGTGCTCGCGGTGATCCTGCTCGGGCTGTTGGCGGCGCTGCGGCCGCTGGAGCGCGGGCTGCTGAGACTGGGCGGGGCGGTCCTTCCGAACGCGCCGGTGCGGCGGCCGGTTCCGCTGTTGGCCGGTGTGGCCGGGCTGGCCGGGGCGGTGGGGGCGCTGACGGTGTGGGCGGGCGCGGGGCTGGCCCGGGACGGTGCCCCGGCGGTGTGGGCGGTGGCGGCGTTCGCGGTGGGGACGGCCTTGGTACTGGTGCCTCCGGGGCGTGCGGCTCTCACGCCGGAGGGACGCCGTTCGGCGCCCGCTTCGACGGACGGCCGCTGAACGCCTCCCCGGTGGTGGACCTCGGCCTGGGCGTCACGGCCACCCGTCGGGCCGGGCCGGACGGCGGGTAGGCGCCTCGATCGCCTCGATCACCGCGATGCTCCTCGACGCGCTCGTCGTCCGGGCCGTGAGGCCACAGGTCACGGCACTAGCGTCCGTAGCGGCGCTCGCGCATGGCGAAGGAGCGCAGGGCGCGCAGGAGGTCGACGCGGCGGAAGGCGGGCCAGTAGACGTCGACCCAGTACATCTCGGCGTAGGCGGACTGCCAGAGGAGGAAGCCGGAGAGCCGCTGTTCGCCGGAGGTCCGGATGATCAGGTCGATGTGGTGGGCGGTGTCGGAGTAGAGGTTGGCGTTGATGTGCTCGATGTCGAGGGTGTCGGCGAGGTCGGCGGGGTCCTTGCCGAGCTCGATGTGCCGGCGGAGCGCGGAGCGGACGGCGTCGACGATCTCGCGCTGGCCGCCGTAGCCGACGGCGACGTCGACCCGCAGGCCGTCGCGGTCGGTGGTGGTCGCGGCGGACTCCTTCATGGCGACCGCGATGTCGCCCGGCAGGAGGTCGAGGGCGCCGATCAGGTGGACCCGCCAGGGGCGGCCCGGGCGGGCGAGACCGGAGACGGTGTCCTGGATGATGCCGAGGAGGGGGACGAGCTGCTCGGCGGGGCGGTTCAGGTTGTCGTCGGAGAGCATGAAGAGGGTGACGTGCTCCACGCCGGCGTCCGCGCACCAGGTCAGGAACTCCTCGACCTTGGCGCCGCCGACCCGGTAGCCCTCGACCACGTCGTGGTGACCGGCCGCCCGGGCCCAGCGCCGGTTCCCGTCGAGCATGATGCCGACGTTCTTGGGGCGGGGGAGTCCTTCGAGGCCGCGGACGACGCGCTGCTCGTACGCGGGGAGCAGCAGGTTCCGCAGCCACGCGGGAAGCAGGGGCATCGTCACTCCAGGAACGGGACCACGGCCGACGGGACGCCGACACTACCATGTCACATGGTCAACTCCGTTCCCGTGAGCGGCGGTTCACCCGTGCGTGGCCGGACCGTGCCGGTCGCGGGCGCTCTCGGGAACGCCACCGCGATCACCTGCCCGGTGTCCCGGACGTCGTACCGGGCCGTGCGGTCGGTTGCCTGGTCGCCGTGGGCGGACGGATGTCGGACACCCCGGAGAAGCCCTGGTGACCGCCCGCTCCCGCTGCCGACAGGCTGCTGTCAGTGGGATGACAGCGGCCTGTCGGCGCGGTCCCGCACGCTCTGAGGAGACGGGCGGCAACGCCACCGCGGCAGTGCCGCACCGCGACGCCCACCCCGACATCCACCCCGACACCCGTCCCGAGAGGAGGCCGCCATGACCGGCACCGAAACCATCGCCGCCCCAGCAGCGGCGCCGCGCACCTATCCGTCGCTGCGTGCGGCGTGGATCCCGATGGCCGCGCTCTGCCTGGCCTTCTTCGTCGAGATGGTCGACAACACGCTGTTGTCCATCGCGCTGCCCACCATCGGCCGCGACCTGGGCAGCGGCACCACCGCGCTGCAGTGGGTCACCGGCGCGTACTCGCTGACCTTCGGCGGCCTGCTGCTGACCGCCGGATCGATGGCCGACCGGCTCGGCCGCCGCCGCGTCCTGCTGGTCGGCCTCGCCGTGTTCGGCCTGCTCAGCCTGTGCGTAGCCCTCGTCACCGGCGCCGGGCAGCTGATCGCCCTGCGGGCCGGCCTCGGCGTCGCCGCCGCCGCCATGGCCCCGATCACCAACTCCCTGGTCTTCCGGCTCTTCGACGACGCGGCACTGCGGATGCGTGCGATGACCGTGATGATCGTCGTCGGCATGTCCGGCTTCGTCCTCGGCCCGCTGCTCGGCGGCACCGCCCTGGCCCACGTCAAGTGGCAGTGGCTGTTGCTCGTCAACGCCCCGATCGCCCTGATCGCCGCCATCGGCGTGCGCCTGGGCGTCCCCGCCGACCGGCCCGAGGACCTCACCCGCGACCGCCTCGACCTGCCCGGTGCCGTGCTGAGCGTCGCCACCATCGGCCTCGCCTGCTACTCGCTCACCAGCGGCGTCGACCACGGCTGGACCTCCGCCCTCACCATCGGCTCGATCCTCGGCGCCCTCGCCGCCGGCCTCGCGTTCGTCCGGCACGAGCGCCGTACCGCCGCCCCCATGCTCGACCTGAAGCTGTTCACCAACGGGACCGTCCGCGGCGCCGCGATCGCCCAGATCGGCACCGCCATCGCCATGGCCGCCGTCATGTTCGGCCTGATCCTGCACTTCCAGTACGCCTACGGCTGGAGCCCCGTCAGAGCCGGCCTCGCCAACCTGCCGATCATCGTCACCATGCTCGCCGCCACCTCGCTCTCCGAATGGCTGGCCAAGCGCTACGGCCACCGCATCGCCTGCCTGGTCGGCGCAGCCTGCCTGGCCGGCTCCCTGGCCGGCCTCGCCTGGGGCGTCTCGCACGGCTACGCCGCCATCGCGGTGTGCATGGTCGTGATGACCATCGGCCTGCGCACCGTCATGACCATCTGCGCCATCGCCCTGGTCGACAAGATGCCCGAGAACCGCACCTCGATGGGCACCGCCCTCAACGACACCGCCCAGGAGGTCGGCAGCAGCGTCGGCACCGCCGTCGTCGGCACCCTGATCGCCGCCCTGGTCACCACCCAGCTCCCCGCCGGGACCTGGGACAGCGCCCTCGTCGGCTCCTTCTTCCACGGCGAGCGGATCACCTACGCCGTGCTGGCGGTCGTCGTCGGCCTGGTCACCGCGTTCGGCGCACTCACCCTCACCGACTCCCACAGCACCGAAGAGCACCCCGCCTGACCCCTCCGGCGAGCCGGTCGAGCCCGGACGGTCATCGGTCAGGCGCGCCCCGGGGGGGCCGAGGTGCTCTGGGCGGTCTCGATGTTCTCGTGGAGGTCGTGGGTGGCCTCGGCGGTGGCCGTGGTGGTGGCCAGCAGGCAGAGCAGCAGTGCGGCCCCGGCGCGGCGGGCCAGGCCCGGGGGCGGGGCGGGGGGCTGGAGGAGGGCCTGCATGCGGAGGGGGACGGGCCCGGCGGTGGCGGCGAAGGCGGTGGCGGGGCGGACGGCGGACGGGACGGTGGCGAGGGCGGCCGTCCCGATGGCCCGGGCGGTGAGGCGGCGGTCTCCCATGGTGGCGGCGGCGACCTCGTCGGCCCAGCGTTCGGCGTGGAGGGCCAGCGGTGCGCGCAGCCCTCGTACGGCCGGGTGGAGGCAGGCGGCGAGGTCGATGACCAGGGTCAGCAGGTGGTGCCGACCGGTGAGGTGGGCGCGTTCGTGGGCGAGCAGGACGGCCTGCTCGTCGGTGGTGAGGGCACGGAGCATGCCGGAGGTGACGACCACGAGGCCGGGGCGGCCGGGGAGGGCGAAGGCGTCCGCCTCGTCGGAGGGCAGCACGACCAGGTCGCCGGCCCGGCGGGCCGCGCGGAGTTCGGCGTGGATCGGGCCGGGCGCGCGACGGCGGACGGCTCGCACGGTGGCGGCCCCGGCCGCGGCGCAGGCGGGAAGGGCGGCCCAGCCGAGGGCGAGGGTGACGGGCCCGTCCGGGAGCAGGGGCGGGGAGAGGTGGCCGAGGGCGGCGAGGAGGGGGAGGTGCAGCAGCGCGCTGAGGGCGAGCAGGCCGAGCGCGGCGGTGGACAGGGCGGCGGCGAGTGCGCCCGTGACGGTCAGCAGGAGTGCGGCGGTGCGCGGTGCGAGGAGCGCGGCCAGGCGCCGCGCGAGCGGGGTGATGAGCCACGGGGCGAGCAGCGGAGCCCAGACCGCCCAGGTCATCGCGGTTCCTGCGGGTCGGAGGAGGCGGTGAGGAGGGCGCGGACGAGGTCCTCGTCGTCGGGGCTGAGCTGGGAGATGAAGCGGGCCAGGGTGCCGGTGCGGTCCGTCCCCTTGTCGAGTTCGGAGTGCATGCGCCGGGCGGAGAGGGCGGCCGGGTCCTCGACGGCGGGGCGGTAGGTGAACGCGCGGCCCTGGCGGGTGCGGTGGACGGTGCCCTTGTCGTGCAGGCGGGCGAGGATCGTGGCGACGGTGGTGCGGGCGAGTCCGGCGGGGAGGGCGTGTTGGAGCTCGGTCGGGGTGAGCGGGCGCTCGGCGGCCCACAGGGCGGCCAGGACGGCGGCTTCCAGCTCGCCGGCCGGGCGTCGCGTCGCGTCGTTCACCGGGCTCCTCGCTTCCTCCGTATGACTACATCACCGTAGACCGCTGTCGGAGTCTAGTGCCGGGCGGCGGTGCGGCCTCCGGGGCTACGGCCGGGGCCGGGGCCGGGGGTGCGATGGAGGCGCCCGGGCGGAGGGAGGGTAGGAGCAGCGCCAGCCAGAACGCGGCGAGCAGCCAGCCGCCGAGGACGTCGGCGGGCCAGTGGACGCCGAGGTGGATGCGGGTGAGCCCCACCCCAGCGGCGGTGCCGATCACGGCCGCGGCCAGGAGGACACCGCGCCCGGCGCGCACGGTGGTCAGCAGGGCCCAGGCGAGCAGCCCGGCGGCGACGGCGGAGGTGAAGGCGTGCCCGGAGGGGTAAGCGTAGCCGCTCGGGTGGGCCGCGACCCAGTCCGCCACCGGCGGCCGGGGCCGCGCGAAGAGCCACATCAGGCCGTGGCGGACCAGCTGCCCGCCGACCAGCACGAGCACCGGCGCGAGCGCTGTGACCAGTCGGGCCCGGGTGTCGGCCGTGTCAGGCCGGTTGCGGGAGAGGAGCAGGCCGGCCGCCGCGGCGGCCAGGTAGGGCGGGACGCCGGTGCCGAGGAAGGTGACGGCCACCGCCAGGTGCACCGACCACCCGGGACGGTGACCGACCGCCCACCGGTGCAGCTCGGCCTCCCCGGGCAGCGGGGCGAACCCCCGTGCGGCGAGCACGGTGGTCAAGGCTGCGAACAGCGTCAGCGCGAGCAGCGCGGGAGCCCACCGGCGCAGCCGCGCCGCCCGGGCGGTCATGCGCTGACCAGGGTGCGCAGTCGGCCGGAGCGCAGCGTGGTGACGAGCGGTGCGCCGAGGCGGGCGGCACCAGCCAGCAGCAGGCCGAGGGCGGTGCCGATCAGGGCTCCGGCCAGGACGTCGTGCGGGTAGTGCACGCCGACGAAGACCCGGGAGGCCCCCATCGCCACGGCGGCCAGGCCCGCGAGGGCGCCGAGCCGGCGGTCGCAGCGCCACAGCACCGCGGCGGCGGCGAAGGCGATCACCGTGTGGTTGCTGGGCAGGGACCAGTCCCCGGCCGCCGGGCACGCTTCGAGGGTCGCCCCGGCGGGGAGCACCTGGCAGGGCCTGGGCTCGCGCAGCACCGACTTCAGCGCGGTGTCCAGCGCGAAGGCCGCCACCACGATCACCGGCGCGGCGAGCGCGACGGCCATCACCGGCGCGGCGGCCCGGCGGGCCCGCCACCAGCCGATGAGCATCAGCACGGCGAAGACCACGAGTCCGTACGCCGACCAGGCGGCCACCGTCTCGCCGACCGCGTACGGCGCGCGGTGCGCGAGCGCGGTGACGTCCAGGTACAGCGACCCGTCGACCCGCGAGCCGTCCAGCGCGAGCAGGGTGCCGGTCACCGGGCACCGGCCTTCGAGGCCTGCGCGGGCTGCGCGGTCTTGCGCGAGCGCAGCAGTTCCAGGGCCAGCGGTGCCAGGGAGACGACGACGACGGCGGCGACGATCGGCAGGAGGTGGCGGTCGACGTTGGGAACGGAGGAGCCGGCGAACAGCACCACGGCGATGCCCAGGGCGCCGAACGCGGCCAGCAGTGAGCTCGCGTCCAGGACGTTCACGGCCAGGAAGTGGGCAGGGTCGGGCATGGGCATGCGCCTCTCCTCGGGGGCGGCGCTGCCGTCCACGGTTGTCTACATCAATGTAGACACAAACCTCGTGCGCAGGCCAACTCCCTCCCGCGGTCGGCGAGCCGCCCGACGGGGACTGTTGGGCGGCCACCCCCGGTGCCCGTAAGGTTTGGAAAGGCACACCTAAGTGACCGGCCCGGGACCACCCGGGCGGCCGGGGGAGCAGGACGGGAGCGACATGGAGCACGACAGTCCGGAGGCCAGGCGCCCGCACGGCGAGCTCGTCGCCGACGTGATGGCCGTCCTGTGGGCCGCCGACGCCCCGATGACGCCCCAGCAGGTCAACGCCGCACTCGACCGCGACCTGGCCCGCACCACCGTGGGCACCATCCTCATCCGCCTCCACGAGAAGGGCACCCTGACCCGGGTGCGCTCCGGCCGCGGCTACGCCTACGCGGCGGCCGATGACGCCGCCGGCCTCGTCGCCGGCCGGATGCGCCGCGAGCTCGACGCCGGAGCCGACCGCGACCTCGTCCTGCAGCGGTTCGTCTCCTCCCTCTCCGGCGACGACGAGGACGTGCTGCGCCGCCTGCTCCGGCAGGCCGAGAACCCCGTGCGGGAGGGCTCGTGACGCTGGTCCTGCTCCTGGTCGTCGCGGCACTGGCATTCCCCTGGATCGTCGTCGCCGCGGCGCGCCGCCTCGCCGCCGCCCTGCCCCCGAAGGAGGCCTGCGCGGCGATCGTCTCGGCGGCCGTGCTGGCCGCCGGCGGCACCGGCGCGGCCCTGTTCGGCCTCGCCCACGTCCCCTTCCTCGCCGGTCTGGAACGGCTCACCCTCGCCCAGGTCACCACCGAGTGGCCCGCCGCCCTGCCGGTCGCCGTGCTCGCCGCAGCCGTCATGGCCACCCAGCTCGTCCTGGTCGTCCGCCGCTGGTTCGAGCACCGCTCCCTGCTGGCCCGCGCCTGGGCCGACGCCGCGGACGCCGAAGCGGACGGCGGGCTGCTCGTGGTGCCGGGGGAGGGCCCCGACGCCTTCGCCCTGCCCGGCCGGCGCCGCCGCCCCGGGGCGATCGTCGTCACCCGTGCCATGCTCCGGGCGCTCGGCGAGGAGGAGCGCGAGGTCCTCGTCGCCCACGAGCGGGCCCACCTCGCCGAGCGCCACCACCTGCTCTCCGTCACCGTCTACCTGGCCGCCGCCGTCCACCCCGCCCTGCGCTCACTGCGCCCGGTGCTGGACTTCCACCTGGAGCGGTGGGCGGACGAGGCGGCGGCCCGCGAGGTCGGCGACCGCCGCCTGGCCGCCGCCGCGATCGCCCGCGCGGCCCTGGCCGGAAGTGCGGCCAAGTCCCGGCGCGGCCCGCTGCTCGCGGTGAGCAGCGGGCCGGTGCCGCAGCGGGTCGAGGCCCTTCTCGGTCCGGTGCCGGTGCGGCCCGAGGCAGCCTCCGCCCGGGCCTCCGCCCTCGGCCTCGTGCTGGCGGTGGTCACGTGTGCCGTCGCGGCCGTCGCCGTCGCCTACGGCCTCCACGAGTACGTCGAACTCGCCGCCGAGGTGATCCGGGCTCGCTGACCGCCGATGGGGACGCAGGTGTGGTGAGCCTGGGCTCACTTCGCGCACCGGCCGTCGAGGGAACCGCCGGCACACGGCCCCGGGCAGCCGAACCGTCACTGCCGTGTCCGGGCGCGCAGGGCCTGGACGGACCAGTCGAGCACCGGTGCCAGACTCTCCGGGGCCGACCAGCCGTTGACCACCGCGAGGAGCCGGAGGTACCGCTCCCGGCGGGGGTCGTTCACGCTCTCCAGCCGAGTCACCAGCCGCCGGCGGAGCTCGACGTCGTCCGGGCGGCCGAGGAGGTGCGCGTAGTGCGCCGTGAACGCCGCCACGATCGGATCGGCCCGGGGCGAGGCCGGGGCGAGGCCGGGTCGATGCCGGCCGTCAGGGCCGGGCCGACCTGGTCGCGGACGGCTGCGGCGATGTCGCGGCGCGGGATCGTCGTGCCGCCGAGGGCCTGCTCGGCTGCCTGCTCCTCGGCCATCAATCGCACGGCGGCGCGGAAGTCCGGGTCCAGGGACAGTTCGGCCAACTCCACCCAGGCCTGGACCTGTTCCTCCTCCGGGTTGTCGGGCAGTTCGGGGGTCATCGAGCGCATGGCTCCCGCGAACGCGGGGGCGGCGTCGAGACCGCCGAAGACGGCGTCGAGGAAGTCGCCGATCAGACGTCGGCGTCCGTCCTCGGAGAGCTGGGCCAGTCGGTGCATGTGTTCCGTCTCCTCGGGTGTGGACCCGCGCTCGGCCACCGCCGTCAGCACCGCGCGTCGCAGGCTGAGGACGCGGATCTGCACGGCCAGTGCTTCGGCGTGCGCCGCGGCGACTGCGGGGAGCGCGAGCTCGCGGTCCGCGACCTTGCGGATCGTGGGGAGGTCCAGTCCCAGCTCGCGCAGGGTCCGTACGAGGTCCAGGCGTGCGACGGCGTCGATGGTGTAGCGGCGGTAGCCGGCCGGGCTGCGGTCGGTCGGCGCCACGATTCCGCGATCGGAGTAGAACCGGATGGTCTTGACCGTGAGACCGGTCCGCCGAGCGAGCTCGCCGATCGAGTAGAGCGTGTCGCCGTCCATGCCCCCACCTTCGTGTCTCCCCCTGATGGAGACTCAAGCCCCTTCGCCTGCCGGTAGCCAACCACTCCTCGTCCGTGGGCGCGCCCGGGTGGATCGTGTGGTGACTACGTCGATGTAGACGGATGGTCGACTCCTGAACTAAGGTACGCCTAACCTAATGTCGTCCATATGGGCGGCGACCTGCTCGTTTCTCGATGCCGATCCACCCGTGGAGTCTCTTGATGTCCGTCCGCCGTTCGCACCTCGCCGCGCTGCTCACCGTCGCCGTGGCCGGAGTCGCGCTGACCGCGTGCACCGAGCAGAAGAAGGACGTC
>NZ_JBSFGS010000029.1:0-97137 GCF_053596675.1 Kitasatospora sp. NPDC001664
GACCCCAACCGCACCCCCACCACCCCCGACCACCACACCACCGACCCCACCCACAACCCCGACCACGACCGCACCGCCCCCGAAGAAGCCGCCGGCACGGATCCGAATTCGGGTGGCGATCATGGTTCTGACGGCACTGAAAACTGGGGCACGCACAATGGTGAGCCGGTCAACTACGCAACGCCGCCCGACGAAAAGGCTGTAGCGGCTTATGACCGAATCCGGGCAACCGAGGGTGATGTCGAAAGGATTGCCGAAGAGTATGGATTCGATCCTGCGGTGATCGAGCGGGCGAAGAACAATTTGTTCATGGAAAAGCATGACGCGCAGGTGGGGCCGGGGCCGGAGAACCTCAAGCAGGACATCTACTTCACTGCCTATGATGAGATCGCGGATCTTTGGACCAAGGCCATGAATGGTAGGTTGAAGCCCGACGAGATCGGGCCCTTCCGTGGGCTGATCGTTCATGAGTATGTGGAAAGTCGCCTCATGGAAGCTGGCATGCCGTACACGTCGGATCATCCGCTAGCATGGGTTGACCAGGGGCGCGACTGGGGGAATGGGCATATCGGGGCCCATGATGTAGCCCCGATTTCTTTCCGAGGGGCGCCAATTACGGTGAGGGGCACGCTTGTGCTCTGGCCGAAGATGGGGCTCACGCCCCCAGACACGCCCATTGCTGATGACCTGTCGAACCTGGATCTGCTCGTTGAGGCTGCCAAGAAGGGACTTGATCTGCCGTGAACGTCAAGGCTGCGGAAGTGATGTTGGAGCGCCTGTCAGCCGTTGACTGGGTAGCGTGGGAGCCCGCGTTCGAGCATGCGGAGTCGCGTGCGCGGCTGTTGCGTGAGTACCTCCGCCGCGCCGCGCTCTGGGCAGAAGCACTGGGCGGGGCTCCCTCCTGGCCGTTCTTCGACATCGCGGGGCTGGTTCACCCGGAAGGGGAGATCGAGCCCGAGCTCACCACGAAGCTCGAGGAGCTCATCGAGGAGAAGGTCCCGGGTGTCACGGCCCCCGATGCATGTCGGTCCGCTGTGCGCTGGGCGTCTCTCCCGGAGGCCGAGCAGTTGCGCTTCCCGCAGCTTCCTGACCCGTTCGAACCGCTGATCCGCATGTTCGAGCGTGGAGGGGGGGTCAGCCTGGAGAACGGCATGGTGGACTTCGTTACTACGCGTGTACGGATTCGTGATTGGCAGTCCAACATCGCGAGTGAGCCGGTCGTCTCGATGGATGATGCTGCCCTCGATGCTCTGGACTCCTGAGGGCGCTGGTGTCCGGTAGCGCCAGCGTTCTCGCTGGACGCGCATGGCGCCGGGTATGCCAGTGGTGGTGGGCGGCGGACTTGCTCAGGCTGCCGCCCACACCCGCGGTCTCGTTCATGTCGGCGTACGGAATCAGCGTCAGTCGGGTGGCCGCTCCTGATCTGAGGCACTTCCGGCGAGTCGACTTCTACCGGGAGCGGCTGGAGGAGTGGATCGCCGAGCGGGGTGGGCGGGTGCGGGTGATTCCGCCACGGGGAGAGAAGGGGTGCGCGCAGTGAGCCGGGCCGCTGCCGTGGCCGCGCGGTTGATGGCGGTCGACTGGCGGGACGAGCGCGACCGGGCGTTGGCGGAGGCGGACACCCGGGCGGTGCTGCTGCTGGAGTACTTCCGGCGGGCCGCGAACTGGGTGGAGTGGTGCGGTGGGACGGAGGACTGGCCGTTCGTCGATCTGGCGGAGCTGGTCGATCCCACGGTGGTGATCCCGGCGGAGGTCGCGGCGCCGTTCGAGGCCTACCTCCACGACAACGTCGGGCTGTTCAGCGCGAGCGAGATGTCCCGCGCGGCCGTGCGGTGGGCGGTGCTGACCGAGGTGTCGACCGTCCCGAGGCCGGCTCTGGAGGATCCGTACGAGCCGCTGATCCGGTGTTTCGAGCTGGGCGGTGGGCTCGCCACCGAGGGGCACTGGGTGGACCTGTGGATGATGATGATCCCCAAGCGGAAGCCGGCCGACTACGCGGGGCCCGACCGAGTGACCCTGCTGCTGGACCGTCTGGCGGCGGTCGGCTGGAACGACGACCGGGCCGCGACGCGGCACGAGGGGTCGAGGGCCGCGCTGTTCGCCGAGTACCTGCGCAGGATGGGGAGTTGGGCGCTGGAGCACGAGGCCGGGCGGCCGTGGCCGACGCTGGATCCGGTGGAGTTCCTCGATCCGTCGGTGCGGGTGGACGAGCGGCACGCGGGGCACCTGGAGCGGATCGTCGCGGAGCACTCGCTCGGGCCGCTGACGGCGCGGCTGTGCCGCAACGCCGTCCGCTGGGCGGAGTTGGGCAGGTGGCGGGCGGTGGGGGAGGAGGACCTGTTCGAGCCGTTGTTGCGCTGCTTCGAGCGGGGTGGGCAGCTCTTCACCGAGAACCGGGTGGCGTTGTTCGGCGCGGGCGGGGTGCCGTTCCGGACGGCGGCGGAGTGTGCGGGGTGGCGGCCGCTGGAGTCCCTGGAGGCAGGCCGCCTGGACGCGTTGGACCGGGGCTGAACCGTGGTGGTCAGTGCCGCCGGGCAACGGCGCGCTCCTCCGCCGGTTGCCCGGGCCCGGCGACGCCGACCCGGGCAACCACGCTCGTCACGACCCGGGCAACCACGCTCGTCACGACCCGGCGAGCGCGATCCGGAAAGCCGGAGCGCAGCCTCGCCTACGGCTTCGCATCGAGGCGCACGAGCGCGCCGATCTCGACGAGTTGGTCCGGCAGCGCCAGGTCGGACACGCCCATGACCGTGCTGGCGGGCCGGTGCTCCCCGAAGTACTCGGAGTGGAGGCGGGCCGTCGCGTCGAAGTTCTCGCGCAGGTTCCGCACCAGCACCGTGGTCTCGACTATCTGGCCGCGCTCGGCGCCGAACTGCCGCAGGACCAGGTCCAGGTTCTCCAGCGCGGTGCGGACCTGCAGTTCGAAGTCGTCGGCGCCCACGAAAGTGCCCTCGCCGTCATGGGACAGCTGCCCCGACACGTAGACCGTGTCGCCGACCCGAGTGGCCTGGCTGTATCCGTACAGCGACTCCCACGGCATGCCGAACCCGAACGCCTGCACCTGAGTACTCATGACCCGCTCCCTTGCCGCAGCTCGTGGGCCGTCCGTCGCGGACGGGCCCCTCATGTGAAGAAGCTACGGATTCGCGTGGACCGTGGTTGCCCGACAGTGCCACCGAAGTGTCCTCCGTGCGCACGGCCGGTCGGGTGGGACCGGATGGTCGGCGAGGTGGCCGATTCTCCGTCAGATCGGCGCCCCGCCGCGGCACGGTAGGGTCCTGCGGATGGCTACCCCGTTGCTGGTCCGTGCCCTGACCGCCCCCGCCGAGCCGCCGTTGCGGCCGCTGCCCGAGGAGGTGGCCGGGCTGCTGCTCGCCCTCGACGCCCCGCCGCGGCTGGCCGCGCACCTGCGGGCGGTGCACGACGTGGCGTACCGCCTGCTGGAGTGGACGGGGGAGCACCACCCGGAGCTGGGGGTGGACCGGGAGGCGGTGCTGTTCGGGGCGGCGACGCACGACATCGGGAAGGTGCGGCACCCGGAGGAGCTGTCCGGGCCGGGCTCGCGGCACGAGGAGGCGGGGCGGGAGCTGCTGCTGGAGCACGGCACCGCCCCGGAGTTGGCGCGCTTCGCCGCCACCCACGCGAGCTGGACGGCACCCGGCACCACGGTGGAGGAGCTGCTGGTGAGCACCGCCGACAAGGTGTGGAAGAACAAGCGGGTGCCGGAGCTGGAGGACCTGCTGCTGGACCGGCTCGCCGAGGCGGCGGGCCGGGAGCGGTGGGAGGAGTACCTGGCCCTGGACGAGCTGCTCACCGCGCTCGGGGACGGCGCGGAGGAGCGGCTCGCGTTCCAGGGGGCGTTCCCGGTCTGACGCCTGGTCGAGGGCTCAGTGCGGGATGGCCGCGATCAGGTCGGAGGCGCCCTGGCGCTTGAGGGCGAGGGCGGTGGCGGTGCCGAGGTCCTCGGGGGTGAGGGAGCCGGCCCACTCGTGGGCGTCGAGGATCTGCTTGCCGTCGGGGGAGAAGACGCGGCCGCGCAGGGAGAGGCGGCCGTCCGGTTCGGCCTTGGCGTAGCCGGCGATGGGGGAGTTGCAGTGGCCCTGGAGGACGTGCAGGAACATCCGTTCCGCCGTCGCCTCGCGCCAGGTGTCGTGGTGGGCCAGGCCGCGCACGGTCTCGATGGTGCGGTCGTCGTCCTCGCGGCACTGGAGGGCGAGCACCCCGGCCCCGATCGGCGGGCACATCGTCTCGACGGACAGCACCTCGGTGATCCGGGCGGTCTCGCCGATCCGCTCCAGGCCGGAGACGGCGAGCAGCAGGGCGTCGTACGCGCCGGCTTCCAGCTTGGCGAGCCGGCTGTTGGCGTTGCCGCGGATCGGGAGGCACTCCAGGTGCGGGTGGGTGGCGGCGAGTTGGGCCACCCGGCGCACGGAGGAGGTGCCGATCCGGGCGCCGGGCGGGAGCTGGTCGAGGGTGAGGCCGGCCGGCTGGACGACCGCGTCGCGGATGTCGTCGCGGCGCAGGTAGGCGGCGAAGACCGTCCCGGCCGGCAGCGGCCGGTCGGCCGGGACGTCCTTGAGGCAGTGGACGGCGAGGTCCGCCTCGCCGGCCAGCAGCGCGGCGTCGACCTCCTTGGTGAAGGCGCCCTTGCCGCCGAGCCGGGCGAGGTCACCCATCCAGCGGTCGCCCGAGGTGGTGACGGGCACCACCTCGGTGCGCAGGGCCGGGTGGAGGGCGGCCAGCTCGGCCTGGACCCGCTCGACCTGGGCGAGGGCCATCGGTGAGGAGCGGGAGACGATGCGGATCAACTCGGCTGCGGGCATGGAGGGATGATAGTCCGTCACGCTCGACCGGCCGTCCAGCCGCCGTCCAGCCGCCGTCCACCGGAGGCGGGCGGGCGCGGCGCCCCGTCAGAGCAGGACGGCCTGCCGGGCGGTGGCACCCGGGGCCTGCCGGACGAGGTCGAGGAAGGCCGAGACGGCGGGGGAGAGGCGGGCGCCCGCCGACCACAGGGCCTGGGCGTAGGTCTCGGCCCGGGGCAGCCAGGGCAGGACGGAGAGGCCCTGCCCGGCCAGGCCCGCGCCGCTGACCGCGCTCTCCGGGACCATGGCGACCCCGAGTCCGGCCTGGGCCATGCTGAGGGCGCCGCGGGTGGAGCCGGTCTCCATCACGGCCGGGTCGATGCCGTGCTCGCGGCGCAGGTGGTGGACGAGGGCCTCCTGGGAGGCGCAGTCCGGGTCGACCACCAGGACGCGTTCGATGGAGTCGGTGCTGGGCGGCGTGGTGGTGCCGTTCGGCTGCGGCTCGCCGACCGGGACCATCGGGACGCGGAACAGGGACTGGCGGCTGACCCCTGGCAGGCCGGTGGCCTCGTCGTCGGGGTCGGCGGTCAGGGTGAGGGCCACGTCCACCTCGCCCTCGGCGACGGCGCTCTCCACCTCGGTGGCGGTGAGCACCTTGGGCGAGATCCGGACCTCCGGGTAGCGGAAGCGGCACTGCCGGACCAGCTCGCCCATCTCGTACTCCATCAGGAGGGTGGTGGAGCCGACCACCACCCGGCCGGTGGCCTGGCCGCCGATCTTCATGGCGGAGTTGAGCTCGTCGAGCACGGAGAAGATCCGGGCGACGTAGTCGCGGGTGGTCTCGCCGGCCGGGGTGAGGCGGACCCCGTGGGGCAGGCGGTGGAAGAGCTGGGCTCCCAGCCGGCTCTCCAGGGACTGGATGTGGGTGGTGACGCTCGACTGCGAACAGCCGAGGTTCTTCGAGCTCCTGGTCAGACTGCCGGTCTTGGCGACGTCCCAGAAGGTTCTCAGCTGACGGACCGTGAAATCCACGTATGCCCCCCGACGGCACATGGCGACGTTGAGAATCTAATGGCTATGGTGCTCTCTAGGCATTAGATGGTGGCACGCGTGTTCGGGTTTCTCAAACCCCCGTCGGCCGGGGTGTGACGCAAGGGTCGGGATTCTCCGTCAGTTACGCGCGAGTAGGGGCAACCAGAGGGGCGGTAGGTCAGTCACAGGGTTCGTGACGCGCATGATGACGGGCCGCTGAGCTGCGCGAGCTCACAGCTGAGCGGCCGTCAGGTGCGCCGTGCGTAACGCGGTGGGCCCGACCCTCGTCATCTGATCGCAACAGGGGCTTCTTACGGTGGAGCGCCAGGATCCGCCGGAGGAAGGGACGCAGCGTGGACGAGGGACGCGGCGTGGACCAGCGACGCAGTGTGGACCAGGTACGGACCGCCTGCTCGTACTGCGGGGTCGGCTGCGGCATCGTGCTCGACCTGGCCGCCGGCCCCGACGGCCGGACCACGGCCGCCAAGGTCTCGGGCGACAGGGAGCACCCGGCCAACGCCGGACGCCTGTGCACCAAGGGCGCGACCCATGCCGAGCTGCTCGCCGCCCCCGGCCGGCTCTCCACCGCGCTGGTCCGGGCCGAGCGGGGCGCGCCGCCGGCTCCGCTGGACGTGGACGAGGCGATCGCCGAGACCGCCCGGCGGCTGCGCGCCGTGCTGGACGAGCACGGCCCCGACGCGCTCTCCCTCTACGTCTCCGGTCAGATGTCCATGGAGGCCCAGTACCTGGCGAACAAGCTGGCCAAGGGCTACTGGCGGACCAACAACATCGAGTCCAACTCGCGCCTCTGCATGGCCAGCGCGGGCAGCGGCTACAAGCTCTCGCTCGGCGCCGACGGTCCGCCCGGCTCGTACGAGGACCTGGACCGGGCCGACCTCTTCCTGGTGATCGGCTCCAACATGGCCGACTGCCACCCGATCCTCTTCCTGCGGATGATGGAGCGGGTCAAGGCCGGGGCGAAGCTGATCGTGGTGGACCCGCGCCGCACCCCGACCGCCGACAAGGCCGGCCTCTTCCTCCAGGTCCGCCCCGGCACCGACCTGGCCCTGCTGAACGGGCTGCTCCACCTGCTGGTCGAGAACGGCCGCACCGACCGGGCCTTCATCGACGCGCACACCGAGGGCTGGGAGGAGCTGCCCGCCTTCCTCGCCGACTACACCCCCGCCGCCGTCGCCGCGCTCACCGGCATCCCCGAGGCCGACCTGCGCACCGCCGCCGAGTGGATCGGCGCCGCGGGCGAGTGGACCAGCTGCTGGACCATGGGCCTCAACCAGTCCACCCACGGCACCTGGAACACCAACGCCCTGGTCAACCTGCACCTGGCCACCGGCGCGATCTGCCGTCCCGGCAGCGGCCCGTTCTCGCTCACCGGCCAGCCCAACGCGATGGGCGGCCGCGAGATGGGCTACATGGGCCCCGGCCTGCCCGGCCAGCGCTCCGTCCTGGTGCCCGAGGAGCGGGAGTTCACCGAGCGGGTCTGGGGGATCCCCGGGGGCAGCCTGCGCACCGAGGTGGGCAAGGGCACGGTCGAGATGTTCGAGCGGATGGCCGCGGGGGAGATCAAGGCCTGCTGGGTGATCTGCACCAACCCGGTGGCCTCGGTGGCCAACCGGGCCACCGTGATCCGGGGGCTGGAGGCGGCCGAACTGGTCGTCACCCAGGACGTCTTCGCCGAGACCGAGACCAACGCCTACGCCGACCTCACCCTCCCCGCCACCCTGTGGTCCGAGTCCGACGGCGTGCAGGTCAACTCCGAGCGCTGCCTGACCCTGATACCGGGCGTGCTGGACGCCCCCGGACAGGCGCTCCCCGACTGGAAGCTGATCGCCGAGGTGGCCCGCGCGATGGGCTACGCCGAGGGCTTCACCTACGCGAGCGCCGAGGAGGTCTACCAGGAGATCCAGCGGTTCTGGAACCCGGCCACCGGCTGGGACCTGCGCGGCGCCGACTACGAGCGGCTGCGCCGCACCCCCGTGCAGTGGCCGGCCGCGCCGGGCGGCCCGGAGCGCAACCCCGTCCGCTACCGCAACGACGGCGTCAGCCAGGCCCTGCTGGAGCGGCCGGACGGCAGCCGCCCCGCGCTGGTCTTCGCCACCCCGTCCGGCCGGGCGAGGTTCTTCGCCCGCCCGCACCTGCCGCCGGCCGAACTCCCGGACGCCGAGCACCCGTTCACCCTCACCACCGGCCGGGTCCAGCACCAGTGGCACACCCTCACCAAGACCGGCAAGGTGGCCAAGCTCAACAAGCTGGACCCGGGCTCCTTCGTCCAGGTCCACCCCGAGGACGCGGCCGAGCTGGGCATCGCGGAGGGGGACCAGGTGGAGGTGGCCTCGCGCCGCGGCCGCGCGGTGCTCCCGGCCCGGGTCACCGACCGGGTGCTGCCCGGCACCTGCTTCGCGCCGTTCCACTGGAACGACCTGTACGGCGAGTACCTGAGCGTCAACGCCGTCACCAACGACGCCGTCGACCCGGTCTCCTTCCAGCCCGAGTTCAAGGCCTGCGCGGTGCGGCTCACCAAGGTCGCGACGGCCCCGGCCGCCCTCCCGGCGCTCGACGCCCCCGCCGAACTCCCGCTCACGGTCCCGCTGTTGGCGGCTGCCCTGGGCCTCGGCGAGCTGACCCCGCCGGTGCTGGCGGCGGAGGAGCGCAGCTACCTCGCCGGGTACCTGGCCGGGATCACCGCCGCCCCGCCGGAGAGCGGGGTGCCGGTGCTGCCCGCGCAGGCGCCGCTCGCCCCCGCCACCGCCCGGTGGGTGGACGGCCTGCTGGCCGGGATGTACTCGCGCACCCCGCCGCCCGCGGACGGCGGGCCGCAGGTGCTGGTGCTCTGGGCGTCCCAGACCGGCACCGCGGAGGAGGCCGCCGCCGCCGTCGCGGCCCGGCTCACCGCGGCCGGCCGGTCGGCCAGGCTGCTCGCCATGGCCGACTGCACGCCCGCCGAACTCGCCGGGGGCGCCGACCTGTTGGTGGTCAGCAGCACCTTCGGCGACGGCGAGGCCCCGGACAACGGCGCGGCCTTCTGGCAGTGGCTCAGTGCCGAGGACGCACCCCGGCTGGAGGGCACCCGCTACGCGGTGCTGGCCTTCGGCGACCCGAGCTACGCCGACTTCTGCGGCCACGGCCGCCGCCTGGACGAGCGCCTGGCCGAGCTGGGCGCCGAGCGGGTGCTGCCGCGCACCGACTGCGAGCCCGGGCAGGAGCAGCGCGCCGCCGACTGGTCCGCCCGGGCGGCGGAGGCGCTGGCCGTCGCCCCGCCGGCCGCGCCGAAGGCCTCGAAGCGTCGCGAGCACCAGGCCAGGCTGACCGGCAACCGGCTGCTCAGCCTGCCCGGAGCCGCCAAGGAGATCCGCCGCTTCACCTTCGAGCTCGGCGAGGACGGCCCCGAGTACGAGGCGGGCGACGCGCTGGGCGTCCGCCCGGTCAACTGCCCCTCCCTGGTGGAGGAGTGGCTCACCCTGACCGGCCACCACCCGGACACCGCCGTCACGGTGGACGGCCTCGGCGAGCTCCCCTTCGCCGAGGCGCTCACCCGCCACCTGGACATCACCCGGCTCACCCCCGACCTGCTCCGCCTGGCCGCCGAGCGGACCAGGGACCGCGAACTGCGTGCCCTGCTCCGTCCGGACAACAAGGACGGCCTGGCGCAGTGGAGTTGGGGCCGCCAGGCGGTGGACCTGCTGGCCGAGCACCCGCTCAAGCTGAGCGCCCAGGAGTGGGCCGAGGCGTTGCGGAGGCTCCAGCCCCGCCTCTACTCCATCTCCTCCAGCCCGCTCACCGAGCCCCGCCGGCCCAGCATCACCGTCTCGGTGCTGCGCTACGAGGGCCCGCGCGGCCAGCAGCGCAAGGGCGTGGCCTCCACCTTCCTGGCGGACGCCGCACCTGACCTCCCGGTCCCGGTCTTCGTCCAGCGCTCCCCGCACTTCCGCCCGCCCGCCGACCCCTCCGCCAAGACCGTGATGATCGGCCCCGGTACCGGGGTGGCCCCCTTCCTCGGCTTCCTGGAGCACCGCCGTGCGCTGGGCCACCTGGGCTCCAACTGGCTGTTCTTCGGAGAGCAGCGCCGCGCCACCGACTTCTACTACCGCGACGAGCTGGACGAGCTCTACCGCTCCGGCACCCTCTCCCGCCTGGACCTCGCCTTCTCCCGCGACCAGCGCGCCAAGGTCTACGTCCAGGACCGGATGCGCGAGCACGGAGCCCAGCTCTGGCGCTGGCTCCAGGACGGCGCCCACCTCTACGTCTGCGGCGACGCCACCCGGATGGCCAAGGACGTGGACCGCGCCCTGCGCGAGATCGCCGTCACCCACGGCGGCCTCACCGAGGAGGAGGCCGAGGTCCACCTCAAGCAGCTGGCAGCCGACCGCCGCTACGCCCGGGACGTGTACTAGACGCGCACCGGAGGTCTACCGCTCCGTCCGGCGCCGCCGGACCACGACCGCCAGGTCCACCGCCGCCAGCAGGGTGAGCACCCCGCAGACGATCGCGAAGGTGCGCAGGCTGGTGTCGCTGGGCACGTCGGCGGGGCCGTTCACCGCCGCCCAGACCGCGAAGCCGGCCGTCATCAGGGCGAAGAGGGGGGTGAAGAGGACGGAGAGCAGGAAGCGGAGCCTGAGGTCGCTGCGGGCCGTCATCGGCTCGGTGCCGCTGCGCCAGTCGTGGGGAGTCCTGGTCGGTCGCATCGCCGCACCACCTCCTGGGCCTACGATCGGCATGTACCCACGAGGGGAGAGGGGTAACGGCGATGGACGAGGACGAGTACCTGGGGCTGACCGCGGAGCGGGCGCGGCTCCTGGCCGCCGAGCGCGGCTGGTCGGCGGTGCGGGTGCTGGAGCCGGGGGCGCTGATCACGCTGGAGTACCGGGAGGACCGGCTCAACCTCCAGGTGCGTGACGGCCTGGTGGAGCGCTGCTGGCAGGGCTGAGCCTGCCCGGGGCGGCGCGGACGGGGGCGGCCCGCCAGAGGCCGGTGATCCTGCGGTCGACGGCTGTGACCAGCGGCTCGCCGGCCGGCAGGGCGAGCAGCACCAGGGCGCCCGCGGCCCATCCGGCGAGCACGTCCGAGAACCAGTGGGTGCCCAGGTAGACGGTGGTGAGGCCGACCGAGGCGGCGACCAGTGCGACCAGCGCCGTGCCGGTCCGCCGCCAGCGCACCGCCAGGTAGGCGAGCACGCCCCAGGTGACCACCGAGTTGGCGGTGTGCCCGGAGGGGAAGATGGTGCCGCCGAGGAAGAGCTCGGGGTCGTCGAGGTAGTGCGCGTAGTGCGGGCCGAGGCGGCCGGTGAGGATCTTCACGCTGCCCACCGTGACGTTGAGCAGCAGCAGGGCCCCGACCATCACCAGCAGGGGCCGCACCGTGCGCTGCCTGACGCTCCGCCAGCCCAGCCAGAGGCAGGCGGCGATGGCGGAGGGCCCGCGCTGGCCGATCACCACCCAGAGGTCGAGGAAGTCCAGCACCTGCGGCCAGCGCTTGTACGGGCGCAGCTGCTTGAGCCACCAGTCCAGCTGTACCAGTGAGGTGTCGAGCACCACCGCCAGCACGATCAGCAGGTAGGCCAGCCCGACCAGCACGGTGAGCGCCCGGTGGCCCCGGCTCATCGGGAACGGCGGGCTGACGGATCGTCGGGAAGCGGTCGGCACAAGCCAGACACTACCCGGACAGAAACGGACATTACGTCAGCCCGGAGCCGGGACGGCCGCTTCCGCAGGGTGGGGGTCCCGCGGAAACGGCCGTCGTACCTGGCCCGAACACGGGCCGTCCCGCAGGTGTCGGCCGACTTGTTCGGACACCGGTTGCAGAGGAACTTAGCAGCCCCCCAGGGCCCGTGGTCACTCGATTCGGTCTCGATTTCCCGGCGCGGCCGGTCCGCCGGAAGCCCCCGGGCCCCGCACGGTGTGCGGGGCCCGGGGGCTTCGTCCGGCGCTGCGGCGCGCGCTGCAGTATGTAAGGAGTGGTCAGGGGGTGAGCCGCTCTACCGCGGCCGCCCCCTCCAGCTCCAGCTGGCGCCGGGCGCGCTCGATCAGCGCGGGGGTGGGGGTCCGGCCCGAGGCCATCACCAGGTCCTCGGGGTCGACCGGGTGCTCGGCGCCGGTGTGCAGCAGCCGGTCGGGCGTGGGCATGGAGTCGGCGTCGTCCGCGGGGTTCATCATCGTGCTGCCTCCAGGGTCCTCGGGGGGTGCGCACCGGCACCCGTGCCCCGAGTCTGCCCCCGCCGCCCCGGCCCCGCGAGCGGACGCTCCGTCAGTCCAGCGGGCCGCCCGCCACGTAGATGACCTGGCCCGAGACGAAGCCGGCCGCCTCGGCCGCGAGGAAGGAGATGGTGTTGGCCACGTCCTCCGGCAGGCCGACCCGGGCGACCGGGATCTGGGTGGCGGCGGCCGCCTTGAAGGCCTCGAACTCCATGCCGACCCGGGCCGCGGTGGCGGCGGTCATCTCGGTGGCGATGAAGCCGGGGGCGACCGCGTTGGCGGTGATGCCGAACTTGCCGAGCTCGATCGCCAGGGTCTTGGTGAAGCCCTGCATGCCGGCCTTGGCGGCGGAGTAGTTGGCCTGGCCGCGGTTGCCCTGGGCGGAGGAGGAGGAGAGGTTGACGATCCGGCCGAAGCCGGCGTCCACCATGTGCTTCTGGCAGGCCCGGGACATCAGGAAGGCGCCCTTGAGGTGCACGTCCATCACGGTGTCCCAGTCCGACTCGGACATCTTGAAGAGCAGGTTGTCGCGCAGCACGCCGGCGTTGTTGACCAGCACCACCGGGGCGCCGAGCTCGGTGGCGATCCGCTCCACGGCGGCGGCCACCTGGGCCGCGTCCGAGACGTCCGCGCCGACCGCCAGGGCCCGGCCGCCGGCCGCGGTGATCCGCTCGGCGGTCTCCTTCCCGGCCTCCTCGGTCAGGTCCACCACCGCGACCGCGTAGCCGTCGGCGGCCAGCCGCTCGGCCGTGGCCGCGCCGATCCCGCGCGCGGCTCCGGTGACCACCGCGACGCGGGGGGTGCTCTGCTCGGTCATGTTCGTACTCGTCTCTCTCTCGGGGGTGACGGGAGAACGCCATCGGTGCCGCCGAACGTTCGGACGGGCGCCGCAGGCGCTAGATTACCGACCGGTAGGAATGCTGACCAGGGGGCAGAGCCGCAGGTGACGCAGGGTGAGGATGGCTCATGTTCGGAGCCGCGGAGGCCGGGTCGACGTGGACGCGACACCTGGCGGAAATATGCCAACTCCGCCGAACAAACATCTACTCTTGGCCCCCGCCTGCCAGTTCTGGCCGACCGTTTGTATAGTGTGCGCCAGCAGCCACCGGCTGCACGGCTGGCGCGCTCACCCTCACAGCGGGTCGCTCACTCGCCGTTACTGCCCGCCCGGGTGTCCCACACACACCGGGTGTGACATCGGGACGGATTTCATGGTGCTGGGGGAGATCCCGACAACCCGCGTGCCCGGCCGACTTCAGCAGTCGCCCGGTCACCTCATCCGCGTGGCCCAGCAGGTGCACACCCGCCTCTGGTCCGAGCATGTCGGCAACGAGTTGACGGCGCCTCAGTTCGCCGTGCTGCTCGTGCTGGCGCTCGAACCGGGAGCGGACCAGCGCACCGTCGGCGAGCGGGCCTCGCTCGACAAGGCCACGATGGCCGAGATGGTCGCCCGGCTGGTCCGGCGCGGCCTGGTCCTGCGCCGCCGCGATCCTGCGGACGGCCGGCGCAAGCTGCTGGCGCTCTCGCAGAACGGCGCCCAGGTGGTCCGCGAGGCCACCGGCGGCGTGGTCCGGGTCCAGCGGACCCTGTTCGAGCCGCTCACCCCTGAGGAGCAGCTCGAACTGGTCCGGGTGATGGCCCGCATCGCCCGTCTGGAGCCCGCCGCGGTGGCGGCGATGACCGACGCCAGGCCCCTGCTGGACGCGCAGCGCGCCGTCGGCTACCTCATCCGGGTGGCGCAGCAGGTGCACACCAAGCTCTGGTCCGACCAGGTCGGTTCCGACCTGACGGCGCCCCAGTACGCGGTGCTGGACGCGCTGGAGACCGAGCCGGGCGCCGACCAGCGCACCGTCGGCGAGCTGGCCTCGTTGGACAAGGCGACCATGGCCGAGATGGTCAGCCGACTGGTCCGGCGCGGTCTGGTGCTCCGCCGCCGCGACCCGCTGGACGGGCGCCGCAACCTGCTCTCGCTCTCCCCGGCCGGCCAGGAGCTGCTCCACCGCTCCTCGGCGGGGGTGCGCGCGGTGCAGGAGCTGCTGCTCGCCCCGCTGGAACCGCACGAGCACGCGCCCGCCATGGTGCTGCTGGCCAAGGCGGCCCGGCTGTAACGATTCATCAGGCTCCAAGGACCTGGCAGGAACGATTTTGCCCAGATTTTTCCGGAGCGCCTGACCGGCCGGCCACCACCCTTTCCGCAGAGGGTGGTGGCCGGCCGGTTTCGGTCCGTCGCCGGGCCGGTGCCGCGGTGGGCCGTCAGTTCCAGTCGAACTGCTGCGGGTCCGGGCCGAGGCGGGTGCCGGTCTCGACGGAGGCGACCGCGGCCAGGTCCTCGGCGTCCAGCTCGAAGCCGGCCACGTCGAGGTTCTCCCGGATGCGCGAGGGGGTGACCGACTTCGGGATCGCGATGATCCCGCTCTGCAGGTGCCAGCGGAGCACCACCTGGGCGACGGTGCGGCCGTGCTTCTCGGCCACCTTCACCAGGGCCGGCTCGGAGAGCAGGTCCTTGCCCTGGCCCAGCGGGCTCCAGGCCTCCGTCGCGATGCCGTGCTCGGCGTGGTAGGCGCGCAGCTCGTGCTGCGGGAAGTGCGGGTGCAGCTCCACCTGGTTGAGCACCGGCACCAGCTCGCTGCGCTCGCGCAGCTTGTCCAGCTGCTCGGGGCCGAAGTTGGAGACGCCGACCGAGAGGGCGCGGCCGTCGGCGGCCAGCTTCTCGAAGACCGTCCAGATGTTGAGGAAGCTGTCCCCGTGCATCGGGCGCGGCCAGTGGATCAGGTAGAGGTCCACGTGGTCGAGGCCGAGCTTGGTGAGGGACTCCTCGAAGGCGCGCTCCACCCGGGCCCGGCCCTGCTCGCCGGACCAGTCGAGCTTGCCCGAGTTCCACAGCTTGGTGGTGACGTACAGCTCCTCGCGCGCCACGCCCGAGGCGGCGAGGGCCTTGCCGGTGCCCGCCTCGTTCTCGTAGATCGCCGCGGTGTCGACGGAGCGATAGCCCGCCTCGATCGCGGTGGCGACGGCGGCGGTGGCCTGGTCGTCCTCGACCTGCCAGACGCCGAAGCCGAGCTGCGGGATCGAGCGGCCGTTGTTGAGGGTGATGCTCGGGATGGTGCTCACGGGAAGGGGTGCCCTCCAGGTCGTACGGTCTTTGCCGTCAAGCACCCAACTGGTGGTCCAGGCCACTTGTTCCCGTCTCGGCCGAATTCGTCCGAAAATTCCCGCACACGGAGCACACCGGCCACCCCCGCCCCGGCCGGCGACCGTCGTGGGGCGTCCTGACGTGGCCGGACCGGACGGGCCGGGCGGAAAAGCGGTTGCGGCGCGCGCCCGGCCCCCGGCACGCTCGATGGCCATGACCTCGTGACGGAGCATCACCTCCCCCTGCCGCAGGCCGCCTCCCTCCCGCCGGAGCCCGCCTCCCCCTCCGCCGCCCCCGGTGATCCGGGCCCGGCCGTCCTCCCCCGCCCGCACCACCGCATCGGAGCGTCATGCCGCTCACCACCCTTCCGATGGCCGATCCCGGCCGTCCCGACCTGAACTCCCCGCTGGCGTTCCTGCGCTGGCTCCAACGCAGCCAGCGCCGGGGCAGCTGGCTCGCCACCCTCTGGGGCACCGTCGAGATGGCCGCGATGGCGGCCCTCCCGGCCGCGCTCGGCCTCGGCATCCAGGCCGTGGTCGACGGCGACAGCGGCGCACTCTGGCGGGCGGGGGCGCTCGCCGTGCTGCTCACCACCCTCCAGGCCGTCGGCAGCGTCCTGCTGCACCGTCAGGCGGTGTGGAACTGGATCACCGCCGCCGCCCAGGTCCGCCAACTGGTGGCCCGTCAGGCCAGCGCGCTCGGCGCCGGGCTCTCCCGGCGGATCGCCACCGGCGAGATCGTCGCCGTCAGCAGCGGCGACGTGGAGAAGATCGGCTGGTACGTGGAGCTGGTCGCCAGGGTCCGGGCCGCCGTCCTGGTCTGGCTGGCCGTCAGCCTGGTGGTGCTGGTGCAGCAGCCGCTGCTCGGCACCGCCGTGCTGCTCGGCGTCCCGGTGCTCGCGCTCTCCGTGCTGCCGCTGCTCGGCCCCTTCGAGCGCCGCTACGACGAGCAGCGCCGGCTCGGCGGCAGGGCCACCGAGCTGGCCGCCGACACCGTCGCCGGCCTGCGGGTGCTGCGCGGCATCGGCGGCGAGGAGCTCTTCCTCTCCCGGTACCGCGAGGCCTCCCAGAAGGTGCGCGGCGCCGCCGTGCGGGCGGCGAAGGTCTGGTCCCTGATGCAGGCCCAGCAGGTCCTGCTGCCCGGCCTGTTCGTGGTCGGGGTCACCTGGTACGGGGTCGAGCTGGCCGCCGAGGGCCGGATCACCGTCGGCGAGCTGGTCGCCGTCTACGGCGCCACCGCCTTCCTGGCCGCCCCGCTGCGCATCCTCGGCGAGGCCGCCCACGCCTGGAGCGTGGCCCGGGTCTCCGCCGCCCGGGCCACCCGGGTGCTCGCGCTGCACCGGACCGACGGCAGCCGCCCGCTCACCGCCGAGCTGCCCGCCGCCCCCGGCCTGGCCGACCTGCACGACCCGGTCACCGGCCTCACCGTCCGGGCCGGCCGGCTCACCGCGGTGGTCTGCGGCGACCAGGAGACCGCCGGATCGCTGGCCGCCCGGCTCGGCGGCCACGTGCCGCTGGCCGAGGACGAGAGCGCGGCGCCCTCCGTCCGGCTGGGCGGCGTCGAGCTGGACGCCGTACCGCTGGACGAGGCCCGGGCCGCGGTGCTGGTCCACGACAAGGAGCCGGTGCTGCTCTCCGGCACCCTGGCCGAGCTGCTCGCCGTGCCCGCCTCCGGGCGGGTCGGCGCCGAGGAGGCGGTGCGCGCCGCCCAGGCCGAGGACGTCCTGGACGCCCTGGTCGACGGCTCGCCCGAGGCCGGCGGGGACGCCCTCAAGGCCGTGATCACCGAACGCGGGCGCTCGCTCTCGGGCGGCCAGCGCCAGCGCCTGGCACTGGCCCGGGCCCTGGTGGTCGACCCGCCGGTGCTCGTCCTGGACGAGCCCACCAGCGCCGTCGACGCCCACACCGAGACCAGGATCGCGGCCGGCCTGCGCGCCGTCCGCGAGGGCCGGACCACCGTGGTGCTGGCCACCAGCCCGCTGCTGCTCGACCAGGCCGACACCGTCGTGCTGGTCGAGGACGGCAAGGTGGCCGCCACCGGGCGCCACCGCGAACTGCTGCGCACCACCCCGGCCTACCGCGCCGTGGTCACCCGCGAGGACGACGAGGCCGCCGCCTCCGTTCCCGCCGTCGTCGAGGAGACCGTGTGAAGCCGCCCCTGGTCCAGGAGCAGGGCCCCGCCACCGTCCTGCCCGTCGCCACCCCCGCCACCGTCCGCGGCTACGTCCGCCACCTGGCGCGCCGTCACCGGGGCGGCTTCGGCGCGGTGGTGGGCCTGCACACCGTGGCCACCCTGGCCGGTCTGGTCGGGCCCTGGGTGCTCGGCTCGCTGGTCGAGGACCTGAGCGCCGGCACCGCGGAGGGCAAGGTGCTCGCCGCCGTCGGCTGGTACCTGGCCGCGCTGGTGGTGCAGGCCGCCTTCATCGGCTGGTCCCGGCTGCGCGGTGGGGTGCTCGGCGAGGAGGTGCTGGCCGACCTGCGCGAGGACTTCCTGGTGCGCTCGGTCGCCCTGCCGCCCGGTGTGCTGGAGCGGGCCGGGACGGGCGACCTGGTCTCCCGCGGCACCACCGACGTGGACCGGCTCGCCAAGTCCGTCCGCGAGGCGGTGCCCGAACTGGCCGTCGCCGTGGTCTCGGTGGTGCTGGTGCTCGGCGCCCTGGTGCTCACCTCCCCGCTGCTGGCGGTCTCGGTGGCGCTCGCGCTGCCGCTGCTGCTCTCCACCTCCCGCTGGTACTTCCGGCGCGCCCCGCAGTCCTACCGCTCCGAGTCCGCCGGCTACGCGGCCGTCAACACCGTGCTCGCCGAGACGGTGGACGCCGGCCGCACCGTCGAGTCGCTGCGGCTCGGCGGCCGGCGGGTGGAGCTGACGGACCGCAAGATCCACGAGTGGCAGGCCTGGGAGCGGTACACCCTCTGGCTGCGCTCGGTCTGGTTCCCGACCGTCTCGGCCTCCTACGCGATCGTCATCATCGGCACCCTGGTGCTCGGCGGCTGGTTCGCGCTGCGCGGGTGGCTGACGGTGGGCCAGCTGACCGCCGGGGTGCTCTACGCCCAGGCGCTCACCCACCCGGTGGACCTCATCCTGCGCTGGTACGACGAGCTCCAGGTCGGCCAGGCCTCGCTGGCCCGGCTGGTCGGCGTCCGCGAGGTGGCCGACCCGGAGACCGACGCCTCCGTCCGTCCGGCGGGCCGCCGGGTGGCCGCCGACGACGTGCGGTTCGGCTACCGCGAGGGCGCCGACGTGCTGCACGGCATCAGCCTGGACGTCGCCCCCGGCAGCCGGGTCGCCCTGGTCGGCCCGTCCGGGGCCGGCAAGTCCACCCTCGGCCGGCTGCTCGCCGGGATCTACGCCCCGGGCCGCGGCAGCGTCACCCTCGGCGGCGCCGCGCTCTCCCGGATGCCGGCCGAGCGGGTCCGCGCCGAGGTGGCCCTGGTCAACCAGGAGCACCACGTCTTCGTCGGCACCCTGCGGGACAACCTGCGCCTCGCCCGGCCGGAGGCCTCCGACGCCGAGCTGCGCGGCGCGCTGGCCGCGGTCGACGCCGACGAGTGGGCCGACGCCCTCCCCGAGGGCCTGGACACCGAGGTCGGCTCCGGCGGACTCGCCCTGACGCCCCCTCAGGCCCAGCAGCTGGCCCTCGCCCGCCTGGTCCTCGCCGACCCCCACACCCTGGTCCTCGACGAGGCCACCTCCCTCCTCGACCCGCGCGCCGCCCGGCACCTGGAGCGCTCGCTCTCCCGCGTGCTGGCCGGCCGCACCGTCATCGCCATCGCCCACCGCCTCCACACCGCCCACGACGCCGACGTCATCGCCGTCGTCGAACGCGGCCGGATCAGCGAGTACGGCCCCCACGAAGCGCTGGTCAGCGCCGACGGCCCGTACGCGGCCCTCTGGCGCTCCTGGCGCGACGAGGGCTGACGCCCCGACGGCGGACGGCCGCCCGGCGAGGGCCGCCAGCCCTCGTCCGGGCAGCCCGAAGAGGTAGGCGGCCCGGACCGAGGGCTCGCGGGTGGCGAGCACCCGGTCGGTCAGCAGCTCGGCCAGGGAGTGCCGTTGCGCCTCGGTCAGCAGGGCGGCGAGCACCAGCAGGTCACCGGTCCGCCTGACCCGCGCGGCGTGCTCGACGGCGTGCCGGACCGTCGAGGTGAGGTGGAAGGCCGTCTCCAGGCGCAGCAGGGTCGGGACGAGCTGCTCGGGCGGCTGGTGCTCGGCGGCGGCGGTCGCCACCGCGTCAGCCGGGGCGTGCGGGAGCCTGCGCCGGTGGAGGTGGAGCACCAGGTTCCCGACGGCCTGGTGGTCGTTCTCCCGGACGAAGACCGCGGCGGCGGCCGAGACCTGGTCGGTCAGGCCGAGGCCGGCGAACGCACCGACCAGGTCGGCCGCCTCGACGACGTCGCGGCCCCGCACCGCCTCGGGGAAGGCGGCCAGGGCGGGTGACGAGGGCGCCGCCCCGTGCAGGGCCGTCAGGAGCGAGACGGCCTCGCCCGCCGGACGGTGCCGGGCCGTGGCGCGGACCAGCTCGACGATCACGTCCCGGTACCGGGCGTCCGGGTGGACGGCGAGGTGGAACAGCTGCTCGGCCGAGGCGCAGCGCAGGTCGTTCATCAGCTCGTCGGCCCGGGCGACCGGGGACACCAGGTCGAGGGCGAGCCGCTGCTCCCAGAGCAGCTGGCGGACCCGTTCCTCCGCCGCCAGGGTCCGGGCCCGCTCCCTGAGCAGCTCCTCGCGGAGGTGCAGGACCTCCCGGTGGAGCGTGTCGCGCTCGTGGCGCAGCCGCAGGTGTTCGGAGTCGTCGGTGGTGAGTGACTGCCGCAGGGCACGGAGCCGGTCGTCGGAGAGCGCCAGCGCCCTCTCCCGCTCGGCCAGCCTGCCGGCCAGGACCTCCTGCTCCTGGTGGCTGCTGGACAACTCCGCCCGCGTGCGTTCGAGTTCGAGCCGCAGGTGCTGCGAGTCGCTCCGGCCGGCCGAGGCCCGCTCCAGCAGGGCGAGCAGTTCGGTGCGCACCTCCGGGCCGACCGGCCGTCCGGCCGCGTCCAGCTCCTCGCAGAGGCCGGTGACGAAGGCCGGTTGCGGCAGGCGTTGGCCGGCCACGTAGCGGTACACCGCCGAGTGGTCCAGGTTGTGCCGCTCACCGTACTCGCGGTAGGTGCTGCCCAACTGCTCGTACAGGGGGCGCAGCCGGGCCGCGAAGGCCGACCGGTCGGAATGGTCTTGCTGGGACACCGCACCGTCCTCGCTCTCGCCGTGGATGGCTCGATCCTCCCGGCTCCGTCGCGCCGTGGCCGGTGTTGCGGACGGATCGTCAACACATGGGTGGGGAAACGGCGATGACGGTTGCCGGGACGACCGGCAACGTGTTGCGGCTTACGCAACGCGCACGCCGCACGGCACGGTGGGGTCCTCGTCCCCGCACACCCTGGAGCTCCGGTGTCCCGTACCGCCCTCGTCCTGCTCGCCGCCGCCGTGGTGGCGCTCGCCGCCCTGCTGGTCGCCGCCGCGGCCGCCGGGCTGGCCCGTTGGGAGGGGGCCGGGCGTCCGGCGGCGGTGCGGGCCGGGGCGGTGGCGTTCGCGGGCACCGTGACGCTGGCGGTGGTGGTCGCCTCGTACCTGGGGGACGTGCTGGGCTGACTGGGCCGTACGGATGGTGTCGGTGCGATGGTCGGAGTGGTGCGGCGGGCCCCGGCGGGGGTGGGCGCATGCTCGGCGGGTGACCAAGACAACGGGTGATGGGTCGGGGAAGCGGAGCGAGATCGCGGGGATCCCCACGCGGGTGATCGCGATCGGGGCGATCGTGGTGCTGGCGGTGTGGTTCCTGCTGGCCAACCTGGACAAGGTGAAGATCCAGTTCTGGGTGTTCACGGTGTCCTGTCCGCTGTGGATCGCGCTGCTGGCGACCCTGCTCGCGGGCGGGGCGCTGGGGTGGCTGCTCAAGGGGCGGCGCTCGAAGTGAGCGGGGTGGCCGCGTTCACCCCGCTGATCGAACTCCGGGGGGTGAACAAGCACTTCGGGGCGCTGCACGTGCTCCAGGAGATCGACCTGACGGTCGGCCGGGGCGAGGTCGTGGTGGTGATCGGGCCGTCCGGGTCGGGCAAGTCGACGCTCTGCCGGGCGGTCAACCGGCTGGAGCAGATCGAGTCGGGGACGATCACCATCGACGGGGTGCCGCTGCCCGCGGAAGGCAAGGGCCTGGCGAAGCTGCGCGCCGAGGTGGGGATGGTCTTCCAGTCCTTCAACCTGTTCGCCCACAAGACGGTGCTGCAGAACGTGGTGCTGGCCCAGGTGAAGGTCAGGAAGCGCGCCAGGCCGGAGGCCGAGGCCAAGGCCCGCGCCCTGCTGGACCGGGTCGGGCTGGCCGCGCACGCGGACAAGTACCCGGCCCAGCTCTCCGGCGGGCAGCAGCAACGGGTGGCGATCGCCCGGGCGTTGGCGATGGACCCGAAGGCGCTGCTGTTCGACGAGCCGACCTCCGCCCTCGACCCGGAGATGATCAACGAGGTGCTGGACGTGATGAAGGGCCTCGCCGACGAGGGCATGACGATGGTGGTGGTGACGCACGAGATGGGCTTCGCCCGCAGTGCGGCCCACCGCGTGGTGTTCATGGCGGACGGGCGGATCCTGGAGGACCGCGCGCCGGAGGAGTTCTTCGCCAGCCCGCGGACGGACCGGGCCAAGGACTTCCTCTCCAAGATCCTGAAGCACTGAGGGGCGGTCAGCGATGCGAAGGATCGCGGTCGTTGCGGTGCTGCTCCTCGCGGCCGCCGCCTGCGGCAAGCCCGGCACCCCGCCGCCCAAGGGCCCGCAGCCCAGCGCGCTGCCGAGCTACCAGGTGAACAGTGCGGACGCCGTGCAGGGCTCGCCCACCCTGGAGGCGGCCCGCGGGCGCGGCCGGCTGGTGGTCGGCGCCAAGGAGGACCAGCCGTACCTGGGTCAGAAGAACCCGGCCACCGGCCAGTACTCCGGCTTCGACATCGAGATCGCCAAGATGGTCGCCGCCGACCTGGGCTTCGCCCCGGAACAGATCCAGTTCCGCACCATCGCCTCGGCCAACCGCGAGACGGCGCTGCAGAACGGCCAGGTGGACTACTACGTCGGCACCTACACCATCAACGACAACCGCAAGAAGCTGGTCGGCTTCGCCGGGCCGTACTACATCGCGGGCCAGGGCCTGTTGGTGCGTCAGCAGGAGAAGGACATCGCCGGGCCGCAGGACCTGGGCGGCAAGAAGGTCTGCTCCGCCGCCGGCTCCACCCCGTACCAGCGGATCCAGAAGGACTACCCGCAGGCCACCCTGGTCGGCTACGACACCTACTCGGCCTGCGTGGACAACCTGATCACGGCCCAGGTGGACGTGGTGACCACCGACGACACCATCCTGATGGGCTACGCGGCCAAGGTCCCGGACGAGTTGAAGCTGGTCGGGCAGCCGTTCTCCAAGGAGCCGTACGGCATCGGCACGCCCAGGAACGACACCGTGCTCAGGGGCGCGATCAACGACGCGCTCCAGCACCACGAGCAGAACGGCGACTGGAAGAAGGCGTACGACGCCACCCTCGGCCTCTCCGGGGTGCCGGCACCGGCGCCCCCGCCGATCGACCGTTACTGACGCTACCGAGAGGCGCCCGGGTTGAAGGTCCTGACGGACAACTGGTCCACGTACTGGGAGGGTTTCCTCGGCACGCTGGAGCTGACGGCGGTCAGCGCGGTGCTGGCCCTGGTGCTCGGGGTGCTGATGGCGGCCTGCCGGGTCTCGCCGGTGAAGCCGCTGCGCACGCTGGGGACGGCCTGGGTGACGGTGCTGCGCAACACGCCGCTGACCCTGCTGTTCTTCGCGGTGCTGCTGGGGCTGCCGCGGTTCGGGATCTCGCTGCCGTTCTTCACCTTCGCGGTGATCGCGCTCGGCTGCTACACCTCGGCCTTCGTCTGCGAGGCGCTGCGCTCGGGCATCAACACGGTGCCCACCGGGCAGGGCGAGGCGGCCCGCAGCCTGGGCATGACCTTCGGTCAGACCCTGGGCCTGGTGGTGCTGCCGCAGGCCTTCCGCTCGGTCGTGGCGCCGGTCGGCAGCGTGATGATCGCGCTGGCGAAGAACACCGCGATCGCCGGCTCCTTCTCGGTGGTGGAGCTGCTCGGCACCTACCGGACCGTCAACGAGCTGGGGTACAGCATCATCTGGACCTTCGTCTGGATCGCCGTCGGGTACCTGGTCATCACCCTGGCGATCAGTGCGGTCTTCAACCTGATGGAGCGACGGCTGGCGGTGTCCCGGTGAGCGCGGAGGGTACGCCGGCCTCGGCGCTGTACGACGTCCCCGGGCCGAAGGCGGCCGCCCGGCACCGGCTCTACGGGGTGCTGACCACCGTCCTGCTGGCGGCGGCGCTCGGCTGGGTGGTGTGGAAGCTCTTCGACACCGAGCAGTTCACGTACCAGAAGTGGATGCCCTTCGAGTACGAGGGCGTCCAGGAGCTGCTGCTGCGCGGCCTGGGCAACACCCTCAAGGCCTTCGCGCTGACCGCCCTGTTCGCCCTCCCGTTCGGCGCGCTGTTCGCCGCCGGGCGGCTCTCCGACCACCGGCCGGTGCGCTGGGCGTGCACGGTGGTGGTGGAGTTCTTCCGGGCCATGCCGCTGCTGGTGATGATCTTCTTCATCTTCGTCGCCATGCAGGTGCAGCCGCTCTGGGCGCTGGTGGCCGGGCTGACCCTCTACAACGGCTCGGTGCTGGCCGAGGTCTTCCGGGCCGGGGTGCTCGCGGTGCCCAGGGGGCAGCGCGAGGCGGCCTACGCGCTCGGCATGCGCAAGACCCAGGTGATGGCGTACGTGCTGGTGCCGCAGGCCAACCGGGCGATGCTGCCGAGCATCATCAGCCAGCTGGTGGTGGCGCTCAAGGACACCTCGCTGGGCTTCCTGATCACCTACGAGGAGTTCCTGCACGCGGGCAAGCTGATCGCCACCAACCTCGACTACGACCTGCCCTTCATCCCGGTGGTGCTGGTGATCGCCCCGGTCTACATCGGCATGTGCCTGCTGCTCTCCTGGCTCGCCCGCTGGGTCGAGCAGCGTGGCCGGCGCAGCCCGCGGATCAAGGGCGGGGCCCCGATGGCCAAGGCGGGCGTGGCGATGGGGCTGCCGCCGGAGGCGCGGTGACGTGCCGTCATGGGAACGGCTTCCAGCACGCGATGACGCCCCGTCAGCGGGAGGGCTGCCCGGCGGGCGCGCCGAGGACCTCGGCGGCCTTGGCCAGGACGGCGCCCTGGTGCTCCCTGGCCCGGTCCAGCGCCGGGCGGTGGGCCTCGATGGCGGCCCGCTGGAGCTCGCTCTCCACCGTCAGCAGCACGGTCGGCAGCCGGGTGGCGGTCTTGCAGGCGACATCGGCCCGGGCGGTGGCGCGCTCCAGCTCGCTGGGCTGCGCCGCGTTCCACCGGGGGTCGTCGTTGGCCCGCCAGATGTCGGGGTAGGAGTAGCCGGCCCGCTGCATGCAGGCGCTCCACTCCGCGGTCGCGGCCACCGTGCGCGGGTCCTTCCCGGCCCGGGTGAAACTGTCGGTCGGTATCCGGTTGAGCTCGATGCTGCCCTGGCTGAACCTCCCCACCCCGAGGGTGCGCCGGGCCTCGCCGAGGCAGCCGCCCTCGGGCACCGGGACCCCGTTCAGCTCGGCGCCCCCCTTGCCGCCGTACGCCGTCACGACCTCGGGGGTGGGTTCGGGCGCGGCCTCGGCGGCCGGCCGGGGGAGCGGGTGGTAGCCCAGCCGCTCGGCCTCGGCCGGGTCGATCAGCCCGTACCGCTGGGCGTTGACCGGCCCCGCGGAGTCCGGTGGCGGGGCGGCCGGCCGCCAGTCGAGGCCGAAGCGCCGCAGGCAGTCGCCGGCCAGCAGCTGCTCGGCCCGGGCCACCGTGCGCTCCTGGTCCGCCGTCATCAGGTAGGCGTCGAAGGGCAGCACGATGTCGGCTCCGGTCCGGACCTCCCGGACCGGATCCGGCGGCCGGGAGCCGGGCCCGGCCCCCGGCGCGGGAGAGCAGGCGGCCAGGGCGGCCAGGGCCGCGAGCAGCAGGGTGAGCGGGGCGGTCGCGCGCATGTCCGTCCTTGTCCCGTGGGGCCGTTCCGGAGCGGGGCACCTTGCCCGTGC
The DNA here is from genome assembly GCF_053596675.1 of Kitasatospora sp. NPDC001664. Classification (NCBI taxonomy): domain Bacteria; kingdom Bacillati; phylum Actinomycetota; class Actinomycetes; order Kitasatosporales; family Streptomycetaceae; genus Kitasatospora; species Kitasatospora sp. NPDC001664. Next base: position 25,294 of record NZ_JBSFGS010000029.1, read on the forward strand.
CCCGCTCCGGAACGCGCTGGTCAGAAGTTGTAGACGTTTCCGCAGGTCCCGCCGAAGATGTGCGAGTTCATCCGGTCGTTGGCGTTGGTGCCGTCGGAGAGCGTGACGTAGGCGAAGTTCGACACCTCGCCGCCGGCCGCGACGGTGAAGCAGGCGCCCCGGTACTGGGAGTTGTAGAAGACCCGGATGTTCTGGGCGAGGTCCCAGTTGTCCAGGCTGCTGACGTTGGTGGCCACGTAGTCGCCGCGGTAGAGCTGGATCCCGTTGTTGTAGGTGACCTGACCCCAGTTCGGCTGCCGGTTGAAGTTGTCGAACTTCCCGCCCTGGTAGTTGGCGTCGCTGTAGAGACAGGCGTTGTTCGGCGTGCAGGGCGCGGACGCGACGGCCGTGCCGACACCGGTGCCGACGGCGGCCACGGCGAGCAGTCCGGCCACGGCGAGGTTCCTCAGACGCATGGTGATCCGTTCTCGAAGGGTGCGGGAGCCGCTCCGGCTCCCGCCCACAGACTCTCCCGGGGGTGGTTCGCATTCCTTGTAAAAAAGCGAAGCGGGTGGGACAGGAGTGGATACCAAAGGATCTGACGGGGTATCGGCAGGTACCCCAAAATCTGCTTATGATTCGGGGATGTTCGACTCCCGGCACCTGCGCACCTTCCACGAGGTGGTCCGCACCGGCTCCTACTCGGCCGCGGCCCGCGAGCTCGGCTACACCCAGCCCGCGATCACCCAGCAGATGAAGGCGCTGGAGCGCGAGGTCGGCGTCCCGCTGTTCACCCGGGCCGGGCGCGGACTGCGGCTCACCGAGGCCGGGGAGACCTTGGCCCGGCACGCCGAGGAGATCCTGGCCGGGCTGCGCACCGCGCAGCAGCAGCTCGGCGCGCTCGCCCGGCTGCGGGCCGGCCGGGTCCGGGTCTGCGCCTTCCCCAGCGCCAACGCCACCCTGATACCCGCCGCGATGGCCCGCCTCCAGGCCGAGCACCCCGGCATCCGGGTCGAACTGCTGGAGGCCGAGCCGCCCGAGTCCCTCCAGCGGCTGCTGCGCGGCGAGTGCGACATCACCCTCGCCTTCGGCTACCCCGGCGCCGACCCCGAGGTCCCGCCCGAGGTGGTGGTCACACCGCTGATGGAGGACCAGCTCACCGTGCTGCTCCCGCTCGGCCACCCGCTGGCGCGCCGTCAGGCCGTCCGGATCGGCGACCTCTCCGAGGAGCGCTGGATCGCCGGCTGCCCGCGCTGCCGGGCCAATCTGCTCCAGGTCTGCTCCGACCAGGGCTTCGCCCCCGACGTGGTCTTCACCACCGACGACAACCTCGCCGTGCAGAGCCTGGTCGCCGCCGGCGTCGGCATCGCCCTGATGCCCGCCCTGGTGCTCTCCTTCATGTGCCACGCCAAGGTCACCGGCCGCCTCGCCGAGCCGCACGTGCGCCGCCAGGTCTCCGCCTACGTGCTCCGCGACCACCTCCGGGTGCCCGCCACCGGACTGGTCCTGGACGAACTGGTCCGGGCCGCCGCCGCCCGCGTGGGCTGCTGACCAGCCCCAACGGCCGCCCTCCGAACGGGCGAACGGCGCACCCGAACGGTCCGCCATCCATAAGCGCGAGCTGGCGGAACGTCAACGAATCCTCGTTGGACGCGTGCGCGCACGCGTCGCACGCTCGGTGGCATGACAACCACCACCGCGCCCCTGGACGCCTGTACCGAGCGGATGCACGGCCTGGTCGACGAGCTGCGCCGCGTGGTCGGCCGGGCCCTGCCACCGGAGCTGACGGTCCGGCTGGTCGCCGCCGCCCTGGCCCCGCACCTCGGCAGCCCGGACCTGCTCACCCCCGCCCAGCAGGAGGGCGACCCCGAGCGCTACCGCCAGCACCTGCTGCACGCCGAGTCCGACGGCAGCCTCTCGGTGGCCGCCCTGGTCTGGCTGCCCGGCCAGCACACCTCGATCCACGACCACGTCTCCTGGTGCACCACCGGCGTCCACCGGGGCGAGGAGAGCGAGCGCCGCTACCTGCTCGTCCCCGACGGCCGCACCGGACGGCTGGTCGCCACCGAGGACGTGGTGAACCGTCAGGGCGAGGTCTGCGGCTTCACCCCGCCCGGCGACATCCACCGGGTGGCCAACACCGGCCCCGGGACCGCGATATCCCTGCACGTCTACGGCGCCGACCTGGCCCGGCTCGGCAGCAGCGTCCGCCGGGTCTACCAGCACCCGGTCGAGGGCTGAGCCCCCGATGGCCTACAGGCTGACCGGCGATCGGGGGGCGGCGTCGCGCCGCCGGGGCACGCACCTCGCCGGCTTCTCGTCGGTCGCCGATGCTCCGCATGGACTCCCTCCTCGGCACCGCCGAGGCACGCACCCCAACGCCGCTCCTTCACCCACCCCCCGATCGCCGGTCAGCCTCACCCTCCGCGCCGTCGCGCACCCCACCCTCCCCGGCCCGGTCCGCCGCCACGGCCCCGGGCTCGCCCTGGCCGCCACCGGCGTGGCCGCCGCCTGGGCCGTGCACCGGGCCGTCCCGGCCGTGCCGATGCTCACCGCCGCCGTGGTGCTCGGGGTGACGGCCGGTCAGCTGCCGGCGCTGCGCCCGCTGGTCGGCGGCGCCGCCAAGGCCGGCCTCGGCCTGGCCTCCAAGCGGCTGATGCGCGCCGGGATCGTGCTGCTCGGCCTCAAGCTCGGGCTGCGCGACGTGCTCGGCCTCGGCTGGGCCAGCGTGCTGATGGTGCTCACCGTGGTCGCCGCCACCTTCTTCGGCACCGTCTGGCTGGGCCGCAGGCTCGGCCTGCCGGGCGACCAGCCGCTGCTGATCGCCACCGGCTACTCGATCTGCGGGGCCTCGGCGATCGGCGCGGTCGGCCAGGCGGCCGGCAGCGAGGAGGAGGACATGGCCACCTCCGCCGCCCTGGTCACCCTCTGCGGCACCCTGGCCATCGCGGTGCTGCCGCTGCTGCGCACCCCGCTCGGGCTGGACGCGGGGGAGTTCGGCCGCTGGGTCGGCGCCGGGGTGCACGACGTCGGCCAGGTGGTGGCCACCGCGCAGACCGCCGGGGCCGAGGCGCTGCGGGAGGCCGTCCTGGTCAAGCTGATGCGGGTGGCCATGCTGGCCCCGCTGGTGGCCGGGGTCGGGATCGTGCTGGCCCGCCGCGGACCGCGCGGCGGGAAGGCCGGGGCCAAGCCGCCGGTGCTGCCGCTGTTCGTGGTCGGCTTCCTGGCCATGGTGGCCGTCAACAGCACCGGCCTGGTCCCCGCCGCGGCCCTGTCGCTGGCCGCCCACGCCCAGGAACTCCTGCTCGCCACCGCCCTGTTCGCCCTCGGCAGCGCCGTCCGGCTCTCCTCGCTGACCCGCACCGGCGCCCGGGTGGCCCTGCTCGGCCTGGCCTCCTGGGTGCTGATCGCGGGCGTCGCCTACGGCGGCGTCCTGCTGACGTCCTGAATCGGTAACTCTTCGCCCCGGCTGTCGACTTGCCGCTCCCGAACGGGCATCCTCGCAGCGGACGGGGGTGGGAGCGATGGAGTTCCACAGGGCGGGACGGCTGCGACGACGCGCGGCCAAGGTGCTGACGGTGGCGGTGGCGATGCTGCTGGCGGACGGCATCTGGGTGGCGCGCAGCGGCCTCGGCGACGCCGGGCAGTACGCGCTGGCGGTGGTCGCGCTGCTCGCGGCGGTCTTCGGGGTGTCCCGGCTCGTGGAGGCGGCACGGCCGTTCCGGCTCCGGGTGGACGACCACGGGATCGCGCTGCACGACCACGAGCTGAGCTGGAGCCGGATCACCGCCGTCGCGCTGGAGTACCCGGACGCGGTGGAGGGCTACGAGGGCGACGACCGCAGCTACCCCGATCCATGGCTGGTGCTCTGGCCGGTGCCCCCGGTGGTGCTCGCCGGGAAGCCGGCCGGGCGGCGCGGCGGCCACCCCGGGTACCGGGTCGCCAGCTGCACCGATCTCACCCCCGGCGTCGGGGAGTTGAGCGCCGCCCTGGTGCGCTGGGGCGGCCCGCGGTTCGTCACCGCCCCGGCCGGGATCGGCGCCGAGCCGACGGCCGGTCTCCCGGCCGGCTACCACGGCCCCGAGGAGTGGCAGGAGTACGTCGTCACCGACGACTCGCACCGCCGCGTGGCGGCGGCCCGCGTGGTGTGGGTGGCCGGGCTGCTGTACGGCACGGCGGTCGGCCTCGGGCTCGCCGGGGTCCGGTCCTTCGACGCCTTCGGCCGGGCCCCGCTGCTCCCCTTCGGCCTCCTCGCCCCCTACCTGGTGCTGGCCGGTCTTTCCCGGGCCCGCCGCTACCGCCGCTGGGCCCGCCGGCCCCAGCGGCTGCGGATCGGCAGCCGGGGGATCGGGCTGCGGCCGCGCGGCGGGCAGGAGGTGCTGCTGGACTGGGCCGAGTTGACGGCGGTGCGGATCGCGCCGCGCCCCGACCTGACCGACGGCGCCGCCTGGCTGACGGTCTGGGCGGTCCCGGGCACCCGGTACGGGGCCTCCGGCGACTTCCGCCAGGACGGCCTCTGGGCCCGGGCCCTCATCCCGGTGGCCGGACTGCCGGCGCGGTTCCTGACGCCGGAACAGGCCCTGCTCCGGTACTCCGGCGGACGCTACCGCGAGAGCGGCTAGAGTCGGGGGCGCACAGCCGCAGACGAACGACCGAAGGGCCCCAGCGAGATGACCGTGCTCCCGGACCGGGACGGATTCGACGCCCCCGTCACGATCGACCGCCGCGAGGGCCCGTACGGCGAGGTGGCGCTGCGGCGGCGCGGAGCGCACTACGAGATCATCGCCAACGGCTGCTTCCTGATGGACACCGCCGACGGCCGCTCCGAGCGCCTGCTGATCCAGGCGGCGCTCGACCAGCTGGCCGCGGTGGAGAGCCCCGCCGTGCTGATCGGCGGCCTCGGCGTCGGCTTCTCGCTGGCGTACGCGGCGGCCGAGCCGCGCTGGGGCCGGATCGCGGTGGCCGAGCGGGAGGACGCCATCATCGACTGGCACCGCACCGGCCCGCTCGCCGCGTTCTCCGAGCACGCGCTGGACGACCCCCGGGTGGCGGTGCTCCACGGCGACCTGGTCGCCTACCTGGCCGCCGAGGGGGAGTCCTTCGACGCGCTCTGCCTCGACATCGACAACGGCCCGGACTGGACCGTCACCGAGGAGAACTCCGGCCTCTACGGCCCGGCGGGCCTGGCCGCCGCCCGGCGCCGGCTCAACCCGGGCGGGATCCTGGCGGTCTGGAGCGCACAGCCGTCCGCGGCCTTCGAGGAGGCGCTGCGGACGGCCGGCTTCGCGGACGTGCGCACCGAGGAGATCCCGGTGCTGCGCGGCGTGCCCGATGTGGTGCACCTGGCACGCCGCGCGGACTGACGGGCGGCTGACGCTACTTCAGACCGCTGTCCACCGCGGTCATCAGCTCACCGTTGGTGGTGTCGCCGTCGAAGGACCAGATCATCGCGCCCGCCAGGCCCTGGGACTTGATCCAGGCGGTCTTGCGGGCGATCTCGGTCGGGTCGTCGTAGGTGTAGAACACCGTGCCGTTGTAGATGTAGGAGTGGCCGGCCACCGGGTCGCGGTAGATGGTGTAACCGCCGCCGTTGGCCATGGTCTTGAGCTTCTTGTAGTCCTCGAAGCCGTTCTCGTACGAGCCCGGGGCCGGGCCGGTCGCGCTCTGGAACAGGCCGTTGGTGGTGCCGCGCGGCACGCCCGTCCAGCCGCGTCCGTAGAACGGGATGCCCAGGGTCAGCTTGCTCTTCGGGGCGCCCCTGCTGAGGTAGGCGCCGATGGCGATCTCGGAGCTGAACTGACGGGCCACCGGGTTCGGGTCACCGGCCGCCAGCTTGATGCCGGACTGCTGGTTGGTCTGCATCTCCCAGGCGCCGTGGTAGTCGTAGCCCTGGATGGTGGCGAAGTCGAAGGCGCCGAACAGGCCGGGCACGTCGATGCCGAGGTCCACCTTGGCCGGGTCGGCCGGGAGGAACGCGCTGAGGGTGTACTTCTTGCCGGTGGTGGCGGTCAGCGCGTCCAGCTGGCGGCGGAACTCCTGGGCCAGCAGGGTGTAGTTGGCCTTGTCGGCCGGGCGGAGGATGTTGCCGAGGTGACCCTCGGAGTTCGGCCACTCCCAGTCGAGGTCGATGCCGTCGAAGATCCCGGCCGCCGAGCCCGCGCCGCCGCGGCCGTCGATGGTCGGCAGGTTGCCCTTGATGTACATGTCGATGCACGAGCTGACCAGCGCCTTGCGGGAGGCGTCGGTGAGCGAGGCGTCGGAGAACCACTTGCTGTACGACCAACCACCGATGGAGATCTGCATCTTGAGGTTGGGGTACTTGGCCTTGAGCTGCTTCAGCTGGTTGAAGTTGCCGGCCAGCTTCTGGTCCCAGGTGTCGGTGGTCCCGGCCACCGAGTTGCCCGCGTCCCAGCCCTTGCCGAAGTCCGCCCAGGCGTCACCGGCACCGTCACCGGCGTTCGGGTCCGAGTCGTTGCCGGCCGCCTTGTTGGTGATGAAGCAGGTCTTGCTGGTCGGGTGGATGTTGGCGAAGGCGTAGTTGAGGTGGGTCAGCTTGGCCGCCGTGCCGGAGGTGTCCAGCTGCTTCACGCTGTAGCCGCGGGCGTAGATGGACCACTGGGTGAAGTAGCCGATCTTCAGCGCGTTGGGGTTGACCACCTCCTTGGTGGTCCGGGTGGCGACCTGGTCGGAGGCGACCGAGGAGTTGCCCGCCGCGTCGCGCGCCTTCACGGTGAAGGCGTAGTCGGTCTCGGGGGTGAGGCCGCTGATCACCGCGTTGGTGCTGGTGACGGTGGCCGCCAGCGCCGGGCCGTTGTAGACGTCGTAGGCGACCACGCCGACGTTGTCCGTGCTGGCGCCCCAACTCAGCGCCACCGAACGGGAGTCCGGGATCGCCGAGGGGGTGCCGGGCTTGCTCGGCGGCTGGGTGTCCGGCTGCGGCGGGGGCACCACGACCTGGACCGGCCCGGCCGGGGCGGAGCGGTTCCCGGCGGCGTCGAAGGCCACCACGGTGATGTTGTAGGTCCCGGCCGGCAGGCCCGCGATGGTGGAGCTGGTCCCGGCGACGGTGGCCAGCTTGGTGGAGCCGTTGAACACGTCGTAGCCGGTGACCCCGACGTTGTCGGTGCTGGCGCTCCAGGAGGCGGTGATCGAGCCGCTGCCGGGGGAGGCCTGGAGGTTGCCCGGCACGCTCGGCGGCACGGTGTCGGAGCCGGTGCCGTCGCACGGCTTGCCGTTCAACTTGCAGTTGAGCAGCGGGGCGTAGGCGCCGGAGTAGGCGATGTTGAAGCCCAGGCTGTACGAGCCGCCGGGCGCGATCGAGGTCTGCCAGCTCGGCGGCTTGACCGTGACGTGCGAGGCGGCGGTGGTGTAGGTCGCGTTCCAGAGCGAGGCGACGGTGTTGTTGGCGGGCAGGTCGAACTCGAGCACCCAGTTGTTCAGGGCGGTGGTCTCGTTGTTCTTGACGGTGTAGCTGCCCTCGTAGCCGGAGCCCCAGTCGCTGCCCTTGGCGAAGGTCGCGGTGGGGGCGGCGGCCTGGGCGGTGCTGGGCAGCGCCACTGCCAGCAGCGGGGCGATCAACGCCCCTGCCGCGAGCAGGGGCAGGCTGAACCGACGTCTGCGCATGGCTGAGCTCCTGTCCAGGGAGCGCCGCCCGGTGCACGGACGGTCTGCTCCCTACCTGTGGGGAGGTGACGGTTCCAGGTGCGGGTACTGCCGGGCCGCCGGGCCGTCGGGTTGCCACGGAGATCCTGTGTCATGCGAGCGTAGGGACGGACCCCGGCGCTGGCAATAGGTCTGGACCAGGGTCGTGCACCTGCCAGTGCTGCGTCAGGTCCGGCGGGGCGCCGCCTGCCGGTGCCGCGTCAGGTCCGGCCGTGCGTTGCGGTGCCGGGACGCCGAACGGCCGCCGGCCACGGGGCGGTTGCCTCGTGGCCGACGGCCGTCGGGGTGCGTCGTGGGCTGACCGCCCGTCAGCCGAAGGGGTTGTTCGCGGGCGGCGCGGGCTGGGCCGGGGCCGCGGGGGCTGCCTGGGCGGCGGGGGCCGGGGCGCCGAAGGGGTTGAAGTCGGCCGGGGGGACGTGGACGAAGCGGCCCTTGGCGTCGTCCTCCTTCTCCTCGGCGGCCGGGGCGGCGGCCTTGGGCTTCGGCGGGGCGAAGGGGTTGAAGTCCGCCGGGGGCACGTGCACGAAGCGGCCCTTCACCTCGTCGTCGTCGACGGGTGCCGGCGGGGCGGCCGGCACCACCGGGGGCGGCGGGGTGGTCGGGCGCGGCGGGGCCGCGGGCGCGGCGGGGGCCGCCGGCCGAGCGGTCGTCACGGTGCCGAACGGGTCGGCCGCCTGAGCGGTCGTCACCGTGCCGAACGGGTCCACGGCGGCCGGGGCCGGGGCCGGCGGGGCCACCGGAGCGGCGGGCGCGGGGGCGGCCTGGGCGGCGGGGGCCGGGGCGCCGAAGGGGTTGAAGTCGGCCGGGGGGACGTGGACGAAGCGGCCCTTGGCGTCGTCGTCCTCGGCCGCCGGGGCGGTGGCCGCCGCTGCGGGCTTCGGCGGGGCGAAGGGGTTGAAGTCCGCGGGCGGGACGTGGACGAAGCGGCCCTTGGCGTCGTCCTCCGTGGCCGGGGCGGCGGCCGCCGCTGCGGGCTTCGGCGGGGCGAAGGGGTTGAAGTCCGCCGGGGGGACGTGGACGAAACGCCCCTTGGCGTCCTCCTCGGCGGAGGCGAGCGCGGTGGCCGCGGGCTGCTGGGCCGGCACCGTCGGCGGGGCGGTCGGGGCCGGCGGCACGGGCGGGGCCGGGGGAGCGGCGGGCGGCGGCGCCACCGGCTGCGGCGGGAGGGCCGACTGCACGTCGCCCTGGTAGGCCGGCTGGTAGGCGGGCGGCTCGGGCTGCTGGTACTGGGGCTGGGCCTGCGGCTGGGCCTGCGCTTGGGCCTGCGGGGCGACGGCCTGCGGCGGCAGCGCGGCGCGGGTGCCGTCCCAGCCGAGCTGGATGCCGGCCAGCACCTCGGCGAAGGCGCCCGCGTAGAGCTCGAAGTCCTCCGGGTGGGCGGTGCCGAGCTGCACCGTCAGCACCGAGACGCCGTCCGGCAGCGGGAGGAAGGCCTCGACCACCGAACTCACCGTGTTGTCCTGCGCGTCCGGCTCGTCGGCCGCCTGGCCGACCGGCAGCAGCAGGGGCGGAACCGAGGCGATCCGGGTCTCCACCAGCACCGCCGCAGGGCCGGCCGGGACCAGTACCGTCCACACCTCGGCCTGCGGCCGGGAGTCCGCCAACTCGGCCGAAAGCTCGGTGATCTGACGGCCCGAACGCCCCAGCGAGACCACCAGCGAGGCCCGGCTCGGACGGCCGTCCGCCTCCAGCGCGGCCAGACCGGCGAAGACCACCCCGGCCGCGGCGGCGGGCTGCGCCAGCAGACCCGTCAGCACCGACCACTCCAGCCGGTCCAGCGCGGTGCCGCCGGCGTACAACTCCTCGGCCACCTCCGCCAGATGACCGGCCCGGTCGGCCCGCCCGCCGCGCACCACCAGCGGGTGGAACACCGGCGGAACCACGAACCGGACCTCGACGCCCGCACCCGTCGCCAGCTCCTCCGGCTCCGCGACGGGACGGTCCGAGGCGAACCGCGCCACGGCCGACGGGAACTCCGGCCGCAGGAACGCGTCCGCGGCGTCCGCCACCACCGGCAGGCCGATCTGAGCGGCCGTCACCGCCTCGGCGGGCAGCCCGCGCAGCTCCTTCGCCCCGTACCGGCCGAACAGCTCCGCCGTCGGGGCGTCCGCCTCCGCGAACGCCGTCACCGTCGAGGCCTCCACCACGGCCCCCAGCCCCCGGACGGTCAACCGCCCCGGGCCGGACCGGGCGAGCCGCAGACCGAACAGCGCGGACGCCGCCGGATGCGCGGACGGCCCACCGCTCAACGAGCTCACCGGGTAGTGCGTGGCCACCCGGCTCAACAGGCTGTCGGCCAGTACGTCGATCGTGGCGCCGATCCGCTCCGCGCCCGCGAAGCCGTCCAGAGTCATGGCGGTGGGCCCCCTCGCTCCCCGGTGGAAATTCCGTTCACTTTCTATCAGAACCGCCCGACGACTTGGTGTTCAGCCCGTGTGGACCTGCTGCTCCGCACCCCTCGCGACGAGCCGCGACCGGCCCGCCCGGAGGCCGACGGCGTACGGACGGCCGCCCGGGACGGCGAGTTGACGCCCTGCCCGCGCAGCCTCGCCGCAGGCGGTGTCCTACGCCGTGGGCGTGTGCCGCGCCTGCGCTGTCCGCTCGCCCGGTTGCCCGCCGCAGGCGATCTCCCCCTGCCCGCGCAGGCTCGCCGCAGGCGGGTCAGCGGCGGCGTTCGAGGAGTGCGGCGGCCAGGGCGCCGAGGGCGGCGGTGGTGAGGGACCAGACGGGCGGGGCCGGGGCGGCGGTGCGCCAGACGGAGACGGCGGTGGCGGCGAGCCAGCCGGTGCATGCGCCCAGGGCGGTCATGGCGAGGCGGTCGGTGAGGGAGGGGCGGGCGCGGCGCCCGGTCTCGCGGGCCCAGCGCAGCACGGAGCCGGGCAGCACCGTGGCCAGGGCGCCGAGCAGCGCGATCACCGGCCCGTGGAACGGCCCCGGCAGCGGCGGCCGGTAGTCGAGCGCCTGCACGGCGGCCAGCACCATCAAGACCCCGCCCAGCACCGAGGTCTGGAGCAGCGTCAGCTGCTGCTGCCGCTGGTGCAGGCGCTGCTGCACCAGCGCGGTGGCGTTCCGCACCACCGTGTCCGCCCGGTCGCCGACCAGTCGGAAGTCCTCGGCGTCGTGCTCGGTCTGCCGCAGCAGCCATCCCCGCAGCGCGAGGTCCTCCGCGAACAGACCGCCCAGCGGGGCGCCGGCCACCGGTGGGACCGCCAGGTCGGCGTTCTCGGCCGCGAGTTCGGCCTGCCGCCGGAACCGCTCCAGTCTCGTGCGGTACGTGAGCAGGGTGTCGGCGGCCTGCTGGAGCTCACCGAGGGCCAGCTCCAGTGCGAGGAACTGGTCGGCCCGGTCGGAGGCCCCGGTGCGGGCCGGTTCGGCGCAGAGGCCGACGACCCGGTCGGTGAGGCGGTTGACCTGGTCGCGGTGGGCCCGGAAGCCGGCCTGGCGGTCCACGAACGCCAGGTACTGGTCGCGGAGTTTGGCGGTGTGGAGGAGGTAGCGGTGGAGCCCGGTGGGCCGCAGCGCGGCGGCCTCGGTGGCGCCGTAGCTCCAGATCCAGGAGTCCAGCAGCCCCTCGTCGGCGCGGGCGGCCAGCACGGCGAGCTGCCGCGACCGCCCCTCCGCACCGTCGACCGGGGGCGAGAGGACCAGGAACTCGCCCGGGGCTCCCGGCAGTTGGAGCGCACGGGCGGCCGGAACCGGCACGCTCGTGACGGGCGCGAAACCGACCCGCAGCGCGGCCTCGCCGGCCACCGTGGCGGGCGGCGCGGTGTCCGGTACCACCCGGTGGACCACGGCGGTGCCGAGCACCCCCTCCGGGGCCGGATCGCCCGCCACGCCCCCGCCGTGCCGGGCCACGGCCGCCCGCCAGTCGCGCTCCGCCCGGGTCCACGGCTCGCCGGGGGCGGTGGCCAGCAGCACGATGACGCCGACCACGTCGTGCTGGAGGTAGCAGAGCGCCTGCTGCGCGGCCCCCGCCGTCCCGGGCCGCTTCCGCCCGGCCAGCACCCGGAACGACCCCGGCCGCCCACCCTCCTCGGGCAGCCCCTCCGGGACCTCCAGCGGAAGCTCCAGCAGGGGCTGCGTCATCCCGTGGTCCCGGCACGCCCGCCACCACGCACGCACCAGCGCCCCGGCGGGGCCGTCCAGCGCGTCCCGCCCGACGAACAGATGGAGGATCAGATCGTGGTCAGCCGGCGTCACCGGGCTCCTCACGGTCGGCTGACGGCTGGCTGGACCGCGGCACCTCCGGCTTGAGGTCGATCCGGGTGTTGACCAGGTCGGTCTGCAGCCGCGGAGCCGGCACGTCCCCGGGTTCATCTGCTCCGCGGACGGCGCCGAGGGGCTCGAAGGCCTCGTCCAGCCCCTCCTGGGCCTCGACCAGCTCTTCGGGGTACTCCGCGAGAAGGTCGAAGATGTACTCGAAGGCATCCGTGTCCGCGTCCCTGGACTGCGCGGCTGGTCCGTCGTGGCCTTCGGCGTGCTGGTCCGTCACTGTCGTCCCCCCGGACGCTCTCAACTGTCCCTCGGAGCACCCAGGTTACGCCGGGCCGGCCAGGCGGGCGAGGGCCTCGGGGAGGTCGGGGACGGCGAGGAGGGTGGTGAGCTGGCGGACGAGCTGGGCGGTGGGGCCGGTGGTGGACTCGGTCGCGAGGAAGTCCGCCAGGTCGACGGCGAGGGAGGGTTCGCGGGCTGCGCAGACCACCAGCGCGGCGGTGAACTCCTGCACCAGCTGGAGCTGCAGCTCCTCCGGCGGGACGGTGCCCTCGTCGGCCAGCCAGTCCAGCGAGGTGATCTCGACGTTGGCGATCCAGGCCCGGACGGTGCGCCGCAGGTTGGGGCTGGGTTCGCCCAGGGAGAGGTGCGAGAGGATCTGCTCGGCGGCGGCCCGCCGGACCTGGTCGATGACCGCCGTCCCGGCCGGGCTGGAGGTCACCGAGCCGCCGCGCAGCAGGGCGGTGAAGCCCGGCCCGTGGCTCTGCACGAAGTCGAGGTAACGGCCCATCACCCGGTAGAGCCGCTCGGAGAGCGGGCCCTCCCGCGGCTCCTCGAAGCGGCCGGCCAGCTCCTGACCGGCGCGCCGCAGGGACTCCTCGTAGAGCGCCTGCTTGCCGGGGAAGTAGTGGTAGACCAGCGGGCGGGAGGCACCGGCCGCCGCCGCGATGTCGTCGATCGACACGTCCTCCGGCGCGTGCCGGCTGAACAGGTCGAGTGCCACGGCGATCAGCTGCTCCCGGCGCTCGTCCACGCTCAGCCGTCGGCGGGGTGCCCGCCCGTCCCGATCCGCCACCGGCGGCGTACGCGAAACCATGGGCGTCACCCTACTGCCCCGGCGCGTCAGCTCCGATGGGCCAGGTAGCGTCGGTAGGCCTCCAGGCCGTCGGGCACGAACTCCCACTCCGTCAGCCGCTGGGCCAGCTCGGCCTCGGTGAGCCAGCCGTGCCAGTCGATCTCCTCGACCTGCGGCTGCACGGGGCCGTCCCAGCGGGCCTCCCAGACGTCGCACCACCAGGAGAGCCCGGGCTGGGAGAACAGGAACTTGAACAGCGGCCGCGGCTCCACCCCGGAGACGCCGAGCTCCTCCTCGGCCTCCCGGACGGCGGCCTCGGCGTAGCTCTCGCCGGTGCCGACCACGCCGCCGACGAAGGCGTCGTACGTCCCGGGGCCGTAGCCCTTGGTGGCGGCCCGGCGGTGGACGAAGATCCGGTCCTGCGGGTCGCGGACCAGGACGAAGGAGCAGCGGTGGGTCAGGCCCTGCCGGTAGACCTCGGCGCGCGCGGCGGTGCCGATCACCTCGTCGCGCTCGTCGACCACGTCCAGGATCTCGTCCTCGGGGTTCGTCATGGCGCCCACGCTACCCACCTGACGGGGTGTCGGGGGAGAGGGGACGGGAGGCCCCGCACGTCAGCGCACCACCGATGATCGGACTATCGTTCAGGGGCGGACTGTACGGCGGAGCGAAGGCGGCACGTGGTGGTGGAGATCTGGGGCGAGGTGGCCGAGGGCTTCGAACCGGTCCGGGAGGCGTTCGCGCGCAACTTCCGCGAGTACGGCGAGCTCGGCGCGGCCTTCGCGCTCTACCACGACGGCCGCAAGGTCGCGGACCTCTGGGGCGGCGACGCCCGGCCCGAGGTGGGCGGCCGCCCGGCCCCGGCGGTGGCGTGGACGGCGGACACCGCGCAGGTGCTCCGCTCGGTGACCAAGGGTCTGACGGCCGCCGCCGCGCTCCACCTGGTGGGGCATGGGCGGCTCGACCTGGACGCGCCGGTCTCCTCGTACTGGCCGGAGTTCAAGGCGGCGGGCAAGGACCGGGTGCCGGTCCGCTGGCTGCTCTCGCACCAGACCGGCATCCCCGCACTGGACGTGCCGCTGCGGGTGGAGGACGTGATCGCCTGGGAGCCGGCCGTCGCGGCGGTGGCCGCCCAGGCGCCGTTCTGGGAGCCCGGTCGGGCGCACGGCTACCACCCGTACACCTTCGGCTGGCTGGTCGGCGAGGTGGTCCGGCGGGCCGACGGCCGCTCCGTCGGGCGCTACTTCGCCGAGGAGATCGCCCAGCCGCTCGGCCTGGACCTGTGGATCGGCCTCCCGGCGGGTGCCGCCCCCCGGGTCGGCCGGCTGGTCGACCTGCCCGGCCCGGCCGCGGCGGCCCAGAGCGCCTCGGGCGGGCTGCGGCTGCGGCCGAAGGCCTCCGTGACGGCGGCCTACCAGGACCGCACCTCGCTGACCTCCCGTTCGTTCGCCTCGGTCCGCTCGGCGGTGGACCTGAACGACCCGGCCATCCAGGCCGTCGAGATCCCCGGCGCCGGCGCGATCGGCACCGCCCGCTCGGTGGCCCGGCTGTTCGCGGCGCTGATCGGGGCGGCCGACCGGCACGGCGGCACCCCGGGCGAGCGGCTGCCCGCGCTCTTCGGACCGGAGCTGCTGGGCGAGGCGATGGGGCCCGCGGTCAGCGGCCCGGACAAGGTGCTGATCGTCAACACCACCTTCGGCCACGGCTTCTTCCGGCACGGGCCCAGCTCGCCGATGGCCTCCCCGGCCTCCTTCGGCCACCCGGGCCGCGGCGGCTCCCTCGGCTTCGCCGACCCCGAGCTGGGCATCGGCTTCGCCTACGTCACCAACGGCATGATGCCGGGCGTCACGGGGGACATCCGCTCCCGCACCCTGATCGCCGCAGTCCGTCAGGTCCTGGCGGACCGTCAGCCGGTCTGAGCCGTACGGCCCCGGGTCCCGGCGCTCGCGGCGGTGCTCACGGACCGTCGGGTCCGACCGCCCGTCAGGCCCTGCCGCGCCGCCGCGACAGGTCGACCAGGGCGATCACCAGGGCGGCCCCGACGATCGCGGCCGAGGTGAGGACGCCCGCGCGGAACGCGGCCTGCCACCCGTCGCCGACCCGCGCGAAGAAGACCGAGCTGACGATCGCGATGCCGGCCGCCGAGCTGACGCGCTGTCCGGTCTGGAGCATGCCGCTGGCCGTGCCCGCCTGGGCGACCGGGACGTCCTGGAGGGTGAGCGTGGAGTTGGGGCTGATCACCGCGCCCGAGCCGACGCCCGCCACGAACAGCGGCAGCGCCGTCGCCCAGCCCGCCGCCGGACCGGAGGCCAGCGAGGCCGCCAGCCAGGTGCCGGTGAGGCCGAGCACCACCAGCACCAGACCACCGGTGATCATCCGGCGGCCGAAGCGGTAGACGTTCCGCCCGGCGACCACCGAGCTCGCGGCGGTGCCCACCGCGAACGGCGTGATGGCCAGCCCGGCGGCCAGCGCCGAGTACCCGAGCCCGCTCTGCAGGTAGAGCGTGAAGATGAAGAAGATGCTGGTGAACCCGGCGAAGTAGACCGCCCCGAGCAGCGCGCCCAGCGAGTACGAGCCGAAGCGGAACATCCCGAGGTCCACCAGCGGCGCCCGTCCGCCGCGCGCGTAGCGGTGCTCCCACCCGAGGAAGGCCGCCAGCAGGACCGCGCCCAGTCCGAGCAGCAGCCACTTCGCGGAGCCCTGCCAGCTCCGCTGCTCGATCAGCGGCAGCAGCAGGGCGAACACCGCACCGCCCAGCAGCAGCACGCCCACCGGGTCGAGTCCGGCCCGGGCGCCGCGGGCGCCCTGGGCGGCGCGCTCACCGCGCGGCAGCAGGCGTCGGGCCAGCGGGAAGGCCAGCAGACCGATCGGCAGGTTGACGAAGAAGACCCAGCGCCAGCCGTGCTCGGTGCCCAGGGCCTGGATCAGCAGCCCGCCGAGCACCGGCCCGACGGCGGTGGCGATCCCGATCGTGGAGCCGAGCAGGCCGAAGGCCCGGCCGCGCTCGGCGCCCCGGAAGAGCTGCTGGATCAGGCCGGAGATCTGCGGGGTGAGCAGCCCGGCCGCGACGCCCTGGCCGAGCCGGGCGGCGATCAGCCAGGTCTCGCTGCCGGCCAGGCCGCAGAGCACCGAGGCGGCGGTGAAGAGCGTCAGCCCGGCGAGGAAGAAGGTGCGGCGCCCGTACGCGTCGCCGAGCCGGCCGGCCGGGACGAGGGTGAGGCCGAAGGCCAGCACGTAGCCGGAGAGGACCCAGGACAGGCCCGCCTCCGAGGTGTGCAGCCCGCTCTGGATGGAGGGCAGGGCGACGTTGACGATCGACACGTCCAGGAAGGACATGAAGCCGACCAGCAGGCAGACCCAGAGGGCCTTCCACCGCCTCGGGTCGAGACCGTCGGCCGGGTCCGGGGCGGGCCCGGTCCGGACGACGGGGGTGCTGGTGGCGGCCTTGCTGGTCAACGCGGCGTCATCCTTCGGGGCGGATTGGTTCGGTAGGGCAAGTAATAGTTTACGCCCGAACTCTCCCGGTCCGCCCGGTCGGCCGCCCCGGTCAGGCCTGGCCGGTCTCGAAGCGGCTCACCTTCCCGTCGGTGACGGTGAAGCGCCAGGCCGTCCGCATCGCGCCCCAGGTGTCGTTGCGGTAGTCCGCGACGAGGGCGCGGCCGCCGTCGCTCTCGCTCGCCACGTCGATGTGGCCGTTGGAGGAGAACACCTCCCGCTCGGTCCAGTCGTGGAGGTCGCGCTCGGTGCCGTCGTCGGACATGGTGGCGTCCGGGGTCAGGGCGGCCCGGAAGGCGGCGCGGTCGTTGGCGTTGAGCGCGGTGAGCAGCGCGCGCACGGCGGGGTCGCCGAGCTGGGAGATCGGGACGGACATCGGGGCCTCCGGGGAACGGGGGACGGCGGTCGCGTCCAGCGAACACTCCGGCGGCCCCGGTGCGGGTGACCTTGCGCCGTCCGTGGCGCGCCGCGGCTGACCGCCCGTCAGTGATCGAAAAGAGCTGGGCCGCCGGCCGCCCCGCTGGTTAGCCTTCGCGGCATGAGCTGGCTTCCCGAGGACTTCGTCCACCCGCTGCACGAGCCCCTGATCGAGGGCTTCCACCTGCGTCCGATCAGGGCCACCGACACCGAGATCGACTACCCGGCCGTGATGGGCTCCCGCGAGCGGCTGTTCGAGCTCTTCGGCCCGGCCTGGGGCTGGCCCGCGGCCACCATGACCGAGGAGGCGGACCGGATCGACCTGGCCCGCCACGAGCGCGAGGCCGAGGCCCACCAGTCCTTCAACTACGCGCTGCTGAACGCCGCCGAGACCGAACTGCTCGGCTGCGTCTACATCGACCCGCCGGAGCGCGCCGGCGCGGACGCCGAGGTCTCCTGGTGGGTGGTGGACGCCCGGGTCGGCAGCGAGCTGGAGGCCGCGCTGGACGCCTTCGTGCCGCGGTGGATCGCCGAGCGCTGGCCGTTCGAGCGGCCGCGCCTGATCGGACGGGACCTCAGCTGGGCGGAGTGGATCGCCCTGCCGAAGCCCGAGTAGCCGACGTCCCGGCGCGGGCCCGCCCCTCCCCCCGGAGGGGCGGGCCCGCGCCGTGCTCAGCCGGCGTTCTGCGGCGGCAGCGCGGCCACGACCGGGTGGTCGTAGCCGAGCGGGCCGAGCCGGGTGGCCCCGCCGGGGGTGCCGATCCCGTCGGTGAACTCCACGTTGACCGCGGTGAAGTGCTTCCACTCCTCCGGGGTGTCGTCCTCGTAGAAGATCGCCTCGACCGGGCAGACGGGCTCGCAGGCGCCGCAGTCGGTGCACTCGTCCGTGTTGATGTAGAGCATCCGGTCGCCCTCGTAGATGCAGTCCAGCGGGCATTCGTCGATGCAGGCCCGGTCCTTGACGTCGACACAGGGCAGGGCGATCACATAGGTCATCGGGCGGCCGTCCTCACGGTTGGTTCCAGGTGGGTGTTCTGACGCGCTGTCCGGACGCGGGTCGACCGTATGACCTCAAGTAAACTTGAGCACAAACAGGAGGCCGCCCCGCATGACGCGCCATCAGCCCGGCGAAGCCCGGGCCACCCCCGACGACTGGCTGGCGATCGGCGAGGTCAGCGCCCGCACCGGCGCGGCGGTGTCGGCGCTGCGCTTCTACGAGGAACTGGGCCTGATCGCCTCCGAGCGGGACGGGCGCAACCAGCGCCACTACCCGCGCCACATGCTCCGCCGGATCGCCCTGATCTCGGTGGCGAAGCGGATCGGCATCCCCTTGCAGGACCTCCGGGAGGCCTTCGCCGACGTGCCGCTGGACCGGCCGCCGAGCCACCAGGAGTGGCAGCGCGCCTCGCGCGAGTGGCGGCTCCGGCTGGAGGAGCGCCGGCTGACCATCGAGCGGCTGGAGGCCGAGCTCACCGGCTGCATCGGCTGCGGCTGCCTCTCGATGAAGGCCTGCGCGCTGCTGAACCCGGGCGACGAGCTCGGCGAGGACGGCGCCGGCGCCCGTCGGCTCTTCTGACGGACGGTCATCCCGTCCCGCCCGTTCCGCCCTTGCCGTCACCGTGTCGGCCGGGATCCGGGGCGGTGGTGTGCTTGTATCCCTTTTGCGGGGGATTCATCCACCGAAGGGAGCCCTGGATGGGGCCGGCCGAACTGCTAGTCCTGACCTTCCCCCAGGAGACCATCACCGTCGAGGCGGTGAAGGCCCTGGGCCTCCTCCGGGCGGCGGGCGAGATCAGGGTGATCGACACCCTGGTGGTCACCCGTCAGCCCGACGGGGAGGCGACCTACGGGGAGCTCGAGGACTTCGAACACCTCCGGGGCGTGGTCGACCCGGACCGCGAGGAGCTCCAGCTGATCGGGCCCGAGGACGCCCAGGAGGCCGCCGAGCTGCTGGCGCCCGGGACGGTGGCGCTGCTGGTGCTGATCGAGCACGTCTGGGCGGCGGCCGCCGCCGGCGCGCTCCGGGAGCTCGGCGGCCGGATCGCCACCGGCGTCCGCATCCCGCAGGAGAACATCGAACAGGCCGTCCGGGCCGCCGAGGCGCGTCGCGTCGCGGCCGGACAGTAAGAGGAGGAGCCCGTGTTCCGACCCCTGCGTCCGATCCGCCCCGTCCGGGTCGTCCGACCGGTGGGCGCCCCGCTGGTCCGCGGCCTGGTGGTCGGCGGCGCCGCCTACGCCGCCGGCCGCAGCGCGGCCCGCTCGGCCCAGAACGAGCAGGACCAGAACGCCGCCATCGCCGACCTCCAGGCCCAGCAGGCCGCCGGCGCCCAGCCCGCGTACCAGGCCCAGCCCGCCTACCAGCCGCCCCCGGCACCTCCGGCGCCCGCCCAGCCGGACGTCGCGACCAAGCTCGCCGACCTCGGGCAGATGGTCCAGCAGGGCCTGCTCACCCCGGAGGAGTTCGCCGCCGCCAAGGCCAAGCTGCTGGCCGGCTGAGCCGGGCCGGCCCTTCGGGCCGCGCACCGAGGGCACGTCCTGCGGCGCGCGGCCCGATCTCCTTCCCCCGTCCCGTCCCGTCCTTCCGCTTCGTGCCCGGCCCTCGTCGTCCCGGCCCTCCCTCCGGGATGATCGGTGGCATGCCGACCCTCGTGCCGCCCACCGTTCCCGCCGGATCGCTCGCCGCCCGTCCGCAGCCCGAACTCGACGGCGGCGACGGCCTGTTCCTCCGGCCCTGGCAGCCCGGCGACGCGCCGGCGGTGCTGACGGCCTACCAGGACCCGGAGATCCAGCGCTGGCACGTGCGCCGGGCCGACTCCCTCGCCGAGGCGGAGGGCTGGATCGCCGACTGGCGCGGCGGCTGGGCGACCGAGACCGAGGCGCACTGGGCGGTGGTCGACGCCGGCGGCGGACTGCTCGGCCGGGCGGCGCTCAAGGGCCTGGCCCTCCCCGACGGCACGGCCGAGGTCGCCTACTGGGTCGTCCCGGCGGCCCGGGGCCGGGGCGTCGGCCCGCGCGCGGTGGAGGCGGTGGCCGACTGGGCCTTCGCCACCGCAGGCCTCGCCCGGCTCGAACTCTCCCACGCCGTCGGCAACGCCGCCTCCTGCCGGGTGGCCGTCAAGACCGGCTTCATCTTGGAGGGCACCCGCCGCAGCGCCTGGCCCCAGGCCGACGGCCGCCACGACGCCCACCTGCACGCGCGCCTGCGCACCGACTGACCTCGCCGCCTGTCCGTCCGTCCGTTCTGCGGCCCGCCTCCCGCCCCGGCGCAACCGGCGGGCCCGAGCGGGCGCGGGCGCCCGAGTGCCACCTGACGGGCCGTCGGGCTCCTACTGCTGCCCGATCATCATCAGCTTCTGCGGGTCCCGCACCGGCTCGAACCCGGCCCGGGCGTAGACCTCGTGGGCGTCCAAGGTGGAGAGCAGCAGGCGCTTCAGCCGGTAGGGCGCGAGCAGCTCCACCACCGACTCCGCGATCCAGGTGCCGAGGCCGCGGCCCCGGGCGGGCCGGTCCACGTAGACGTCGCAGAGCCAGCCGAAGGTCGCGTGGTCCGTCACCACCCGGGCGAAGGCCAGCTGTTCGGCGTGCCCCGGGGTGTAGACGCCGAGCACCACCGAGTTCGCGATGCTCCGGACGACGGTCTCGCGGTCACGCCCCAGGGCCCAGAAGGCGTCCGTGGACAGCCAGTGGTGCACCAGGTCGAGGTCGATCCTGGCGGGGTCGGTGTCGAGGACGAGGCCGTCCTCCCGGGTGAGCTGCACGGTGTCTCCCTCGGACGTTCAGGCGGCCAGGCCGACGAGGACCTCGGCGCGCGGCAGCCCGGCCACCGCCGCACCGGGCAGGATCAGCTTGCCGCGCCGCCGCCCGCTGCCGATCAGCACCTGCGGGAGCGCCACCACCGCCTCGTCCACCAGCAGCGGCCACTCCGGCGGCAGCCCGACCACGGTGATCCCGCCGTACTCCATCCCGGTCCGGGCCACGGCCTCCTCCATCGGCGCGAACGACGCCTTCCGGGCCCC
Organism: Kitasatospora sp. NPDC001664; assembly: GCF_053596675.1. Taxonomy (NCBI): domain Bacteria; kingdom Bacillati; phylum Actinomycetota; class Actinomycetes; order Kitasatosporales; family Streptomycetaceae; genus Kitasatospora; species Kitasatospora sp. NPDC001664. Next base: position 46,150 of record NZ_JBSFGS010000029.1, read on the forward strand.
GAGGTGCTTGCGCACGACCCCGTTCACGTCCAGGCGCCGGTCCGCCCGGACCAGACAGGCCGCGTACGTCACCTCGCCCCCGCGCTTGGCGGCCACCACCACGCAGTTGGCGGAGAGTTCGAGCGGCACCCGGTAGGCCTCGCAGAAGACCGCCGTGTCCGCCTTCTCCGGGTCGGTGTCCACGTACAGCACCGACTCCGCCGCGTCCCACCCCTTCAAGGCCTCCAGCACCGGCGGGGCCAGCCCCTCCCAGGCCTCGGAGGCGGCCAGGACGGTCCCGAAGTCACCGAAGGGTGCACGCAGTTCGCTCATCCCCCGGACTGTAGCGCAGCCAGTTCCGTCCGCATCCGGCGCCGGACCGAGGCGACGATCGGGGAGTCGGTGAAGGCCTCCGCGACGAGGGCGAGTTGGGAGCTCTCGGTGCGAAGGTCGGGCGCGGTGGCGGGCGGGGTGTGGCCGTCGGTGTCCGGGTACGGGTAGCGCCGCCCGGCGGCCGCCGCCTCGAGTGCCGCCGCCAGCACGGCGGCCTCGACGGTCGCCTCGGTGCGCCGCCGGTCGAGGGCGGCGGCGCGGCAGGCGGCCGAGGCCCAGCCGGGCACCCCGGCGTGCAGGTGCGCGCGGAGCGCCAGCTGCCCGTCGCGGATCTCGATCACCCGTCGGTAGAGGGTGAACTCCGGGTTCCCGGCCGGGCCGCGCAGGCTGCGGGGAGAGGGCGGCTCCAGGGCGATCTCGGGGCGGACGGCGTACAGCGCCGACCAGAGCGGGTCGATCCGGCGGAGCTCGCGCCTGGCCCGCAGCCGGCGCACCCGCGCGGCGATCCGGCCGCCCCAGGCGGTGACCGTCATCCCGCCGATCACCATCACCAGGGTGGCCAGGCCGATGGCGGCCGAGTGCAGGTTGACCCCGCTGGTCTGACGGCCCGTCCGGAACCCCTGGACCAGCGGGAAGAGGCTCATCGCGGACCAGTACAGGCCGCAGGCTCCGGCGACGACGACCAGCCGCAGGCCGGTGCGCAGCAGCCCCGGGCCGAGCCGGCGGGCCGCGCGGTGGACCAGCAGGGTGAACAGCGCGACGCACCAGAGGCTGTGGGCGGTGAAGAGCGCGTTGTAGGCGGTCAGTTCGGCGCGCCCGGCCGCCCCGACGGTGATGTTCCCGGCCACCGGCGTCACCTCGGCGGCCCGGTAGAGGAGGGCGACCGCAGTCATCACCACGACCGAGCACAGGGCCTGACGCCGCATCAGCGGCCGGTCGCGCTCGCCGCCGCGCACCGCGAGGGCCGTCAGCGCCAGGAAGCACTCGGCCGTGAGCTTGAGCTCGGTGCACAGCAGCGGCAGCAGGTAGGCGACCGACGGCTGGGCCGCGATGCCCGGGCTCCGGGAGAACGGCAGCAGGGCCATCGAGAGCCCGAGCGAGGCCGTGAACGCGGCCAGGTAGCGGGCGCCGGGCTGTAGCGGTCCACCGCGCCAGAGCCGGATCCGGTACAGCACCCCGACGATCGCGACCGCCCCGGCCAGCCACTCCACCAGCGAGATCACGGCGCGCCGGCGGGGCGCCGGCCCCGGCCCCGCGGCCAGTCGAAGACGCCGCCGAGCCGGACCGCCTCCTCGCTCTCCTCGCCCGGGCGCGCGGCCCCGGAGCCCGCCCTGCCGCGCAGGCCCGCGGCGCGGTGCAGCACCAGTGAGGCGAACAGTTCGGCCTCCTGCTCCTGCGCGCTGTCGTACGCGCTGCGCCCCAGCACCCGGCGGACCAACTCGCCGGACAGGTGCGGCAGCAGGCCGGCCACGCCCCCGCCGCCGGGCCCCTCGGCCGACGACCGCGCGTCCTGGTGGCCGCAGAGCAGGTGCCCGACCTCGTGCAGCACGATGTGCTGCTGGTGCAGCGGGGTGGTGTCGGTCGGGTAGCCGATGTACTCGGCCCGTTCGGTGCTGATCAGCACCCCGCAGGTGCCGGCCGCCCCGGCGGGCAGCGGTAGGAACTCCACCGGCCGCCCCAGGTGCACGGACAACACCTCGCCGAGGGACGGGAGTTCGAACGGATCGGGGAGGGTCAGCGTCGCCGCGAGCTCCCGACAGCGCCGCCAGAGCCTGCGCCGTTCGCGGTCCTCCATGTCGCCCCCACGCGCTGCCCGAACCCGGGGGACGTCGGTCCGGCGCGCTCCGCACGCGCGCCCGCCCCCGCGCTCCGGAGAGCGCAGACGCGAGCCTACTCGGCGCCCCGGGCTCGCGCCTCACGTCTGGCGATTGCTTCGATCATGTCAGTGATGGTGCCAAGCCCCTCGGGCGAGAGGGTCACGGCCCGGAGCGCGACCTCCTGCACGCCGGCGTCCCGCAGGGCCCCGAGCAGGGCCAGCTCCTCGGCGATCCGATCGCCCTGCTCGTCCTCGAAGAAGTAGGCCGGCGGCACCTGGAAGTACTGTGCCAGCGCCTCCAGGTGACGCTTCGTCGGATTGTCGCGCCGTCCGGTGCGCAGCTGCCAGAGATAGGTGGCGGAGAAGGTCTCCCCGGTCGCCTCCCGGCAGGCCCGCGCCACCTCCTCGTTGCTGTGCGGCTCGCCGTTCGGCCGCCTGACGGTGCGGAAGAGCTGCTCGATCCGCTCCCCGAGGACACCGGGCCCGTCTGCCGTCACTGTGCGCCTCCCCGTCCGGCCGCTCCGGCCTCCCCCCATCGTACCGATGCGTCCCGGCGGGGCCGGAAGGGGCGTGCGAGACTTCCCCGGTGCTGCTGACCTGGATCGCCGAACTGGCCGACGAACCCCTCGCCCTGGAGCCGGCCGACCGGCCGGTGGAGTGGGAGACCAACACCTGGCACCTGAACGCCGAGGTGGAGGACCGCCGCTCCCTCACCGTCGCCGAGGTGGCCGCCGCCTTCGAACGGACCGCCGCCGCCCTCCGGGCCCGGGTCCTCGCCGCCGGGTACACCGGCCCGGCCACCTTCTACGTCTGGCACGACGAGCTCGCCGGACAGCTCCGCTGCTCCACCGGCACGGTCCCCCCGGACGACCTCCCCTTCGGCGGCGCCTACGCCCCCACCACGGACCTCGCCCCCGTCGTCGCACCCTTCCTGGCCGACGGCGACCCGGGCGTCATCACCATCACCGAGGCGGACGGGGGTGACGCGGGCCCCGAGCGCGAACCGGCCCCGTTCCCCGTCTGGGTCAGCGCCGTCGGCTCCTGAGGCCGTCAGGCCCGGGTGGTCGGAGGTGACCCGGGCCTGACGGGGTCTCAGGGGTGGGTCCTAGAAGAAGCCGAGGGCGTCGGGGGAGTAGGAGACCAGGAGGTTCTTGGTCTGCTGGTAGTGCTCCAGGAGCATCTTGTGGGTCTCGCGGCCGATGCCGGAGTTCTTGTAGCCGCCGAAGGCCGCGTGGGCCGGGTAGGCGTGGTAGCAGTTGGTCCAGACCCGGCCGGCCTGGATGGCGCGGCCGGCGCGGTAGGCGGTGGAGCCGTCGCGGGACCAGACGCCGGCGCCGAGGCCGTAGGCGGTGTCGTTGGCGAGGGCGATGCCGTCGTCGAAGTCGTCGAAGCGGGTGACGGCGACGACGGGGCCGAAGATCTCCTCCTGGAAGATCCGCATGGAGTTGTCGCCCTCGAAGACGGTCGGGGTGACGTAGTAGCCGCCCGCCAGGTCGCCGTCCAGCTCGGCCCGCTCACCGCCGGTCAGGAGCTTGGCGCCCTCGGCCTGGCCGATCTCCAGGTAGGCGAGGATCTTGGTGAGCTGTTCGGCGCTGGCCTGGGCGCCGATCTGGGTCTCGGTGTCGAGCGGGTTGCCCTGGCGCATGGCGCGCACCCGCTCCAGGCCGTCGCCGAGGAAGCGGTCGTAGATCGAGGACTGGATCAGGGCCCGGCTGGGGCAGGTGCAGACCTCGCCCTGGTTGAGGGCGAAGAGCGCGAAGCCCTCCAGGGCCTTGTCGTAGAAGGCGTCCTGACGGTCCGCCACGTCGGAGAAGAAGAGGTTGGGGCTCTTGCCGCCGAGCTCCAGGGAGACCGGGATGAGGTTCGGTCCGGCGTACTGGCTGATCAGGCGGCCGGTGGAGGTCTCGCCGGTGAAGGAGATCTTGCGGATCCGCGGGGAGGAGGCCAGCGGCTTGCCCGCCTCCTCGCCGAAGCCGGTGACCACGTTGACCACCCCCGGCGGGAGCAGGTCGGCCACCAGCTCCATCAGCAGCAGGACGGAGGCGGGGGTCTGCTCGGCGGGCTTGAGGACCACCGCGTTGCCGGCCGCGAGCGCCGGGGCGATCTTCCAGATGGCCATCAGGATCGGGAAGTTCCACGGGATGATCTGGCCGACCACGCCCAGCGGCTCGTGGAAGTGGTAGGCGACGGTGTCCTCGTCGATCTGGGACAGGCCGCCCTCCTGGGCGCGCAGGGCGCCGGCGAAGTAGCGCAGGTGGTCGACGGCGAGCGGCAGGTCGGCGGCCAGGGTCTCGCGGACCGGCTTGCCGTTCTCCCAGCTCTCCGCGACGGCGAGGCGTTCGAGGTTGGCCTCGATCCGGTCGGCGACCCGGAGCAGCACCTGGGCGCGCTCGGCGGGCGAGGTGCGGCCCCAGGCGGGGGCGGCGGCGTGGGCGGCGTCGAGGGCGGCCTCGACGTCCTCGGCGGTGCCCCGGGCCACCTCGCAGAAGGTCCGGCCGGTGACGGGGGTGGGGTTCTCGAAGTAGCCGCCGCGCACCGGCGGCGTGAAGGAGCCGCCGATCCAGTGCTCGTAGCGGGGGCGGAACTCGACGATGCTGCCGGGCTGGCCGGGGGGCTGGTAGACCGTCATGGGCGGTATCTCTCCTCGCTGCTGAGGGTGGAGCTGCGGGACGACCACGTACGCGCACCGGTGCAGGGGTCACCGGCCGGACACGCACGGTAGCGACCCCAGGGCGAGACCCTAGCCCCGAAGGGCTCGGGCCGCCATGGTGCGTCGTGCAGCTCGGAGAGGAGGGGAAACGGGGGAGGGGGCGGGGGACGGAAGGGGAGGCGGTGACCTGGTGGGACGTCAGCCCGATACGTACCGACCGGTCCGGAGCTCCCAGCGGAGATAGCCGGCGGTCCATGCGCCGAGTCCGTCGGCGTACCGGTGCGCGGCATGACGATCGGCTACCGTCAGCCGCAACAGGCGGTAGACTTCGGGCAGTTCGTTCATCAGCTCGCCGACCTTGTCGGCCATCAGCTGGGCCTCCGCCATGACCACGGAGGCGGCTTCCTCGGGAGAGCAGTCGCGCTCGCGCTGCACGATCATCACCAGGTTGGCCACGTCGCCACGGGCCAACTCCTGGGCGTAGGAGCGGACATCATTGGTGAGGGAGGGTATGTCGGCCGCCAGCTGGCGGAGTTGGCGGAGCACGGGATGGTGCAGCACGGCCTGCGGCACCTCGAAGCGCCCCAGCCGCTCGATCATGTCGAAGATGGTCTCCATCGCGGCGGTGCCCCGACGGAGCATCAGGTAGCTTTCCCGGTCCGGTGGTCGGCTGGCTATTCGCCCGGCGGCCTCGGCGGGGTGGGAGGCGAAGTAGGACTCCCAGTTGTACGCGGCCCTGGCTCTCCAGCGGGGCGACATGCCCTCGATGCTGCGGCGCCACAGGTCGGAGAAGGCGCGTTCGGCGGGGGTGCTGCCGACCGGTCTGGGGCTGTGCATGAGGGCGGTGAGCCGCTCGCAGATCTCGGCGACCTCTTCGGGGCGTCGTCCCAGCGCGTCGTCGAACTGGTCGTCGAAGAGGAAGTAGAAGCCCATCAGGTCAGCGGCCAACCCGAGGTCCTCGGCCGAGCTCTCCGGGTAGGTCAGCGCCGCCAGTTCCGGTACGTCCCACCTCTCGTAGCTCAACTGGCCGGTGGAGGCGGCCAGTTCACGGTGGCGGTGCAGCCACTCGGCGTGGTGCCGGGCGGCCTGTGCTTGGTGGGGGCTGCGTCGGTGGGGGAAGGGGAGCTCAACTGAGCTGTCGTCGGACATCGGACTCCAGGCGCTCGGTACTGTGCGTAGTTCTGGCGCTCTCCACGGCTCTGTGTGTGTCAGCCTTTGCGCCGTATGCGTCTTAATGATCAACGGCGCCCGTTCCGGGCGAAGATTATCCGATCTGATCATCAGACGGCAGGGGTACCAAGGCATTTGCCCTCGGTGTCCGGCCTGAATCCTGAACGTGGGCTCCGGCCTGCGCGAACGCGCGCCACGGGGGCGGCCACGGTATTACGCTCACCACCAGGACCAAGGGACGGGTGCGAAGCGGAGGCTGGCAGTGGTCGATCAGCAGGGCGGGCCGAGGGACGGTCACGGGCACGGCGGTCACGCCCGCCTGCACGAGCGGGAGGAGGAACTCCACACCGCCGAGCAGGCGTTGGACCGCCTCTGCGAGGACTTCGAGGCCGGTGGCACCGAGATCGGCGAGCTGCTCGTCTACGCCTCCCCGGCCGGCGTCGGCAAGACCGCCGTGATGGACCAGATCCGCCGGCTGGCCAAGCTCCGCAAGACCTGCACCGTGCTCTCCGGCCGGGGTGGCGAACGGCAGACCAAGGAGCCGTTCCACGTCCTCAAGCAGCTGCTGCTGCCGGTGCTCGGCGGACTCTCCGAGTCCGAGCGGTCCGAGGTCTTCGGCGGCTGGTACTCCATCGTGGGCCCGGCGATCGGCCTGCTCCCGCCCTCCGGCGAGGTCGAGCAGATGGACCCCCAGGGCGTCCGCGACGGGCTCGACTACGTGCTCACCCAGCTGGCGCCCAGGCGCGCCCCGCTGGTGATGATGGTGGACGACCTGCACTGGGCCGACCAGGAGTCGCTCACCTGGCTGGCCTCCTTCGCCGCCCGGGCCCGGCTGCTGCCGGTCCTGCTGGTCTTCGCCTACCGCAACGAGTTCGAGGAGAGCCGCGAGCTCCAGCAGCAGATCGAGGGCCAGGCCACCCGCCGGCACGCGCTGCGCCCGCTCAACCCGACCTCGGTCGGCCAGCTGGTCCGGGCCGAACTCGGCCCGGAGACCGAGGACCTGTTCTGCCACGAGGTCTGGGCCGTCACCAAGGGGAACCCGTACGACGTCGCCGTCCTGCTGCGCGAGGTCCGTGACCAGCAGCTCGACCCCTTCGAGGAGAACGTCAAGCAGCTGCGCGACCTGGCCGCCGCGGCCAAGGGCATGACGCTGCAGTACTGGCTGGACAAGCTCGGTAGCAACGTCCTGCGGTTCGCCTGGGCCTGCGCCCTGCTCGGCACCGACATCAAGCAGGACCTGGCCGCCACCATCTGCGCGCAGAGCCCGGCCGAGGCCGAGGAGTCCGTCCGCCAGCTGCGCCGCCAGCACGTGCTGACCACCGGCCCCACCGGCCGGCTCGACTTCGTCCACCCGGTGATCGGCACCTCGATCTACCAGACCATGCCGCCCAGCACCCGGACCGGCATGCACGGCATGGCCGCCACCGCCATCGAGCACTCCGGCGGCTCGCTCCTGGACGCCTCCCGCCACCTGCTGGAGACCCACCCCGAGGGCGACGACGGCATGGTGGCCAAGCTCCGCCAAGCCGCCACCGAGCACCTGGCGATCGGTGCGCCCGAGGCCGCGCTGCGCTGTCTCCAGCGCGCGCTGTACGAGCCGCCGGAGGAGGACGTCCGGGCCGAGGTGCTCTACGAGGCGGGCTGCGCCGCCCTCCTGACGGACCCCCTGACCACCGTCCACCAGCTCCGCCAGGCCCTCGCGCTGGAGCCCGGCCTCAGCGCCGAGCTGCGGGTCGACGCCACCTTCCGGCTCTCCGAGGTGCTGGCGCACGCCGGACAGCTGGTCGAGGCCGCCGAGGTCTGCCGGGCCGAGGCGGAGCACACCGCGCCCGGCCCCGGGCGGATGCGGCTGGAGGCGCTGCACTTCATGTGGATCGCCTGGCAGCGCGACGAGGACGACGGCCCGGCGCGCTCGCGCCGGCTGGCCGAGCTGGGCCGCACGGTCAGCGGCCGCGGCGACTCCGACCGGGCCGTCCACACCATGCGGGCCTGGGACCTGACGCTGCGCGGCGAGCCCGCGGGCCGCGCGCTCGACCTGGTCGGCCAGGCGATGGACGGCCACCGCCTGCCCGAGGGCCTCGGCTGGCGCAACAACACCTGGGGCTTCGAGTTCCCCGCCATCCTCGGCCTGACCTACACGTACACCGACCAACTCGCGACCGCCGAGCGGCTGTTCGCCGACGCCATCACCGAGTACGAGGTGGCCGGCTGGAGCGGTGGGCACCGAGGGTTCTCCTACTTCCTGATGGGCCTGGTCCGGTTCCGCCGCGGACTCCTCGCCGAGGCCGAGGACTTCCTCCGTCGCGGCCTGCGGCTCTCCGAGCGGATCGCCCCGGACATCCCGCTCCAGTGGGACACCGTCGGCGTGCTGGCCGACACCCTGCTGGCCCGCGGCCGGGTCGACGAGGCCTGGGAGCTGGCCCGCAAGTACCGCTTCGCACCGCCGTACCACCCCACCGCCATGGTGCTGCCCGACGCGCCGACCCTCTACGGCAAGCTGCTGCTCGCCAGGGGCGACCGCCACGGAGCGGCCCAGGTCTTCCGCACCGTCGGCGAGCAGCTGGACCGCCGGGGCTGGCACAACACCGTCTGGGCCCCGTGGACCGGCCACCTCGCCAAGGCCATCTCCCCCGAACGCCCCGACGAGGCGCGGGAGCTGGCCGCGGAGGCGGTCTCCCGGGCGGAGAAGTTCGGCACCGCCTCGGCGCGGGGCGCGGCCCTGCGGATGCAGGCCTCGGTCTGGGACGGCCAGTTCGCGGTCGACCGGCTGGAGGAGTCCGTCAACCTGCTCACCCAGTCCCCGGTCAGCTACGAACTCGCCTGCTCCCTGGTCGAACTCGGCGGCGCCCTGATCCGCACCGGCCGGCTGCACGACGCCGCCGAGTACTGCTACCAGGGCATCGAACTGGCCCAGAACTGCGGCGCGGACGGGCTGGTCGCCCAGGCCCGCCGCGAACTCGCCCGCGCGGGCCTGCGGCCCAACCGGCTGCGGACCCTCAGCAAGGACTCCCTCAGCCAGAACGAGCGCAGCGTCGCCGAGCTCGCCGCCAAAGGAGTACCTCCCCAGCGGATCGCCGAGCAGCTCAACGTGGCGCTGAGCATGGTCCACCGCCGCCTGGCGGCCGTCCACCGGAAGATCGGCACCGGCCCCGAGGGCCTCGCCGAGGCCCTGGGACTGGACCGCCCCAAGGATTAGCGGTAGCGCCCCGCAGGGGCGCGAGGAACTGCGCGCGGGGGAACGGCAGCACCTGCAGCTGGCTGACGGCGGTTCAGTTGCCGGTGAGCCGCCTCCCGATTCGCGCAGTTCCTCGCGCCCCTGGTGTAACCACGTACGTCCTCGCACCCAAGGTACGATCCAACAAGGTCGCACAGGTTCGAACACGCGAAGGGGTCCTGTCCAGATGCCGCAGACCGAGGTAAGCCGCGCGCCGTTCGACCGCACCGCCGCCGGCGCCGCCATCGAGCGCTGGACCCTGCGCAGCGGCCCGGTCGAGGCCACGGTCCTCTCCCTCGGGGCGACGCTGCACGGCCTCACCGCCCCCGACCGCGACGGCCGGAGCGCCCAGGTGCTCCTCGCCTCCGACGAGCTCGCCGCCGTGCTCGGCCCGGCGCGCCACTACGGGGCGACCGTCGGCCGGTACGCCAACCGGATCGCCGACAGCCGGATCACCGTCGACGGCGAGGACCACCCGCTCGCCCCGACCGGCAACGGCGTGACCCTGCACGGCGGCCCCGACGGCTTCGCCCACCGCCTCTGGCAGGCCACCGAACTGCCGGGCGCCGGAGTCCGCCTGACGCTGCACAGCCGGGACGGCGACCAGGGCTTCCCCGGTGCGCTGGACGTCACCGTGGACTACCTGCTGGACGGCGCCGACCTCACCATCGCCTACCACGCCGTCACCACCCGCCCCACGGTGGTCAACCTGACCAACCACGCCTACTTCAACCTCGCGGGCGAGGGCTCCGGCGACGTCCTCGGCCACCTGCTCACCCTGGAGGCCGACCACTACACCCCGGTGGACGCGCGGCAGATCCCGCTCGGCCCGTACGAGGCGGTGGCCGGCACGCCCTTCGACTTCACCACGGCCCGCCCGATCGGGAAGGCGATCGGCGAGGCGGGCGGCTACGACCACAACTGGGTGCTGCGCGGCTACGACGGCGGCACCGCTCCGTCCCGCGCGGCCCTCCTGGAGGACCCGATCAGCGGCCGCACCCTGGAGGTGCTCACCACCGAGCCGGGCATCCAGGTCTACACGGCCAACGGCTTCGACGGCGCCGTCACCGGCCCGAGCGGGGTGCCCTACGGCCGCTACTCCGGCGTCGCCCTGGAGACCCAGCACCACCCGGACTCGCCGCACCAGCCCTCGTACCCGAGCACCGTGCTGCGCCCGGGCGAGGAGTTCCGCTCCGTCACGGTCTTCCGCCTCGGCACCTCCTGACGGCCGCTCACCGGAGGACGGCACCTTTGGCCGGCAGGAGCGGTACATCCGATTCGCCGTATATTGACCGGATGGACGGCAGCACGGAGAGCAGCGGCGAGGTGCACCGGGCGCTGGCCGCGCCGGCCCGCCGCGCGCTGCTGGCGGAGCTGACGGCGGCCGGCGAGCCGCTGGAGGCACGGCAGCTGGCCGAGGCGGTCGGCCTCCACCTGACCACCGTCCGGCAGCACCTGACCGCCCTGGTGCGGGCCGGGCTGGTCGCCGTGCACACCGAACCGGCGGTCGGCCGGGGCCGTCCGAAGCTGCGCTACACCGCCGCCCCGGAGCGCGAACAGCTGGACGCCTACCGCGAGTTGGTGGACATCCTGGCCCAGGGGTACGGCCGGCTCACCCCGTCGCAGGCGGGCCGGGAGTGGGGAGCCGCCGAGCCGCCCCCGGACGCCCCGCTGGCCGACCGGGTGATGGCGGCCGCCGAGCGCTGGGGCTTCGAGCCCGAACTGGACGACCGCCGGGTCCTCCTCCACGGCTGCCCGTTCGCCCCCAACGCCACCCGCCACCCCGAGGTGGTCTGCGCCGTGCACCAGGGCCTGCTCGACGCCCTGGCACCCGGCATCACCCTGCGCCCCTTCTCCGCCCCGGGCCTCTGCACCATCGAGCTGCCCGGGGCGCGGTGACCTACTGCCCGGCGAGCCAGAGGTCGGGGCCGAAGACCTCGTAGTGGATGGCGTCCGCCGGGACGCCGCGCTCCAGCAGCTGCCCGCGGGCCGCCCGCATGAAGGGGAGCGGGCCGCAGAGGTAGGCCTGCACACCGGTCGGCAGCGGGACGGCGGAGAGGTCGACCAGGCCGTCGGTCTCCTCGTACCAGCGGTGCAGCTCCGCCTGCGGGAGGGCTCCGGTGAGCTCGGCCAGCTCCGCGGCGTGGGCGTGCGCGGCGGGGGAGCGGTCGCCGTGGACGGCGACCACGCGGCGCTTGGAGCCGGTGCGGACCAGGTGGTCGAGCATGCCGATCATCGGGGTGCAGCCGATGCCGGCGGAGGCGAGCAGCACCGGCGCGTCGCCGTCCCGGAGCACCAGGTCGCCGAAGGGGTGCGAGACGGAGAGCTCGCCGCCGACCTCCAGGTGCTCGTGCAGCCGGCTCGACACCTCGCCGTCGCGCTTCACGGTGATCCGCCACTCGTCCCGCCCGGGGGCGGCCGAGAGGCTGTACTGCCGGATCTGCCGTGCGCCGTCCGGGAGTCGGACGCCGACGCTGACGTACTGGCCGGGCAGGAAGGCGCCGACCGGGGCGCCGTCGGTGCGGCGCAGGGTGAAGGAGACCGCGTCGGCGGTCTCGTCCTGCCGGCCGGTGACGGTCATGGACTGCCAGACGTCGCCGGGCTCCAGGCCGGCCTCCTGGTACAACTTGGCCTCCAGGGCGACGAGTTCACCGGCCATCAGCCAGTAGAGCTCGTCCCAGGCGGCGGCCACCTCGGGGGTGACGGCCTCGCCGAGCACCTCGACGATGGCGGCGAACAGGTGGGTGTGCACCACCTGGTACTGGGCCTCGGTGACACCGAGCGAGGCGTGCTTGTGGGCGATCCGGGCCAGCATCGCGCCGGGCCGCACCTCGGGGTGCTCGACCAGCAGGGTGGCGTAGGCGGCGATCGAGCCGGCCAGTGCCTGCTGCTGCTCGCCGCTGGCCTGGTTGCCGCGGTTGAAGAGGTCGCGGAGCAGTTCGGGGTGGGCGGCGAAGAGCTTGGAGTAGAACAGCGGGGTGATCTCCCCGATGGCCCCGCCGACGGCGGGCAGGGTGGCGCGGACGGTCTCGGTCGACTGCGGGGAGAGCACGGGTCCTCCTGGATGGGGTGACGGCTGCGCTCTCAATATAAATGGTGATCGCCATTTAAAAAGTGGGCCAAAGGTCCCGATCTCCGCCGATCCGGCCCCGCCACCGTCCGGCAACGCGCAGGACACGCGGACGTAACGATCCCCGGTTCTTGCAGAAACTTGCTGCAAGACCTTTCGGCGCCGCTCGCGCCGCTGTTACGTTCCTTCCCGAGCCCGACGGCCACGAGCAACGGCGCAGTCGGCAACGGGACAGCCATTATGCGCCGTCCCCCTCCACTTCGGGCACCCCCACCTTTCCCCAAGGAGTTCTCATGCGGCGTGGCATCGCGGCCTCTGCCCTCGTTGCGGCCCTCGCGGTCACCATGGCGGCCTGTGGCAGCAGCGGCTCCGGTTCGGACGACAAGGCCGCCTCCGGCCCGGTCACCATCACCTACTGGGACACCTCCAACGCCACCAACGAGGCGCCGAACTACGAGGCCCTGGTCAAGAAGTTCGAGGCCGCCAACCCGAACATCAAGGTCAAGTTCGAGAACGTCCCGTTCGACCAGGCGCAGAACAAGCTGCAGACCGCGATGGGCGCCACCGGCGCCCCGGACGCCTTCCGCGCCGAGGTCGGCTGGACCTCCGCCTTCGCCAAGGCCGGCTACCTGGAGCCGCTGGACGGCACCGCCGCCCTCGCCGACAAGGCCGCGTTCCAGCCCAGCCTGATCCAGCAGGCCACCTTCGAGGGCAAGGTCTACGGCGCCCCGCTGGTCACCGACACCCTGGGCCTGCTCTACAACAAGGAGCTCTTCACCAAGGCCGGCATCACCAAGGCGCCCACCACCTGGGACGAGCTGAAGACCGCCGCCGCCCAGGTCAAGGAGAAGACCGGCGCCGACGGCTTCTTCCAGCGCGCCGGTGACGGCTACTACGCGATGCCCTACCTGCTCGGCGAGGGCACCGACACGGTGGACGCCAAGGGCAAGAAGATCACCGTGAACTCGCCCGAGGCCGCCAAGGCGATCGAGACCTACAAGTCGATGTTCACCGCCCCGGGCACCGTGAAGGCCGACGTCACCACCGACTCCTACGCGCACATGATGGACGCCTTCAACAGCGGCAAGGTCGCGGCGATCATCCAGGGCCCGTGGGAGGTCACCAACATCTACAAGGGCACCGCCTTCGCCGACAAGAAGAACCTCGGCATCGCGCCCGTCCCGGCCGGCTCGGCCGGCAAGGCCGGCGCCCCGACCGGTGGCCACAACGTCTCGGTCTACGCCGGCTCGGACAAGGCCCACAAGGAGGCCGCCGCCAAGCTGGCCGGCTTCCTGACCTCGGCCGAGAGCCAGGCCTTCCTCGCGCAGAAGAACTCCACCCTGCCGACCCGCACCGACGCCTTCACCGCCGAGGTCAAGGCCGACCCGGGCATCGCCGGCTTCCAGGCGGTGCTGGCCTCCGCCCAGCCGCGCCCCGAACTGCCGGAGTACTCCTCGCTGTTCGCCTCGCTCGGCACCAACCTGGGCAAGGTCGTCCAGGGCCAGTCCGACACCAAGGCCGGCCTGGACGCCGCCGCCGTGGACTACGCCAAGCTGCTCCCCGGCTTCGCCAAGTAAGCCCCAGGAAGCACCTCGCAAGCCCGCCGCCCGGGCCGCCCACCTGACGGAGGTGGCCCGGGTGGCTGCCACCCACTCCCGAGAAGGTGTCAACTCATGGCAGTCGCCGTGCAGGACGCGCCGGCCGAGGACGGACGGCGCTCCCGTCCCGGTCTGCTGGCCCGCGTCAAGCTCTCGTACAGCAAGTACTGGTACGCGTACGCGATGGTCGCCCCGGTCGTCATCGTCCTCGGGGTGCTGGTCGGCTACCCGCTGGTGCAGGGTCTGTACCTGACCCTCACCGACTCCAACAGCCTCAACTCGGCCCGCACCATCGGCGTCAAGCACATCCCGGCCACCTACGAGTTCATCGGCCTGCACAACTACGCCGACGTGCTCTGGGGCCCCGGCTCCTACGACCGCTTCTGGTCGCACTTCGTCTGGACCATCGCGTGGACGGTCATCTGCGTCACCGTCACCTACGCGACCGGTCTGGCGTTGGCCATGCTGATGAACCAGCACCTGCGCGGCCGCGGCCTCTACCGGCTGATGCTGATCCTGCCCTGGGCGGTGCCCACCTTCGTCACCGTCTTCTCCTGGCGTCTGATGCTGGCCGACGGGGGAGTGGTCAACGGACTGCTCGGCAGCGTCGGACTGCCCGAACCCTCGTGGCTCTCCGACCCGTTGGCCCAGAAGGCGGCCGCCATCGGGGTGAACACCTGGGTCGGCGTGCCGTTCATGATGGTCTCGCTCCTCGGTGGCCTGCAGTCCATCCCCGGCGAGCTGTACGAGGCCGCCGAGATGGACGGTGCCACCCCCTGGCAGCGCTTCCGCCACATCACCCTGCCGGGCCTGCGCACCGTCTCCTCCACCGTGGTGCTGCTCGGCGTGATCTGGACCTTCAACCAGTTCACCGTCATCTTCCTGCTGTTCGGCAACGGCGCGCCGGACGCGCAGATCCTGGTCACCTGGGCCTACCGCCTCGGCTTCGGCCAACAGCCGCGCGACTACGCCCAGTCGGCCACCTACGGTGTGCTGCTGCTCTCCATCCTGATCGTCTTCACCAGCTTCTACCGCCGTTGGCTGGCCCGGAACGAGGAGTCGTCCCGATGACCGCGACCATCGAGGAGGCCGTGAACACCCCGGCCCCGAAGGCGAGTTCCCCCGGCCGTCCGAAGAAGGTGCGCCGCCGCGGCGAGTCCTCACCCGTGGTGAAGGCGCTCTCGCACGCCGCCCTGGTGCTGGCCAGCCTGATCGCGCTGTTCCCGGTGCTCTACATCGGCTTCATCTCGCTCGGGCCGGACAAGATGGACTACCTGCACCCCGGGCAGATCCTCTCCAAGGTGACCTTCTCCAACTACACCAAGGTGCTGTTCGAGACCGACTTCGGCACCTGGTTCCTGAACTCGGTGATCGTGGCCGGCGGTACCACCGTCTTCGGCGTGCTGGTCGCCGCCACCACCGGCTACGCGGTCTCCCGGATGCGCTTCGCCGGCCACCGCCAGCTGATGTGGACCCTGCTGGTGACCCAGATGTTCCCTATTGCGGTCCTCATTGTGCCGATGTACACCATCCTCTCCGAGCTGAAGCTGCTGGACGGCTACCTTGGCCTGATCATGGTCTACTCCGCCACCACCGTCCCCTACTGCGCCTGGCTGCTGAAGGGCTACTTCGACACCATCCCGGTCGAGATCGACGAGGCCGGGCGGGTGGACGGGCTGAGCCCCTTCGGCACCTTCTGGCGCCTGGTCATCCCGCTGGCCCGGCCCGGCCTGGCGGTCGCCGCCTTCTACTCCTTCCTCACCGCCTGGGCCGAGGTGGCCTTCGCCTCCACCTTCATGCTCAGCTCCGGCAAGTACACGCTGGCCGTGGGCCTGCAGACCTTCATCAGCCAGTACGAGAGCCAGTGGAACCTGATGGCCGCCACCTCGGTGCTGATCGCCCTCCCCGCAGCTCTGGTCTTCTACCTGGTACAGCGTCACCTCGTGACCGGTCTGACCGCCGGCGCCGCGAAGTCCTGACGGCCTGACGTACCGTCAAAACCGCCCCCGCACCTGCCTGTTGCCGCGAACCGGCCGCCCCGACCGGGCGGCCGGGCCGCCACCGAGTCCCCAAGGGATGACTGTCCATGACCCAGAACCTGGCCGACACCTCCCGGCCCGCCGCCCCCGCCGCCGAGTCCGACGCCGACTCCTCCGCTGCGAACGGTGCCGCCGGCAGAGGCTGGTGGCGGGACGCGGTCATCTACCAGGTGTACCCCCGCAGCTTCGCCGACTCCAACGGCGACGGCATGGGCGACCTGCCGGGCGTGCGCAGCCGGCTCCCGTACCTGCGGGACCTCGGGGTGGACGCGGTCTGGCTCTCCCCCTTCTACGCCTCCCCGCAGGCCGACGCCGGCTACGACGTGGCCGACTACCGCGCGGTGGACCCGATGTTCGGCACCCTGCTGGACGCCGACGGCCTGATCCGGGACGCGCACGAGCTGGGCCTGCGGATCATCGTGGACCTGGTCCCCAACCACTCCTCGGACCAGCACGAGTGGTTCCAGCGCGCCCTGCGCGAGGGCCCCGGTTCCCCGCTGCGCGACCGCTACCACTTCAAGCCGGGCAAGGGCGAGGGCGGCGAACTGCCGCCCAACGACTGGGAGTCCATCTTCGGCGGCCCGGCCTGGACCAGGACCACCGACCCGGACGGCACCCCCGGCGACTGGTACCTGCACCTGTTCGCCCCCGAGCAGCCGGACTTCAACTGGGAGAACCAGGCCGTCGCCGACGAGTTCCGCTCCATCCTGCGGTTCTGGCTGGACATGGGCGTGGACGGCTTCCGGATCGACGTCGCGCACGGCATGGTGAAGGCCCCCGGCCTGCCCGACCTCGGCTCGCACGACCAGCTCAAGCTGCTCGGCAACGACGTGATGCCGTTCTTCGACCAGGACGGCGTGCACGCCATCTACCGCGCCTGGCGGCAGATCCTGGACGAGTACCCCGGCCAGCGGATCGGCGTCGCCGAGGCCTGGACCCCGACCGTCCAGCGCACCGCCAACTACGTCCGCCCGGACGAGCTGCACCAGGCCTTCAACTTCCAGTACCTGGGCACCTCCTGGGACGCCGCCGAGCTGCGCGAGGTGATCGACCTCTCGCTGGACTCGATGCGCCCGGTCGACGCCCCCACCACCTGGGTGCTGTCCAACCACGACGTCACCCGGCACGCCACCCGCTTCGCCAACGAGCCGGGCCTGGGCACCCAGATCCGCACCCCCGGCGACCGCGAGCTGGGCCTGCGCCGGGCCCGCGCCGCCTCCCTGCTGATGCTCGCCCTGCCCGGCTCGGCCTACGTCTACCAGGGCGAGGAGCTCGGCCTGCCGGACGTCACCGACCTGCCCGACGAGGTCCGCCAGGACCCGTCCTTCTTCCGCGCGGAGGGCCAGGACGGCTTCCGCGACGGCTGCCGGGTGCCGATCCCGTGGTCCGGCACCGAGGCCCCCTACGGCTTCGGCCCGACCGCCGGCGGCCCCAGCTGGCTGCCGCAGCCCGACAGCTGGGCCGGGCTCAGCGTCGAGGTCCAGACCGGCGACCCGACCTCCACCCTGGAGCTCTACCGCTCCGCCCTGACGATCCGTCGCTCCCACCCGGACCTCGGCGCCGGCGAGTCGGTGGAGTGGCTGGAGACCGGCGAGCACCTGCTCTCCTTCCGTCGCGGTTCCTTCGTCTGCACCGTGAACACCGGCTCCGAGCCGGTCCGGATCGCCGCTCCCGGCCGTATCCTGCTCTCCTCCACCGAGGCCGTCGCGGTGGAGGGCGAGACGGTCCTCCCGGCGGACAGCACCATCTGGTGGGCGGTCTGACATGGTTGCAATAGGCTCTGGGATCGTGACTACGGCGCGACTCTCGGACATCGCGGCGCAGGCGGGGGTCAGCGAGGCCACCGTCAGCCGCGTCCTCAACGGCAAGGCGGGCGTCTCCGCGACGACCCGTCAGACGGTGCTGGCCGCACTCGACGTGCTCGGGTACGAGCGGCCCACCAGGCTGCGCCAGCGCAGCGCCGGCCTGATCGGCCTGATCACGCCGGAGCTGAGCAACCCGATCTTCCCCGCCCTGGCCCAGGTGATCGAGCAGGTGCTGAGCCGGCACGGCTTCACGCCGGTGCTCTGCACCCAGACCCCGGGCGGCTCCACCGAGGACGAACTGGTGGAGATGCTGGTCGACCGGGGCGTGGCGGGCATCGTCTTCGTCTCCGGCCTGCACGCCGACTCCACCGCCGACCACGACCGGTACGCCAAGCTGACCGGCCGCCAGGTGCCGTTCGTGCTGATCAACGGCTACAGCGAGAAGATCGCCGCGCCGTTCATCTCGCCGGACGACCGGGCCGCGATGTGGATGGCCGTCCAGCACCTGGTCGAACTCGGCCACGAGAAGATCGGCCTGGCGGTCGGTCAGCGGCGCTACGTGCCGGTGCTGCGCAAGATCGAGGGCTTCACCGCCGCGGTCGGCGAGTACCTCGGCCTCGGCCCGGACCAGGCCGCCGAGTACGTCCACCACACGCTGTTCAGCGTGGAGGGCGGGCACGCCGCGGCCAACGCCCTGCTGGACAAGGGCTGCACCGCGATCGTCTGCGGCAGCGACCTGATGGCGCTCGGCGCGATCCGGGCGGTCCGCCAGCGCGGGATGGCGGTGCCGAAGGACGTCTCGGTGGTCGGTTTCGACGACTCGCCGCTGATCGCCTTCACCGAGCCGCCGCTCACCACCGTCCGCCAGCCGGTCGAGGCGATGGCCACCGCCGCCGTCGACGCCCTGCTGGAGGAGGTCAACGGCAGTGGCTCGCAGCGCGGTGAGTTCATGTTCCAGCCCGAGCTGGTCATGCGCGGCTCCACCGGCCCGCGCCAGCACGGGCGTTAGGACGCGCGAGAAGGGCCCGGGGTCGTCGTGACCCCGGGCCCCTCCGTGCTGTCAGCCCTCCTGGACGACACCGCCCCTGGGTTCGGTGAGGCGCGCCTCGTCGGCGGCGTCGCCGGTCCGTGCCTCGGTGCGGCGCGAGCGCACGAGGTAGTCGCGCAGGATCAGCTCGACGGCGTCCTGCGGGTTCTTGGTGCCGGCGAGGAGCATCAGCTCGATCGCGAAGTCGGCTTCCAGGGAGACGTTGACCTTGGCCATGGCGGCAGGATACGGCCGTGCCCCCGGAGCCGACCAGGTCTCCGGGGGCACGGCTTCATGCCGTCGTCAGACGCGGCCCGCGAAGTCGGGGGCCCAGTTGGCGATGGTCTCGGTCTTCACGCCGGCGCGGGGGTTGGCCGCCTCGACGTACTTGCCGCCGCCCAGGTAGATGGCGACGTGGTAGACGCCGGAGTTGGCGCCGTTGTTGGACCAGAACAGCAGGTCGCCCGCCTGGAGGTTGTCCAGCGAGACCCGGGTGGCGGCGTCCGCCTGGTCGTTGGCCACCCGCGGCAGGGAGATCCCGGCCTGGCGGAAGGCCGCCTGGGTCAGGCCGGAGCAGTCCCAGCCGCCGTTGCTGCTGCCGCCGTAGACGTAGGCCTGGCCGACCTTGGAGAGCGCGAAGTTGATCGCGGCGGCCTTGGAGCCGGTGGCGACGGTCGCGGTCTGCTCGGCGGCCGCGGCGGCGGACTTCTTCGCCTTGGTGGTGGTGCCGGTGGAGGCCGAACCCGACTGCGGGGCGGTCGACTTGGGGGCCGGAGCCGGGGCCGGGGCGGCCTGGGCGACGTTGCCCAGGACCAGCTGCTGGCCCGGGTAGATCATGTCCGGGCCCTCGGTGAGCTGAGCCTTGTTCAGCTCGTAGAGCTTCTCCCAGCCGCCCTCGACGTTCTGCTGCTGGGCGATGGTGGAGAGCCAGTCACCGGCCACCACGGTGTAGCTCTTGGCGGCCGCGGGCTTCGCGGCCGGCTGGGCGGCGGGCTGCTCGGCGGCCTTGGGAGCCTCCGCCTTCGGGGCCGAGGTGGTGGTCGAGGAGGTGTCGACCTGGGCGGCGGCGCCGCCCTTGGTCAGGCCCGCCTTGACGGAGCAGACCGGCCAGGCGCCGGGGCCCTGGGAGGCGAGCACCTTCTCGGCGACCGCGATCTGCTGCGCCTTGGTGGCCTGGTTGGCCTGCGGCGCGTACTGCTTGCCGCCGAACTCGGCCCAGGTGCTGGAGGTGAACTGCAGGCCGCCGTAGAAGCCGTTGCCGGTGTTGATCGACCAGTCGTTGGTGGACTCGCACGCGGCGACCTTGTCCCACACGGAGACGGGGGCGGCCGAGGCGGTGCCGGCGGTGAGGGTCGGGATGGTGAGGCCGATGCCCACGACGCCGGTGGCGGCGATGAGTCGGCGGGCACGCTTGGAAGTGGTGCTGGACAGCACGAAGACGCGTTCCTCTCCCACGCCTGCGAGGTGAGCTGTCGGATTCGGGCTGGAGTTGCCCGGCCGTGCCTGAGCGCGGCTTCACCCCAAGCCTGAAATCGGTCATACATGACCAAAACCAGGCGACTTACCTGTGGTTCCCCCGCCCCTGCCGCGGTGCTGATGAGCTGCCGACCCGTCCGGCGGCAGGATTCGGCGTTCCGGAGGGGCTGGGTCCGTGTGGTCACGAACAGGGCGTCACGTTAGGCAGAGTTAAGTTGAAACCGCAAACCCCTGTGATGCTGATCATGGTTTCTTTACCGACTCTTCATGAACCGGAAGCTGTCGATCCGGATGTCGATTCCGATCGATTCTGTTCAAATTCCTTGCGAGCAAAGGGATTTGCCTATGCTTCGGGTCATGCGGCACGCGAGAGGGCCCCAGTCGGGCCCGGCGGACAACGGATCGGCAAAGGTCAGTCGCCGGAAGCTCCTCATCGGCCTGGCGATCGGCACCGCCCTGGCGGCGGTCGGGGTGGAGGAGGTGGTACGGCGCAGCGGCAGCGGTCCTGACGCCCCCTCGGCGGCGAAGCCACCGCCGCCGACGGAAGCTTCGCATTCGCACGGTGCTTCGCCCGGTGCCTCTGACAGCCCGTCCGCCTCGGCCTCGCCCACCGAATCGGCCGCCGCCTCCGCCTCGCCCGCCGAGACGGTGCGGCCGCGGAGCTGGTCCGACCCGGCCGGCTGGAGCGGCGGCGCCGCGCCCCGCCCCGGCGCGGCGGTGCGGATCACCGACCACGTGCTGCTGGACGGCGACGTGACGGTGGGTTCGCTCCTGGTCGAACCGTCAGGTTCGCTCACCTTTGCCCCGGATCGTCCGGTTTCGCTCACCTCGCACGGCAACGTCGAGGTCCGCGGCGCGCTCACCCTCGCCCCGTCGAACGCCGCCACCGTCCACGCCGTCCGCTTCCCCGCGGTCGACGAGGGACGCTTCCAGGGCGGCGGGATGGCCCTGGTGGAGAGCGACACCGGCCTCTGGGTCACCGGCTCCGGCCGGCTCCGCCTGGCGGGCGCCCAGCGCACCGCCTGGGTCCGCGCGGCCGGCCCGCTGAAGGCCGGCGACACCAGCATCCGGCTGGCCGCCGCCCCGGCCGGCTGGCAGGTCGGCGACGAGCTCGCCGTCACCCCGACCGGGACGCCCGACGCCGAGGGCTTCTCCGAGCGCTACGACCACCGCACCGTCACCGCCGTCAACGGATCCACCGTCAGCCTGGACGGCCCGCTCAAGTACGCCCACCCCAAGGTCACCACCGGCGGCGGGGTGAGCGTCGGCGCCGAGGTGCTCAACCTGACCCGCAACGTCCGGGTCGAGGGCACCGAGAAGGGCCGGGCCCACGTCCACATCACCAGCAACCAGCGGGCCGACGTCCGCTACGCCGCGCTGCGCTGGATGGGCCCGAGGTCGGCCGGCAAGGAGAAGTGGGCCGGCAAGCCCGTCACCGAGCCGGTGCTCGGCCGGTACGGGTTGCACTTCCACATGCTCGGCGACACCACCCGGGGCACCGTGGTGGAGGGCGTGGTGGTCCGCGACACCGGCAGCCACGCCTTCGTGCCGCACAACTGCCACGGCATCACCTTCCGCTCCTGCATCGCCCACCAGACCTGGGAGGACGCCTACTGGTGGGACGGTCCGCTGGACACCCGCACCCCCCAGGGGCCCTCCAACGACATCACCTACGACGCCTGCGTGGCCTCCCGCACCCAGTTCGACCCCAACCCGCGCGGCTACCGGCTGACCGGCTTCAGCCTCGGCGCGGGCAAGGGCGGGGTGGCCCGGGACTGCGTGGCGGTCGGCGTCCAGGGCGCCAACGGCGCCTCCGGCTACGAGTGGCCGGAGACCAGCGAAGGGGTGTGGACCTTCGAGCGCTGCCTGGCCCACAACAACCTGGAGAACGGCATCTTCGTCTGGCTGAACGCCGAATTCCACCACACCGTGGGCCAGTTCGTGGCCTACCACAACGGCGGCTGGGGCATCGAGCACGGCGCCTACCTGAACGACTTCGACTACAACGGAACCGTCCTGTACGGCAACGCGGCCGGCGGAGTGGCGATCCACGCGCTCGGCCGGGACAAGGGCACCGTCTTCGACGGCCTGCTGATCGACGCGGCCGGGCAGTCGGACTACGCCGTCTCCACCGCGCTGCACCAACTCCCGGGCGAGACCGTCCAGGTGACGCGCAGCAAGTTCACGGGATACCGGAAGGCCGGGGTCGCGCTGCGCGCGGTGGACGGCGGGGCACCGGAGGACATCGCCATCCTGGACTGCGAGTTCAGCGGCACCGAGCTCTGGATCGACCCGAAGCTGCCGACCCCGAAGCGGGTGGTGCTGCGCAGGGCCGGGGCGGACCAGGCCCAGGAGATCCACCTCTCGGGCGCGCCGACCCCGACCACCAGCGCCGTTCCACCGCGCGCCGTGGTCACCCCGAGGATCGCGCTGCGGGACGCGGCGCCGCTCTCCTGAGTCCTGGGTCGCGGAGTCCACACGGGGACGGACGCGAGGGGGCCCCGTACGGTTGCACACCGTACGGGGCCCCTCGTGCTGTCGGGGTGTCAGGCCTCCGGCTGCTCCTCGAAGGCGGGCTGCGGGAGCGCTGCCAGGTACGCCGAGGCGATCAGCTGGCCGACGGCCGGGTAGGCGCCGAGCGGGGCGGCGCTGGGGCAGTCCGCCTCCTCGGCGGCGGTGGCCAGCAGCTCCGGGTCGGCCTCGGGGCCGATCACCAGCGGGGCCAGCGCGGGGCGCTGGGAGCCGGTCGCCTTCAGGTGGTTGACGGCCGCCAGCACCGAGCCGGGAACGTCGAGCGCGGCGCCGACCACCGGGACGGCCAGGCGGGCGGCCAGCAGCACGCCGGTAATCTCGGCGGCCTGGGCGGCGTCCTCACCGCCGGCGGTGGTGAGCACGATGCCGTCCGCGGCGGTCGCGATGGCGAACAGCCGGGCCCGGTCGGCCCGGGCCAGCCCGGCCTCGGAGAGGCGGACGTGGACGGCCTCGGCCAGCAGCGGGTGCGGGCCGAGCACGTCCGTCACGACGGCGCCGTGCGCGGCGGCCAGCTCGTGAAGGCCGGTCAGGAAGCCGTGCGGGCCCGGGAGGAGGGGCACCAGCACCGGGGCGGGCAGCCCGGCCTCGGCGGCCCGGGCGAGCAGCTCGGCCACGGTGGGGGAGGAGTCGTCCTGGGAGCCGTCCAGGTAGGCGGCGGCGGTCTCGATGCCGGGCTGCTCGCCGCGCACGATCGAGAGCAGTTCCTCGACCACGGGGCGGACCTCCGGCCCGGCGGTGGCCGGAACGGCCAGCACCAGCGTCGGCGAACCCGCCGGGATCTCCGGCCGCTCGGGACGGCGGTGGCGCCCCCGCGCACGGGAGCCTGGAGTACGTACGGGCAGTGCCGGGCCCGGGATGGCTGCTGTGCTCATGGCGGAGATCGTAGGACATCTCGCCCTACCTCCCACAGCCGGGCCGGAGTCCGGACAGTGATCGGCGTCACAATCCGACAGAGGTGACGGACCGTGAGCCATCTCGACAGACCCCCGAAGATCGACAACCCGCTGGAGTTCGAGTACGCGCAGTCATCGGTATGTCCACGATTGGCCCGCGTTTGTCCTGATACGGGGCCTCAACTCGCTTGTCGGACACCCGTGCTGACTGATTGATGCCCCACATCGTGCACGCGCAAACACCCGTGCTGATGCACGTGCACTGGAGCTATCATCACGTCAAGTGAGGCGAACGCCTGTCACGTCGGGGAGAATCCACATGCAGAACACCACGTACAACGGCATGCCTTCCGCGGACCTCGAGGGTGTGGTCTGGCAGAAGAGCCGCCACAGCAACTCGCAGGGGAACTGCGTGGAGTTCGCGGCGCTGCCGGGTGGTGACGTCGCGATGCGCAACTCCCGCTTCCCGGACGGGCCGGCCCTCGTCTACACCCGCGCGGAGATAGCGGCGCTGCTGCTCGGCGCGAAGGACGGGGAGTTCGACCACCTGGCGGGCTGACAGTCCGTCGGACCGGGGGCACCGGGGCCGTCGCGAGGGGATCGCGGCGGCCTTTCGTCGTGTCCGGGCCCGACGGGGCGTCAGGCGGACGGGTGCCCCGTCGGCGGGTGCCGGATGACGGCGGGTCAGGCGGAGCGCCGGTGGCGGCCGGGGGTGGCCGTGGGGGCGGGGACGGTGTCGGCCTCGAACACGGCCCAGACCACCTTGCCCGCGCCGGCCAGCGGGTGCCAGCCCCAGGAGCGGCTGAAGGAGTCCACCAGGTGCAGGCCGCGGCCGGACTCGGCGACGAAATCGGGCTCGCGGGCCACCGGACCCTGGCTGCTCGGGTCACTGACGGCACAGACCACCTGGGGTGCGCGGTGCACCAGGCTTATTCGGATCGGCAGAAGGCGCGCATCGGCCCGCGGCTCCACGGTACGGTCGGGACCGGGCTGCACCGGCAGCCGGACCGCCGACGCGGCGTCGGGCCGCTGCAGCAGGGCGTGCCGCAGCGCGTTGGTGACCAACTCCGAGGCCACCAGGGCGATGTCGTCGAAGAGGGGAGCCAGGCCCCAGCCGTGCAAGGTCTCCCTGGCGAACTCCCGGGCCGTCTTCACGGCCTCGAAGCGGGGAGCGAGGGTGCAGCTGACCACGTACGGGTCGGCCGCGATGGCCGTACCGGTGCTCATGAAGAGCTCCTCCCATAAGGGGGCGGACACGGCGGGACCCACCGGGGTCATGCCGGTCACCTCCGACTCGCTCGGCCGCGCGGCCACCGGGCCGACGAACCACGTCCGCACACGGCTATCCGGCCGCGCGGGGGCGCGGCCGGAGGCGTGTGCGGAATCGCGCGTGGGGACGTCGACACGGTGCCCGCGGGGGTGCCAGGGGTGTGCAGGTGCACGTGCACCATGGTCCCGTGCGCACACTGCGGATGCAAGAGTCGATTCACGTGCAGTCGCACCTTTGGCATATGCAAGCGCCGGATGCACGTGCATCCTGGGAGGGTCGGAGCAGAACTGGCAGATTGATCAGTCAGTACCGGCACCCAGAGCGCTCAACTGATGGCAGACTGTGCGCTGTTTGCTCACGGCGGAGGTTTTGACGGCAATGACCACAGTCCAGCCCGGTGGCGGTTCGATGGTGCGCCGGATCCTGCTCGGCTCGCAGCTCCGCCGGCTCCGGGAGTCCCGGGGCATCACGCGGGAGGACGCCGGCTACCAGATCCGCGCCTCCGAGTCGAAGATCAGCCGCATGGAGCTCGGTCGCGTCTCCTTCAAGGAGCGCGACGTCGCCGACCTGCTCAGCCTCTACGGGGTGGACGACGGCGCCGAGCGCGAGGCGCTGCTCGGCCTGGTCCGCGAGGCCAACAAGTCCGGCTGGTGGCACAGCTTCAACGACGTGCTGCCGGGCTGGTTCCAGACCTACGTCGGTCTGGAGGAGGCGGCCGCCCAGATCCGCACCTACGAGGTGCAGTTCATCCCCGGTCTGCTGCAGTGCGAGGAGTACGCCCGCGCGGTCTTCTCGCAGACCCGCCCGGTGATCACCGAGGAGGAGCTGGAGCGCCGCCTGAGCCTGCGGATGCGCCGTCAGAAGCTGCTCAGCGACGGGCCGGGCCCGCGCCTGTGGGCCGTGATCGACGAGGCCGCGCTGCGCCGCCCGGTCGGTGGCCCCAAGGTGATGCGCGCTCAGGTCCAGTACCTGCTCGACGTGTCGGAGCAGGCCAACGTGGTGATCCAGGTGATGCCGTTCCGCTTCGGCGCGCACGCGGGGGAGAGCGGCGCGTTCTCCATCCTGCGCTTCCCCGAGCAGGACCTCGCCGACGTGGTCTACCTGGAGCAGCTCACCAGCGCCCTCTACCTCGACAAGCGCGACGACGTCGACGCCTACGTCCAGGTCATGGAGCGCCTGTGCGTGGACAGCCTGACGCCGGAGCAGACCAAGGACCTGCTCACCCGGATACTGTCCGGCAACTGATCTTCTCTCCGTCAGGGGCCCGGGCAGACTCATGTCCGGGCCCCTGACGCATTCCTGACAGGTCGTCAGGCCGCAGCCCGGCTCAGACCCGGGTCGGTGGCTGTGCGCGCGGTGGCGCCTCGGGCAGCGGCGGCCGGCCCAACTCCCAGGCCAGGCCGTAGCGGTAGAACAGGTCGGCCCGGATCGGCGGCAGCGAGACCGCCGCGCCCGGCAGCAGCAGCCCGATCACCCCGCCCATCAACGCGCTGCGCAGCACCGCGTGTTCGGCCACCGGGTCGGCCGCGCCCCAGTCGCCCAGCAGCCCCTGGAGGATGCCGCCCAGGGTGCGCTGCTCGGGGTCCTTCACGAACGCGCCCACGTCCGGGTCGAGGATCAGCGCCAGGTGCGAGCGCATCACCCGGGGGTGGTCCAGCGCCAGCCCGAGCACCGCGTCGATCGCCCGGGCCAGCCGGGCCTCCGGGTCGCTGCCCCCGGGCAGCTCCGCCAGGGCGGCGGAGAGCGTCAGGTGCATCATCCGGTGGGTGGCCGCCTGCATCAGCAGCCGCTTGCTGTCGAAGTAGTACGTCAGCAGCCCCCGCGCCAGCCCCGCCCGCTCGGCGATGTCGCCCAGCGTGGTCTTGGCGTACCCGTTCAGGTCCACCAGCTCGACCGTCGCCTGCATGATGCGGAGCCGGGAACGTTGGCGCATTTCCTCATTGACCGATTCCCCGCGAGGTGCCATCGTGTCTGCTCCGTACGTTGATTGGCTCCCAGCCAATATACTGTGCGGGAGCCGCTCGCCCGGTCCTTCGGGCCACGCGTACGGCGACGGGGCCGGGTCCACCAACACGGGGGTTTGGTGGACCCGGCCTCCGTCATGAACGGACCCGGTGGGTCAGCCCTTGGTGAGCACCTCTGCCGTCGCGGGGGTCTCGGCGGCGTTGCGGGTGTAGTCGTAGTCCGGCACCGCCGCCGGGGCCGGCGCCTTGCGCCGCTCCAGCGCCACGCCCACGGCGGCCACCACGAAGCCGACTAGCGAGATCCCGGTGACCAGCAGCAGGGCCGGGCGGTAGCCGTCCAGCTGGGCCGCGGCGCTCTCCCCGCCGCCGCTGCCCGAGGTGATCACGGCGGTGACGGCGGCCATCACCAGGGCGCTGCCGACCTGGAAGGCCGTGTTCACCAGGCCCGAGGCCAGACCCTGCTCCTCGTCGTCGACGCCGTTGGTGGCCGCGATGTTGACCGAGGGGAAGCCGAGCGCGAAGCCGATGCCGAGCAGCACCATGCTGGGCAGCACCAGCGTGGCGAAGCCGCTGTGCTCGTCGAGCCGCAGGAAGAGCGCGTAGCCGAGGGTCAGCGAGAGCACCCCGAGCACCATCAGGCGTCCGGTGCCGAAGCGGTCCACGATCGAACCCATCTTGGTCGCCGAGAGGGCGACCAGTGCGCCGGCCGGGAGGAAGGCCAGCGCCATCTCCAGGGCCGACCAGCCGAGCAGCCGCTGGAGGTAGAGCGTGGCGATGAACTGGAAGCCCGCGTAGGAGCCGAAGAGCGCCAGCGCGGTCAGGTTGGCCCGGGCCACGCCGCCGTTGCGGAAGATGCCGAGCCGCACCAGCGGGTGCGCGGTGCGCTGCTCGATCACCAGGAAGGCCGCCGCGAGGGCGAGCACCAGGACCAGCGAGCCGATGGTGCGCAGGCTGGCCCAGCCGGCGCTCTGGGCCTCCGTCACGGTGAACACCAGCAGGAGCAGCGAGCCGGTGCCGGTGACCGCGCCGGCGATGTCGTACCCGGCGGAGCCGCGCGGGGGCCGGGGCTGACGGGGCAGCAGGCGGAACGCGAAGACCAGGGCGATCAGCGCGACGGGCACCGGCATCAGGAAGGTCCAGCGCCAGCCCGCCGAGGTGAGCAGGCCGCTGAGCACCAGGCCGAGCGAGAAGCCGCTGGCGCCGGTCACGGTGTAGATGCTGAGCGCGCGGTTGCGGGCCGGGCCCTCGGCGAAGGTGGTGGTGATGATCGACAGTCCGGCCGGGGCGGTGAAGGCCGCCGCCACGCCCTTGACGAAGCGCGCCGCGATCAGCAGCCCGCCGTCGTCGACCACGCCGCCGAGCAGGGAGGCGGCGGCGAAGACGGCGAGGGCGACCAGGAAGACCTGACGGCGGCCCAGCAGGTCGGCCGCCCGGCCGCCGAGCAGCAGCAGGCCGCCGTAGCCGAGCACGTAACCGCTGACCACCCACTGGAGGGTGGAGGTGGAGAGCTGGAGGTCGGTGCCGATCGAGGGCAGTGCCACGCCGACCATCGACACGTCGAGGGCGTCGAGGAAGAGCGCGGCGCAGAGCACGATCAGGGTGCCCCAGAGCCGGGGGCTCCAGGCTTCGTCGCCGTGGACGGACGGGGCGTCAGAGGGGGTGGCGGGAGCGGCGGATGCCGATGGCTCTCGTGCTGTGGTCATGGGGAGGACACTTCCATGCACGTGCATTCAATGCAAGTCGATTTAATGTGTACGCAATAAGTTCATGCGCATGTGGTAGGGTGGCCGCGTGTCCGAACCCGAAGTCCCCGCCGACGGGGCGAACCTGGTCTCCGACTGGCGCGATCTGCTGGCCCGTCAGGCGGCCACCGCCTGTGCGCTCGACCGCGAGCTGGGCGAGCTGCACGGGCTGGGGATGAGCGAGTTCGAGGTGCTGGAGCGCCTCTACGAGGACGAGCGGAAGCCCCTGCACGAGACGCGGCTGCGGGTGCAGGACCTCTCCGCCCAGGTCCACCTGAGCCAGAGCGCCCTCTCCCGCCTGATCGGCCGCCTGGAGAAGGCGGAGCTGGTCGAGCGGGCCATGTGCTCCTCGGACCGGCGCGGCATCTACGTCACCCTCACCGAGGCCGGCCGGCAGCGCTACGAGGACGCCCGGCCGGTCCACCGCGAGGTGCTCGCCCGCACCCTGGGCGGTGGCCCCGGCGCGCCCGGAGGCAAGCGGCAGGACGGCTGAGGCTCCGTCAGGTCCGGGCCGGTTCACCGTCAGGCGGCCGTGCCCAGCCGGATCAGGTCCCGGACCAGGGCGGCCGTCCCCTCCGGGAGGGCGGTAGAACCGTTCGCCAGCAGGATTCCGGCCAGGCCCTCCGCCGGCGCGACGAGCAGGGCGGAGCGGAAGCCCGGCACCGAACCGGTGTGCCCGGCGAAGCCCGGCCCGCCACCGCGCGCCGGGTCGTCCGGCCAGAGCTCCAGGCCCAGGCCGTAGCACCCGTCCGGCACGGCCGGGCGGCGCATCTCGGCCAGGGTCGCCGCGCTCAGCACCCCGTCCTGACCCCCGGTCAGGAACGCCGCCCAGCGCACCAGGTCGTCGAGGGTGGACCAGTGCTGCCCGGACGGTGACATCACACCGAAGTCGTACGACGGGACGGCCGTCGGTCCGCCGGTCTCCGGGTCGGCCGCCCAGCCGGTGGCGGCCGGTGCCGCCGGCAGGCGGGTGGTGCGGCGCATTCCCAGCGGACGGAGCAGCTCGGTCCGCACGCACTCGGCCCACGGGGCCCCGCGGTGCCGCTCCACCAGCGCTCCGAGCAGGGTGAAGCCGACGTCGGAGTAGTGGTGCACCGCACCGGCCGGGTACAGCGTGGGCGGCTGCCCGAACAGCCCGGCGGGGAAGTCGTCGGTGCCGTCCCGTCGCCACGTGGCGGGCGGGCCGCCGGGCACGCCGGAGGTGTGGGCGAGGAACTGGCCCACGGTGGCGGCACCGACCGGCTCCGGCAGGCCGGGCAGGTGGCGCCCCAGCGGGTCGTCCAGGCCGAGCCGTCCCTCGTCGCGGAGCCGGAGCACCAGGGCGGCGGTGAGGGTCTTGGTGATCGAGCCGATCCGGAACTGGGTGCCGGCGTCCAGCGGGTGGCCGTCCACGGCGCCCGTGGCGCCCCGCCAGAGGGGCCGGCCGTCCCGGAGCACCACGGCGGTCGCCGCCGTCGCGCCGAGGGCGGTACGGGCCGCCGCCAGGCGGTGGTCGAGCAAGAGGCGGGTGGCGGTGCGGAGTTCGTCGTTCACCAGGGGACGGTAGCCCGGCGGGGAGGGTGCGGGGCCACCGAATTCGGCCCCGTACAGTTCGGGTCGGACCGGTGTCGGCGCAACGAGGGGGACTTGGTGGTGGAGCTCGCGCGGTCGTGGGTCGAGGGGTGGGCGGTGTCCCGGGGGCTGGCCGGGCCGGCGACGGTGCCCTGGGGGCTGCGGATCGAGGTCGGGAAGCCGCGGGAGACGGTCCGTCACGTCCTGCTCGACACGGAGGCCCGCACCACCCGTGCCCTGACCGCCTCGGTCACCGAACCCGCCGTCTGCGTCAAGGGCTTCCTCCCCGCCACCGAGCTGGACCCGTACTTCCCGGCCGCCGGCTGGCTGCCGCTCGACCCCTGCTTCCTGATGGCCACCGAGCTGCGCCCGCTGCGGGTACGGGTGCCCGAGGGCTACACCGTCACCACCTCGACCGCCGACGGCGTCGCCACCGTCCGCGTCCTCGGCGCCGACGGTGGCCCCGCCGCCTCCGGGCAGGCGGGCCTGACCGGCACCGTCTGCGTCCCGGATCAGATCTCCACCGAACCGGCCCACCGGCGAAGGGGGTTGGGCACGATGGTGATCGCGGCCCTCACCGACGCGGCGCTCGCCCACGGGGTCTCGACGGGTGTCCTCGGGGCGACCGTCGAGGGCCGCGCGCTCTACGAGGCCCTCGGCTGGCGGACCCTCGCCCCGCTGACCGGCTACGTCTCCCGGCCCCGGTGAGAAACCAGGTGACACGTGCCGTCGGCCGCGTGATCCTTGGCCCATGATCCCGGCACCGGACAGCCTTGAGCTGCGACTGCACTACCCGCCGCACGGAGAGGGGCACTTGGACGTCCGGCCGGTCGTCAACGGTCGCGACCTGCTGGCCGAGTTCCCCACCCTCGACGGGGCGTCCGCCCCGAACTACGTGACGACGGGGCCCCGGTACCTGCTGGGTCGGTCCGGGGTGCTGCTCGGCGCCGCGGCACCCCGCGAGGTCCGGCTCGCGATCAGCGGATGCGGGTACGAGGGCTGCTGCGGTGCCCTGTACGTGACCGTCGGCAGGGAGGACGGGCAGATCGTCTGGTCCGGCTGGCGCGACCCGGGCAACCGGCTGCCCGCCCTGCCGGAGTTCCGGTTCGACGCCGTCGCGTACGAGGCCGAGGTGCGGCGGGCAGCGGCGGACCGCAGCTGGGAGTGGCCGGGGGTGGTGGTCGCGCAGCTGCTGGAGGCGGACCTGCGGGGCGCCTCCGAGTGGCTGGAACGCTGGGACTGCGAGGTGGAGGCGGTCTGCGCGTCCCGTGCCGAACCGGACGGGATCGAGGTGATGCTGAGGCACCCGGCCGGTCTGGGGGAGGAGTCGTTCCAGCTGCAGATCGAGCTCCCGGTCGGTGACCGGGACCCGGGCGAGCGGGCCGCGCAGCTCGCGGCGGAGCTGACCGCCGGTGATCCCCGGACCGACGCGAAGTTCTGGGCGGGCTCGACCGAGCTGGCCGAACGGATGGGCTACCCCTGGCCGCCGGACCACGACGGGTACCGCTGAGCCCTCGTCACAACAGGCTGACCAGGCCGGGGCCGGCGGCCAGCAGGATCGCGGCGGCGGGGGCGGCCAGGGCGGCCACCGTGAGGCGCAGGCGGTGGTGGACCGGGAGGCGGGGCTCGCCGGCGAGCAGGCGGTCGACGCGGCGCGGGGTCTCGGCGAGCTGCTGCGGGGGGCAGGAGGCGCCGAAGACGCCTCGGCCGCTGTTGATCTCCACCAGGGCCAGCGCCGTGGTCACCCGGCCGTGCCGGCGGGCCGCCCGGTCATCGGCCGCCAGCTCCACCAACTCGCCCACCTGGTCCCGGAAGGCGGAGAACACCCCGACCCCGGGGAAGCCGCTCGCCAGAGCCTCGGCGGACTGCGCCAGCCAGTGGTGCCGGTGCCGGACGTGCCCGCGCTCGTGGCTGAGCACCGCCGCCAGCTCACGGTCCGTCAGCTGCTGCAGAGCCCCCGTGGTCACCACCAGCCGGGAGGACGGACCTGGCAGCGACCAGGCCTCCGGGCGGACGTTCTCCAGCACCACCAGCCGCTCCCGCCCGGCGCCCTTGCGGGCACCCAGCCCTTCGGGCAACTCCGGCGCACGGTGGGCCAGTTCGGCGGAGCGACGGTCGCGCAGCGCCCGGGCGGCCCGGACCTCCCGGGAGAGCGAGTACGCCGTCCACAGCCCGCCGGCCGCCAGCAGCGCGGCCGTCAGCCGCCCCCACCCCTCCGCGTCGGCCAGGCCGTAGGCGGCCTCCACCCCGTGCGGGGCGGTCGAGAACAGCAGGCTCCGTACGGGCGGCAGCGCGGCGGAGGCGGCCAGCAGCAGCGCCAGCACGCAGCACAGCAGCACCGCGACGACCAGGCACTGCCACACCAGCAACGCCAACACCGGCTCCCGGTCCGCCCACCGCACCCGCGCCAACAGCCGCGGCGCCACGGTGGCCAGCACCGCCCCGAGCACCAGCAGACCGAACAGAGCCGTCATGGCAGCAACCTACGCGCTCCACCGCCCCGCGAGAACCCGCTACGGCCCAACATGACCCACGGCACACTTGTTGTACGTGGCTAGGCCTCCGGGGGCGCGGGGAACTGCGCGAGTTCGGAAGGCGGACCAGCGTGGGATCGGGGCAGGCGAGCCAGTTGCAGCACGTGCCGTTCCCCCGCGCGCAGTTCCCCGCGTCCCTGGAGCGCTGCCCTACCGGGCCCGTGCGCTACATGGTGAGCAGCATCGCGAACATGCCGACCCCCATGGCCGAGCGGCAGGCCCGGGAGACGTGGGCCGAGACCGCGACGGTGTGGCCGGTCGGGGTGACGAGGAGGCGGGTGCCGCTCCAGACGGTGTAGCCGCCGAAGTACAGCAGGAGCAGACCCGTCAGCAACGGCAGCCCCGCCGCGCCGTGGTGGGCGGCCGGGCTGAGCGCCATGTACGCCATCGCCGCCGAGCCGACGGCGTGGTGGAGGCGGTGGCCGGGGTGGTGGCCGCCGAGTGCGGCGGCGGCCAGCATGTAGACGGTGAGGCCGGCGAAGAGCCAGCCCCAGAGGGGGAGGGGCCACAGGGCCATGCCGGCCATGCCGAGGCCCATCGCGGCCTCGGTGGCGTCGGACTCCCGCTGCCCGCCCCGCCGCAGGCGGTACAGGCAGTAGCCGGCCGTGCCGCCCGCGACGGCCGCGAGCAGCGTGCTCACCAGCACCGGTCCGTGCACCGCAGCGCCCCCTCCGCAGCCGATCCCGCCCCGTCCGCTCCACGATCACCGATCGGGAACGGGCGGAGCAGGGCGCGAAAGGGGGCGCACTGGGGTGTGACAGGTGGTCAACTGCCGGGCGTGAGCCGTCCGGAGGCGACGATCCGCCGGAGGAACCGGCGGGTCCGCTCGTGCTGTGGGTCGCCGAAGACCTGCTCCGGCGGGCCCTGTTCCAGCACCACGCCGGAGTCCAGGAAGCAGACCTGGTCGGCCACCTCGCGGGCGAAGCCCATCTCGTGGGTGGAGAGCACCATGGTCATCCCCTGCTCCTTCAAGTCCCGTACCACACCAAGGACTTCGCCCACCAGCTCGGGGTCGAGCGCGGCGGTGACCTCGTCCAGCAGGAGCAGCCGGGGCCCGGTGGCCAGGGCCCGGACGATGGCCGCCCGCTGCTGCTGGCCGCCGGAGAGGCGGTCGGGGTACTCGCGGGCCTTGTCGGCCAGGCCGAGCCGGGCGAGGAGTTCCAGGGCGTGCGCCTCGGCCTCCGCGCGCTCCCGACGGTGGACCCGGCGCGGGGCGAGGGTGACGTTCTGCAGGACGGTCAGGTGCGGGAAGAGGTTGTAGGACTGGAAGACCACGCCGATCCGGCGCCGGACGGCGTCCTGGTCCACCGCCGGGTCGGTGATCTCCTCGCCGTCCAGGAAGACCGCGCCGTCGTCCACCTCCTCCAGCAGGTTGGCGCAGCGCAGCAGGGTCGACTTTCCGGAGCCGGAGGCCCCGATCAGTGCGGTGACGGAGTGCGCGGGCACGGAGAGCGAGACGTCGCGCAGCACCAGCTGGCCGCCGTACGACTTCCGGACCGATTCGAAGCGGAGCACCGGGTCCTGGCTCACACCGCACCCCCTTGCAGCTGACGGCGGTTCATCCGCTGGCTGACCCAGTCGGTGAACCGGGTCATCGGGATGGTGAGCAGGATGAAGACCAGCGCCGAGACCAGGTACGGCGTGTAGTTGAAGGTCCGGGAGGTGATGATCTTCGCGGCGAAGACCGCGTCGATCACGCCGCCGATGGAGACCAGGCCGGTGTCCTTCTGGAGCGAGACCAGGTTGTTCAGCAGCGGCGGCACCACCCGCCGCACCGCCTGCGGCAGGATCACGAACCGCATCGCCTGCGCGTTGGTCAGGCCCAGCGAGCGGGCCGCCGCGCGCTGGCTCGGGTGGACGGACTGGATGCCGGCCCGGAACACCTCGGAGACGTACGCCGAGTAGGTCAGCACCAGGGCGGCGCCGCCCAGCACCAGCGGGTCGGTGGTGACGCCGGTGAGCCGGAGCGCGGGCACGCCGGTGATCATGACGAGCAGGCAGATGATCATCGGCAGGCCGAGGAAGAAGTCCACGTACGCGGTGGCCAGCAGGCGCACCGGCAGGAAGACCGGGCCGCGCAGGGTGCGCAGCACCGCCAGCAGCAGGCCGAACACCAGGATCAGCGCGCCGCAGACCAGCATCAGGACGAGGTTGACCTTGAGGCCGGCGAGCACCTCGGGCAGCGCCTGGCGGGCGTAGTGGGCGTTGAAGAAGGTCTGCCGGGTGCGCTCCCAGCCGGGGGAGCTGACCACCACGACCGCCAGCACCAGCGCGGTGAGCGCGGTGCTGGCGGTGGCGATCAGGGCGGAGCGGCGGGCCCGGCGGCGCCGGTGCGCCTCCCGGGCCAGCCGCCGCTCCGACGGCCGGTACTCCTCCTCCGGCTTCGTCAGGTCGGTGGTCGCGGTCACTTGAGCACCGGGGCGGAGACGGCGTCGGAGAGCCACTGCTTCTCCAGCCTGGCCAGCGTGCCGTCGGCCCGCAGCGCGTCCACGGCCTGGCTGACGCAGCTGGTCAGCGCGCTGCCCTTGTCCAGCACCAGCCCGAACTGCTCGCCGCCCGAACCGCCCGCCACGGTCTCCAGCTGGCCGATCACCTTGGCGTCCGTCACCTCGGCGCCGGTGATGTAGAAGGCGGTGGGGAGGTCGACCACCAGGGCGTCGATCTGACCGTTCTTCAGGGCGGTCTTCGCCAGGTCGTTGTCGTCGAAGACGGCGGGCTGGGCGGCCGGCTTGATCTGCCCGGTGATGGCGGACAGGCTGGTGGTGCCGACCTGGGCGCCGAGCTTGACGTTCTTGAGCTCGGCCAGCGAGGCGGCGCCGGCCGCCTTGGAGCCCTTGAGCGCGATCACGGCCTGCCGGACGTCGTAGTAGCCGGAGGAGAAGTCGACCGACTGCTTGCGCTCGGCGCTCACCGAGATCTGGTTGACGTCGAAGTCGAAGTCCTTGACGCCGGGGGCGAAGGCCTTGTTGAACGGGCTGACCACCCAGCTGACCTTCTCCTTGGGGTAGCCCAGCTTCTCCGCCACCGCGTAGGCCACCGCCGACTCGAAGCCCTTGCCGTTCGACGGGGTGTCCTCGGAGAACCACGGGTCGTACGCGGGCTTGTCGGTGCCCACCGTCAGGGTGCCGGACTTCTTGGTGGCCAGCTTGCCCGCCTCGCAACTCCCGGCGGCGGAGGGCGACTTGGCCTCCTCCTGAGGGGCGCAGGCGGTGAGCAGCGCGGCGGCCGCGAGCAGGGCGGCGGCGGGGGCGAGGCGGTGCGGGCGGACGGCCGGGGTCATGGCGGGCTCCAGGGGCAGGGGGTGAGGACTTGCCAGAAGAGGACTGCCCGTCGGGCGGGCGCGGCCAACCGGGTCAGCAGCGGTGGCGGAGCGCGGGGGCGGCGGGCATGGTCGGCGTACGGCACGGCCGCCGCGGTGCC
Organism: Kitasatospora sp. NPDC001664; assembly: GCF_053596675.1. Taxonomy (NCBI): domain Bacteria; kingdom Bacillati; phylum Actinomycetota; class Actinomycetes; order Kitasatosporales; family Streptomycetaceae; genus Kitasatospora; species Kitasatospora sp. NPDC001664. Next base: position 82,233 of record NZ_JBSFGS010000029.1, read on the forward strand.
TCCCGACGGGGTGTCAGCGGCGGGGCGTCAGCAGGTGCCGCGACAACAGGAAGGCACCCGGGTCAGGTAGGGGTGGCAGCAGGCCACGTGGATCACCGCCGGGAGCATGGCGGGAGGTTCGCACCCCATCGGCCCCACTGTCCACAAAGTCCACGTGACTGTCCGCATGCTGGACGGCACGGATGTCACCTCAGTGCCGGAGGGACCCCCCTTGAACAGGAGAACCTTTCGAATCTATGGTGTACCTGTCGAAATAACTCCTGTCTAAGTGGGTCTCTGATGCAGAATCTTTCGCCCAAGCTCGTCGAGGCGGCCGAACTCTCCGGAGTAACCCCGGCCGGCCACGCGGCGCACCCCGCCTGGCTCCGGCTCAAGGAGGCCGTCGAGGCGCTGCGCCCCCTGCAGGCCAAGGACGGTTCCATCGACCTGTCCGCCGTCCAGCGCTCCACCGTCGACCCGCTGGTCGAGTCGGTGCTCGGCGCGGTCGAGGAGCTCGCCCCGCTCTTCCCGCACGACGCGGCCTACCTGACCGCCGTCCTGGCCGACCTGCGCAAGTGGGCCGACACCGGATACCGCGAGCCCGACTTCCTGGACTCGCTGCTGGCCTTCCAGCCGGCCGAGCAGCGCGAGGACGGCCTGGAGCACCTCGTGGTGTTCCCGATGTACACCCAGAACGGCAACCCGAACCGCAACCTCGAGGCCGTCCTGCTCACCGTGGTCTGGCCCGAGTGGCTGGCCGAGCTGGAGCGCGAGCGCTTCGACAACCCGATGTTCGTGCCGATCACCTTCACCGACTTCACGGCCGGCTACGACACCAACTCCGCGGTGCTCTTCCCGGAGACCGTCGCGGTCCGCCAGGCCCCCGAGCGCTTCACCTGGGGCGGCATCTTCTGCGACCGCGAGGCGGCCCGCTTCCGCGCCGTCTCCACCAGCGCCGTGCGCCAGCTCGGCCTGGAGATCCCCGAGGACGCCGTCGGCCTGCTCGCCGACCAGCAGCGCGCCCAGCAGACCTTCGTGCTCTGGGACCTGGTCCACGACCGCACCCACAGCCACGGCGACCTGCCGTTCGACCCCTTCATGATCAAGCAGCGCTCGCCGTTCTGGATGTACGGCCTGGAGGAGCTGCGCTGCGACCTGACCGCCTTCAAGGAGGCCGTCAAGCTGGAGGCCGAGGGCTACCCGCAGGGACGCGACGTCCAGTACGCGATCCTCTTCGACCGGATGTTCCGCTTCACCGTCTCCGGTGACCGGGTGCGCAACTACGACGGCATGGGCGGCCAGCTGCTCTTCGCCTACCTGCACAAGAACGACGCGCTGCGCTGGCGGGACAACCGGCTCTCGATCGACTGGACCCGGGTCGCCGAGGTCACCAACGCTCTCTGCGCCGAGATCGAGACCCTCTACCGCGACGGCATCGACCGCCCCAAGACCGCGCACTGGATCGCGGCCTACGAGCTGGTCTCCAAGTACCTCACCCCGCACCCGGCCTCCACCTGGGCCAAGGGCCCCGAGGGCCTGCCGCTGGACATCGCCGAGGACAAGGCGCTCCGCAAGGCGCTCTGCGACGCGGTGCTCCCGGACGAGTTCCCGCTCTCGATGTTCTTCGAGGCCCTGTCCAAGAAGCTCGGCGGCGTCATCGCCGCCACCACCGGCATCACCGGCGCCACCGCCGACCGTCAGGAGATCGCGGCATGACCGACCGTCACCTCGAGGGCAAGGTCATCGCCGTCGCCGGCGCCACCGGCCCGGCCGGCCGCGCCACCCTGCGCCGCCTGACCACCGCCGGCGCGACCGTGATCGCCGCCGACATCGACGGCCAGGCGCTCGACGCGGCCCTCGACACCATCCGGCTCACCGTCCCGGACGCGAAGATCTCCAGCCAGGTCATCGACCTGCTCGACCCGCAGGAGGTCCACGACTGGGCCGACCACCTGGAGGGCGAGCACGGCCACGTGGACGGCGTCTTCCACCTGGTCGGCGGCTGGCGCGGCAGCAAGACCTTCTTCGACAGCCGCATCGACGACTGGGACTTCCTGCACGACCGGGTGGTCCGCACCCTCCAGCACACCTCGCTGGCCTTCCAGCCCGCGCTGGTCCGCAGCGAGGCCGGCCGCTACGCGATGATCTCCGCCTCGGCCGCCCACAAGCCGACCGCCGGCGGCGCCGCGTACGCCGCCGCCAAGGCCGCCACCGAGGCCTGGACGCTGGCCATGGCCGACTCCTTCGTCAAGGAGACCACCGCCCCCGACGGCGTCCCGACCGCGGCGGCTGCGATCCTGGTGATCAAGGCCCTGGTCACCCCGGAGATGCGGGCCGAGAAGCCCGACGCCAAGTTCGCCGGCTTCACCGACACCGCCGACCTGGCCGACGCCCTGGCGTCCCTCTGGGACCGCCCCGCAGCAGAACTGAACGGACAGCACCTGTGGCTGACAGCCCGATGACCACCACCGACGCCGTACGCCGCCACGACCCGGCCGTCCGCGGCTTCGCCAGCGACAACTACGCCGGCGTCCACCCGGAGATCCTCGCCGCCATCGCCCTGGCCAACGACGGCCACCAGGTCGCCTACGGCGAGGACCAGTACACCGAGCACCTCCAGGAGGTGTTCCGCAAGCACTTCGGCCCGTCCGCCGAGGCCTACCCGGTCTTCAACGGCACCGGCGCCAACGTGGTGGCCCTGCAGGCCCTGCTCCCGCGCTGGGGCGCGGTGATCGCCGCCGAGTCCGCCCACATCAACGTGGACGAGTGCGGCGCCCCCGAGAAGATCGCCGGCATCAAGCTGCTCACCGTCCCCACCCCCGACGGCAAGCTCACCCCCGAGCTGATCGACCGTCAGGCCTGGGGCTGGGGCGACGAGCACCGCGCCCAGCCGCTCGCCGTCTCCATCACCCAGAGCACCGAGCTCGGCACCCTGTACACCGCCGAGGAGATCAAGGCGATCTGCGACCACGCCCACCAGCACGGCATGCTCGTGCACCTGGACGGCTCCCGCATCGCCAACGCCGCCGCCTCCCTGGGCCTGCCGCTGCGCGCCTTCACCACGGACGCGGGCGTCGACGTGCTCTCCTTCGGCGGCACCAAGAACGGCCTGCTGCTCGGGGAGGCCGTGGTGGTCCTCAACCCGGAGCGGGTCAAGAACCTCAAGTACCTGCGCAAGATGTCGATGCAGCTCGCCTCGAAGATGCGCTTCGTCTCCGTGCAGTTCGAGGCCCTGCTCAGCGGCGACCTCTGGCTGCGCAACGCCTCGCACGCCAACGCCATGGCCAAGCGCCTGGAGGCCGCCGTCTCCGGCATCGACGGCGTCACCCTGGTCCGCCCCGTCCAGGCCAACGCGGTCTTCGCCATCCTCCCGCGCGAGGTCAGCGAGCGCCTGCAGAAGCGCTACCGCTTCTACTTCTGGGACGAGCACACCGGCGAGGTCCGCTGGATGGCCGCCTTCGACACCACCGAAGCCGACATCGACGCCTTCGCCGCCGCCATCGCCGAGGAGATGGGCCGCGCCTGACGCCCCGCCACTCCGTCGAATGCCCCCGCCGTCCACGGCGGGGGCGTTCGCCGTCAGTCGGTGAGGTCCTCGGGTCCGCAGCCGAAGGCCTCCGTGACGACGGTGCGGACATCGGCCTCGGTCAGCGTGGCGCGCAGCTCCGCGAGGACGCCGGGAAGGTCCTCCTCGTCGATCGAGCCGAGGTACTCCCGGCGGAGCCGGTGGATCACCTCGACCAGCTCCGGCCGCAGCCCCATCCAGGCCCGGGAGGAACGGATCTCGGCCTCCACCCGGTCCATGAACCGGCGCATGACCTCGTACGGCACCTCGTGGTCCTGCGGCTCGAAGCGGAGCGCCGGCTCCCGGGCCGGGTCCTCGTCGGGTATCACCGCCGTCACGAGCAGCCGCTGTCGACGGAGATCCTCGAGCTCCAGGTGCCAGGCGTCGTCGTCGAGGACGTAGGACGTGGTGGTCAGGTAGTCGCGGTCGTGTGGGGGCGCCATGGTGTGCGGCCTTCCGGTGGGGCGGTGGTTCCGAGCCACATCATCGGGGGCGGGCCCGTGCCGTGCCGAGCGGTTTTCGCCGGTCAGTCGGTGGCGGCGAGGACGATCCGGAGGGCGTCGTGCGGCTCCAGGACGGTGCCGTCGGGGCTGCGCCGTACCGAGGCGGCCAGGACGGCGGGGAGGTCGGGCTCGGGGATGGCGGTGCGGAGTTCGGCGAGGAGGGCGGGGAAGTCTGCGTCCTCGATCCAGCCGCCGTAGTACTCCTGCTGGAGGCGGTGGACGGTGGCGACGAGCTCGGGGCGCAGCCGCATCCAGGCGCGGATCTCGTGGATCGCCTCGTCGACCCGGTCCACGTACCAGCGCACGACGTCGTACGGCACCACCGAGTGCGGCTCGGGCGACTCGAAGTGCAGCGTCGGCTCCTCCGACGGATCCTCGTCGGGGATCAGCGCCACCATCAGCAACTGGTTCTGCGGCCCTCGGAGTTCGAGCTGCCAGGCCTCCTCGGACGGGTCGTAGACCTCGGCGGCCTTGTAGAAGGGATCAGGGGACGGGACGGTCATCCTCGGTTCTCCTGTCACGTTCGACAGCGCTGTGTCGTCCCACTCCGCGGTACCGGCTACGGAGGGACGAGGACCATGCGGACGAAGGCCATCATCGTGTGCGACTCGGTGTCGCACGGAAACACCCGGCGAATTGCCGATGCCATGGCGGAGATCCTGCACGCCGAGGTCCGCACCCCCGCCCAGGCCGACCCGGCGGAGCTCGCCGCGGCCGAGCTGGTCGGCTTCGGTTCGGGCGTCTTCCACGGCCGGATGCGGCCCACCCTCGCCGCTCTGGCCCGCACCCTCCCCACCGGCCCGGGCCGGGCCTTCGTCTTCGCCACCAGCGGCTTCCCCGAGGTCCCGTTCGCCCCGTTCACCCGCCCACTGGTCCGCCGCCTGGAAGCCGCCGGCCGCCACGTCGAGCCCGCCTTCAGCTGCCGCGCCCTCGACACCTGGCTCCCGTTCAGGCCATTCGGCGGCCTCCACCCCGACCGCCCCGGCCCGGACGACCTGGCGGCCGCCCGCGCGTACGCCCGCGGCCTGCGCGGCTGACCGGGCAGCGGGTGGCGCACCGGCAGCTGAAGAGCCGTCAGCCGGTGTACGCGTCAGGCCGTCCGGGCCAGCGCCGCCGCTCCGATCAGGCCCGCGTCCGTGCCCAGTTCGGCCGGCAGGAGGACCGTGCGGGCCGCGAAGGGGAGGGCGGCGTAGCCGGCGAAGTGGCGGCGGAGCGGGGCGAAGAGGAGGTCGACGGCCTGGGCGACGCCGCCGCCGATGACGGCGGCGTCGAGGTCGATGAGGGTGGCGGTGGCGGCGATGCCGGCGGCGAGGGCGCGGGCGGCGGCGTCGAAGGCGGCGAGGGCGAGCGGGTCGCCGGACCGGGCGGAGGCGGCGACGGCGTTGGCGGAGGTGTCGCCGTCGGGGGAGCGCCAGCCGGATTCGGCGGCGGTGCGGGCGATGGCGGTGCCGCTGGCGAGGCCCTCCAGGCAGCCGCGGGAGCCGCACGGGCAGGTCCGCCCCTCGAAGTCGACGGTGATGTGGCCGAGGTGGCCGGCGTTGCCCGTACGGCCCGTGTGCAGCTGACCCCCGATCACCAGCCCCGCGCCGACCCCCGTGGAGACCACCAGGCAGAGGACGTCCCGGTAGGGGCGGGCGGCGCCGCGCCAGTGCTCGGCGGCGGTCATCGCCACCGCGTCCCCGCCGAGGACGACGGGCAGCCCGGCCACCGCCGGGTGGGCGGCGACCTCGGCGCGGAGCGGGAAGGCGCGCCAGGAGGGGATGTTGACCGGGCTGACCGTCCCCGCCTCGATGTCGACCGGGCCGGCGCTGCCGATGCCGACGGCGCGGACGGCTGCCCAGCCGGGGTGCCCGGCGAGCAGGTCGAGGACGGCGGTGACGGCGGCCGCCATCTCCTTCTCGGTGCCCCGGGCCGGGGTCGGCACCTGCACCCGGTGCAGCAGGACGCCCTCGGAGTCGACCAGCCCACCGGCGATCTTGGTGCCGCCGAGGTCGATCGCGGCCAGCAGGGACTCGGGGGTCCGGACGTTCATGGGCGACGGCTCCGCAGGTGGGGTTCGGTGGGACTGCGGCGATTCTCGCCGCCCCTGACAACGTTGTCCAGGAGCCCTCGGCAGCCCCCGCCCCGGTCTCGTACGCTGACCCCGTCCGACCGACCGTCAGGAAGGCCAGCCCGCATGCCGATCGACCTGCCGCCGCACCCGACCGTGCTCTTCCAGGGCGACAGCATCACCCGGGCCGGGCGCCACCCGGCCTCCCCGTCCGACCTCGGCCACGGCTACGCGGCGCTCGCCGCCCCGGCGCTGCGCGAGGCCCACCCCGGCGCCACGGTGCTCAACCGCGGCGTCTCCGGCGACGGCGTCACCGACCTCCGCGGCCGCTGGGCGGACGACGCCCTTGCCCACCGCCCCGACCTGCTCTCGCTGCTGATCGGCGTCAACGACACCTGGCGGTGGCAGGAGGGCGGCATCGAGTCCCCGATCGACCCCTGGGAGGGCCACTACCGGGCCCTGCTGGACGAGCTGCTGGACCGTCACTCCACCGCCCGTCTCGTCCTGGTCGAGCCCTTCCTGCTCCCCGTCGCCCCCGCCCAGTGGGCCTGGCGCCCCGACCTGGACGCCCGGATCCAGGTGGTCCGCCGCCTCGCCGAGGAGTACGGCGCCCTGCTGCTCGCCGCCGACGGCCTGCTCAACCAGGCCGCCCGCACCCTGGGCGGCCCCGCCGCGATCGCCGCCGACGGCATCCACCCCACCCCCGCCGGGCACCGCCTGCTGGCCGAGGCCTGGACCGCCCTGGTGCTCGGCTGAGCCGAGCCGGGGGAGCCGTATGCTCCCGGTATGACCAGCCGCCCCGTCACCGCCAGGCCCACCATGAAGGACGTGGCGGCGGCGGCCGGGGTCGGGCTGAAGACCGTCTCACGGGTCGTCAACGGGGAGCGCGGGGTCACCGAGGAGACCGCCGCCCGGGTGCGGGAGGCCATCACCGCCCTCGGCTTCCGCCGCAACGACGGCGCCCGCCTGCTGCGCACCGGCCGGACGGCCTCCGTCGGTCTGCTCCTGGAGGACATCGCGGACCCGTTCTCCGCCGCCCTGACCCGGGCGGTGGAGGAGGTGGTCCGGGCCGAGGGCAGTCTGCTGTTCACCGGCTCCAGCGGCGAGGACCCGGAGCGCGAACGGGAGTTGGCCCTGGCCTTCTGCGCCCGCCGGGTGGACGGACTGATCGTGGTGCCGGCCGGGGACGACCACCGGTACCTGCTGCCGGAGACCGAGTCCGGCACCCCCGTGGTCTTCCTGGACCGCCCCGCCGCCGGGATCGAGGCGGACGCGGTGCTCAGCGACAATGCGGGCGGCGCCCGGGACGGGGTGGCCCACCTGATCCGCCACGGGCACCGCCGGATCGGCTTCGTCGGCGACCAGCCGCACCTGCACACCGCCGCCGAACGGCTGCACGGCTACCGGGAGGCGATGGCCGCCGCCGGTCTGACGGTCGATCAGCGCTGGATCGAGAGCGGCACGAGCGACCCGGCTCGGGTGGCGGCGGCCGTGGCCCGGCTCACCGGCGGGCCCGAGCCCGTGACGGCCCTGTTCACCGCCAACAACCGGATCACCCTGGCCGCCCTGCACCACCTCCCGCCGCGCCCGCCCGCCCTGCTCGGCTTCGACGACCTGGAGCTGGCCGACCTGCTCAGCCCCGGCCTCACCGTGGTCGCCCAGGACCCGCCGGCCCTCGGCGCGGCCGCCGCGCGCGCCCTCTTCGACCGCCTGGCCGGGGACTCCTCCCCGGCCAGGCGCACTATCCTCCCGACTTGCCTGGTCCCGCGCGGCTCGGCCGAACGACCGCCGCACTGACCCACCGTCAGCGGGCGGCCCCGCACCGGTCCACCGTCAGCGGGCGGCCCCGCGCCGGGGACCGCTCAGGAGGCGGCCGCCGCGTGCAGCGCCCCGTACGCGCCGCCGTCGGCGATCAGCTCGGCGTGGCTGCCCAGCTCGACCAGCCGTCCGTGCTCCAGCACCGCGATCCGGTCCGCCGCCCGGATGGTGGAGAGGCGGTGCGCGACCACGAAGACCGTGCGGCCCTTCACCAGTTCGGCCATCGCCCGCTGGACCAGGGCCTCCGAGTGCGGGTCCAGCGCGGAGGTCGCCTCGTCCAGCACCAGCACCCGGGGGTCGCGCACCAGCGCGCGGGCGATGGCCAGCCGCTGCTTCTGTCCGCCCGAGAGCCGCACGCCGCGCTCGCCGAGCAGGGTGTCCTTGCCCTGCGGCAGCCGGTCGATGAACTCCAGCGCGTTGGCGTCCCGCAGGGCCGCGTCGAGCACCTCCTCCGGCACGTCCCGCAGGCCGTAGGCGACGTTCTCCCGGACGGTGCCGTCGAACAGCACCGGCTCCTGCGGGACCACCGACAGGAAGCGGCGGTAGCTGCGCAGGTCGAGGGTCTCCATGTCGGTGCCGTCCAGGAGGATCCGGCCCTCGGTCGGCCGCAGGAAGCCGATCACCAGGTTGAGCACGGTGGACTTGCCCGCGCCCGAGCCGCCGACCAGGGCGATGGTCTCCCCGGCGCGCACGCTCAGGTCCAGCCCCGCCACCGCGGGCCGGTCCGCCCCCGGGTGGAGCAGGGTGACGCCGCGGAAGTCGATCCGGCCGCGGACGGCGGTGACCTCGGCCTTGCCCGCGTTCTCCTCCAGGTCGGGAGCCTGGAGGACCTCCCCGGCCGAGCGGATCGAGGCGAAGCCCTTGCCCAACTGCGGGGCCAGCGCCAGCAGGCCGGTGACGGAGCCGGTCAGCGAGGTGAAGTAGGCGCTGAGCATCACCACCGCGCCGGGGGTGACGCCCAGCCAGCCCCGGTACGCCGCCACCGCCGCGCCGGCCAGGCAGCCGACCCCGATCGCGTTCAGCAGGATCCAGGAGAGCGCACCGAAGCGGCCGTTCAGCAGGTCGAGCCGCAGGCCCGCGTGCAGCACCCGGTCCAGGGTGCGGTCCATCCGGCGCAGCGCGGTGCGCTCCAGACCGTGCGCCCGGGTGACCGGGATCAGGGTGGTCATCTCGCCCACCCGGCCGGCGAGTTGCTCGACCTCGCGGCGGAAGGACTCGTTCTGGTCGCGCAGCCGGTTTCGCAGCCTGGTCACCAGGTAGGCGGCCGCGGGCACCAGCACCAGGAAGACCGGCAGGAAGGCGGGGGCCTTCCAGCCGATCACGGCCAGCGCACCGAGCAGGGTGGCGATGGCCGCCAGCCCGTTGTCGGCGGTCTGCTGGGCGGCGTTCTCGATGTTCTCCACGTCCCGGATCACCTTGGACTGGAGCGCCCCGGCGGTGACCCGGGCGTGGAAGCCGATCGACAGCTGCTGCATCCGGTGGCAGAGCGCGCTGCGCAGCCGGGTGCCCATCCGGCGGATGGTGCCGTGCATCCAGTGCACGTAGAGCAGGTGGAGCGGGAGGTTCAGGGCCAGGATCACCAGCAACAGGCCGGTGTTCCACCAGAGTTCGGCCAGCGGGCGGTGGTCGACCACCACGTCCAGGACGTTGGCGGTGACCAGCGGCAGCAGCCAGATCGGCGAGTGCTTGGCGAGGAAGACCAGGACGGCCAGGGCGGCGCGGGTGCGGTCGGGGCGGATCAGGAAGAGCAGGGTCCGGAGCGGGTGCTCACCCTGGTAGCGGTGACCGAGTGCGCCCTGGGGCAGTGCCATGGAGGCTCCAGCGGAGGGGGTGGTGTGGGGGGATGGTGAGCAGTGTGCCAAGCCGTACCCGATCGGTCAGCCCCGTCCCACTCCGTGGGCAGTCCACCACCCCCCTCCGCGCGCCTCGCTGAACTTGCTGAACTCGGCCGCTCCCGGGCGCCGTTCCAGGTGCCGGGCAGTTCCGGGCCCAGAGGCCTGCCCACGGCTCCCGGACCGCCCTACCGTGGAAGGCGGGGCCCGAACCGGTCGGGCCCCGCCAAGACCGCACCTACGGGGGAGAGCCGCGGACCGACCCCTCGGTGCCACGACTCCTCGGCTCGACGACCCCTCGGAGCCACGGCGTCCCGCGTCCGACGCCTCGTCAAGGGCGGCCCGCCGTCGTGCGACCAGGTGTCAGCCGGTCAGGCGCGGCATCTCCGGGAAGCGGGCCTGGGCGGCGTCCCGGGCGGCCGGGGTGATCACGCGGCGGATGCCCGGGTCACCGGCCAGCCGGACCGCCTCCTCCTCGGTCAGCGGCACGACGCCCTTCTTGTTGCCGGTCCCGTCCCAGGCCAGGCAGCTGGCCAGGTTCAGCTGGATGCCGGTGCCGTCGGGGTGCACCATCCAGATCACCGTGTCCTGGATGCAGTTGTCCCGCATGTGACTGACCGTGTACTTGTTCCCCCGCCCGTCGACCCGGCAGGAGGTCTGCGCGGTGCAGACCTTGTCCGGGCTGGCGGAGCTGACGAACGCCCGGAGCATGCCGGTGCCTTTTGGCGTGCTCAGGTAGACCTGGGCGACGGTCTCCTTGGAGCCCTCGTCGACGTAGGCCGTCTCGGCGGCGTAGCCGCTGGTCGGGACGGACGGCGGCAGTGCGTCCAGGAGCTGCCCGAGCAGGGCGCGGCCGGTCACCTTCACCAGACCGGCGTCCGGATCGGCGGTGGCGCCGGCGCTGGGGCTCGCGGCGGGCCCGGCGGCCGCCGCCAGCTGCACCGTGTCGTCGGTGCCGCCGGTCGGCCGCAGGTGTCCGCCGAGCAGTGCGGCCAGGCCGGCCACGGCGAGCGTGGTGGCCACCGCGCCGCCGAGCAGGCGGGCGCGGCGCCGACGGGCCGGTCGGTGGGTGCCGGTGCTCGGCGGGGTGAGGTCGAGCATCGGCAGCTCGTTGCGGGGGATGTCGGACGGGAGCTCGTGCATCTCCGTCGGTCCTTCCGTTGTCGTCGTCGCATGCCGGCCATGCAGACCGCCCGGTGGCGGTGTTGCCCATCTGGACGTGGCGGCGGGCGGTGCCGGTAACGGGAGGGAGCGGCGGTTTTCCGGTTCTGCCCGTTCGGACAGCCCCGTGTGGTCCGAACGGTCAGGCGTAGGACGCCGTGCCGCCGACCAGATCGGCCAGTTCGCTGAGCGCCGGGCCGAGCGGGAGCCCGAGCCGGGTGGTGGCCAACTCGTCGCCCCGGGTGGGGCCTTGGTTGACGATCGCGACCGGGGTGCCGTCCCTGGCGGCCCGGCGGACGAAGCGCAGGCCGGACATGACGGTCAGGGAGGAGCCGAGCACCAGCAGCACCTGCCCGGCCGCCACCAGGTCGAAGCAGCGCTCCACCCGGGGCTTGGGCACGCTCTCGCCGAAGAACACCACGTCCGGCTTGAGCACTCCGCCGCACCGGGCGCACGGCGCCACCCGGAAGCCCTCCACCGCCGCGTCCGGCAGGACGGCGTCGCCGTCGGCCTGGCGGTGCGCTCCCGGGTCCGCGAACTCCCCGTTCAGCTCGGTCAGCCGGCGGTCCAGCTCGGCCCGGGAGCTCAGCTGACGGCAGGTCAGGCAGACCACCCGGTCCAGCCCGCCGTGCAGCTCCACCGCGTCCCGGGTGCCGGCCGCCCGGTGCAGGCCGTCCACGTTCTGGGTGATGACGGCCGAGACGTGGCCCGAGCGGCGCAGCCGCTCCACCGCGCGGTGCCCGGCGTTCGGCTCGGCCCGGTCGATGGTCCGCCAACCGGCGTGGCTGCGGGCCCAGTAGCGGCGCCGGGCCGCCTCGCTCCCGGTGAACTCCTGATAGGTCATCGGGGAGCCGCGGCGACGGCTGCCGGTCTCGCCCCGGTAGTCCGGGATCCCCGACTCGGTCGACAGACCGGCCCCGCTCAGCACCACCACGCCCCGCCCGGCCACCAGCCGGGCCAGGGCCTCGACACCGGCGGACGGTTCCGCCGCGATCACGGGCTCAGCCATGCCGCCCAGGGTAGACCGGCCTGTTCGAGCAGGGCGGGATGTAGTAGATTCCGGTTCGGCACGGCGCAAGTTTCGAAAGGGAACTCACTATGCAGCAGTCCTCGGCCCAGCAGACCCTCACCCAGCAGGCCCAGGAGGCGCAGCAGACCTGGACCGCCGTCGACGACTACTTCAACGACCTCCTCGTCGAGGAGGACGACGCCCTGCTCACCGCCGTCGCCGACAGCGACGCCGCCGGACTCCCCGGCCACCAGGTCGCCCCCAACCAGGGCAAGCTGCTCCACCTGCTGGCAAGCATCAGCGGCGCCCGCACCGTCCTGGAGATCGGCACCCTCGGCGGCTACAGCACCATCTGGCTCGCCCGCGCCCTCCCGGCAGAAGGCCGCGTCGTCACCCTGGAGGTCGACCCCCGCTGCGCCGAGGTGGCCACCGCCAACCTTGACCGGGCCGGCCTCACCGACCGCGTCGAACTCCGCGAGGGCCCCGCCCTCGACTCCCTCGCGCAGCTCGCCGCCGAGGGCCAGGGCCCCTTCGACCTGGTCTTCATCGACGCCGACAAGCCCTCCAACCCCGCCTATCTGGACTGGGCCCTGCGCCTCACCCGCCCCGGCAGCCTGATCATCGGCGACAACGTGGTCCGCGACGGCGCCGTCACCGACGAGGCCTCCGACGACCCCCGCGTCCAGGGCGTCCGCACCTTCACCGAACTGATCGCCGCCCACCCCCGCCTCACCGCCACCGCCCTCCAGACCGTCGGCTCCAAGGGCTACGACGGCTTCGTCCTGGCCGTGGTCACCGCCTGACCCCGCCCGGTCCGCCGATTGCCGATCGACAGGACGCCCCCGTCCTCATTACGCTCCGCCGGACAAGTCACGGGGGACGGGGGACGGACCATGGATTCGGATCTGCTCGACGTACTGATCGTCGGACTCGCCATCGGAGTGCCGCTCGGGCTCGCGCTCGGGCTCTACCTGAGACGGCGGATCTACGGCAACAAGCAGACCCAGAACACCCGGTACCACGCCGGGATGCTGCGCGAGGAGGTCTTCCGCCGCAGCGATTCGGTCGGCGACGTGGTGGACGTCGGCGCGTACGTGCGCGCGCAGCCTTACGGGGACACCCAGTTGGGGCGGATGGGCGTCTTCGGCCAACTCAGGGCCGACGGTGCCATCGTCGACCTGCCGACCGCGGACCCCTCCGTCCCCGGCAGCCTGCTCATCCGCCTCACGCCCGAGGCCTGGCACGAGGACCTCTCCTACCTGGCCGTCCGCGACCCGGAGCTCGCCGCCGCGCGGGCTCGCGTCGCGGTGCAGGGCCCGGCGGCGTACGAGGAGGAGGGCGAGTCCGACGAGGAGGCGGTCCTCCCGCTCTGCAGCTGCTGCGGCGAGCCGCTCGGCACGGCGACGCCGGCCTTCGACTACGACCTGCCGGACCCCGTCGCAGCCCTCGCCGAGCAGGAGCGGGAGCGCGTCGTCACCTTCCGCTCGGAACAGACCGTGCTCACCAGCACCCTCGGCGGGTTCGTCCGCGCCCTGCTCCGGGTGCGGCTCACCGACGGACGGACCGTCAGCTTCGGCGTATGGATATCGATCGAGGCGGACACCTACGGCCGATTCGCCGACGCGGTGCACGGCACCGGCTCCGCCGAGGAGGCCTTCGACGGCCGGCTCGCCACCGCCCTCGCACCCTGGGGCGACACCGTCCTCGCGGCCCCGGTCACCATTTCCTCCCCGCGCCGGGCGGACGGGCTGAGCACCCCGACGGTCCTCAGCAGCTCCGCCTCCGCGCTCACCACCGTCCTGCAGAGCACCTGGCTCCCGGACGAGGTCCTCGTCGGGGAACGGGTCTGGGCCCTTCCGTACGACCCGGAGAAGCCGGCGGAGCACGCCCACCACTGAGCCGCCGTCGGGTGACCTCCCGTCACACCGTCACACCGTCACACCGTCACGCCCCGAGGTGCGCCAGCAGTTCCGGCCCCGCCGGGTACGGCCGCTCCTGCGGGAGCAGCTCCGCGGCCGCGTCCAGGTCCCCCTCGCGCACCAGCGCGTGGACCTGGTGCGCGAGCGGGGTCACGTCCGTGATCGACACCGTCCACTCGTCCGCGTACAGGCCCGAGGCCTCGCCGGCCAGACCGAGCTGGAGCGAGCGGTACGGCAGGGGGCGCAGGTGCAGGTCCCGCTCGGGGTCCCACTGGACCCGGGCCGGCGCCCGCTTGAGCTCGCGCTTCCAGGCGGCCTGGTCGGAGTGGAGCCCGCGCTCGTAATGGGAGAGGCACGCGTGCCGCAGCGCCCACTCGAAGCCGGCCCGGGAGATCTCGACCGCGAGCACGGTCTCCTGCCCTTCCTTCTCCCCCCAACCGCAGCGGTACATCATCCAGAGGAACGAGGGCTTGATCCACGTCATCCGGCTCCGGCTCCAGGAGGAGGGGAAGCGCCCGTCACGGGCCGCGGCCACCCCGATCTCCGGGCGGTACGCCTGGTAGACGGTGACGGTCTCCTCGGTGTGCAGCGCGCGGATGCGGTGCTTCGGTTCGTCCATGCCGAGGAGGATGCGGCCCATGGGGCCGAACGGGCGAACCGTTTTCGAGGGGCGGGCCTGGGAGTTTGCCTTCGGGCAGGGATGGGCGTAGTGTTCCCTAGTCGCTCGGCAGGGAGCACCGGACACGCGTTCTGTGTGGACGGTCCCGGGGCGGCCAATCCTTGGAACACCACTTCTGCTCGGAACTGGTCTGTGCTTTTTGCGGGCCGGGTCTATTTGTCGTGTGCGTTTATATGGATTGCGGCTGGATTCGCTTTTCGGAGCGGGGATCGGCTAGAGTTTGAAACGTCGGACGGGCCGTCAGGTCGCAGAAGACGGAAGCGAGTCGGACGAAAACGTCTGATAAGCTCGAAATACGAACGAAGCGCCCGGAGGGCCCGCTGGAAGGCGGACCGAAGGAAGCCACCGTTCCTTGAGAACTCAACAGCGTGCCAAAAGTCAACGCCAGAT